>SLSZ01000087.1 GCA_007130125.1 Bacteroidales bacterium
GCTATCCATAGCTTGCCATTGGTAGGTACGGTATAGTCTCCCCTGCCGCCACGCTCATTACCTTCGGTAAGTGAGGGAATATCCATTGCACCATTAAGTTTTAATGTGCCATTGCGTATCCATAAAGCCTTGCGTATTTCAGGGTTTTGCTCGGGAAAACCTCCGCCTGTACTGTTTCCTAAGTTGTTGGGGCCGTAAAGTGCAAAGTTGGAACTGTTTGAAGAGTTTATCTCCAATACGTAATTTTGCCCAATTCCTTTATCAACGATAAGGTTATAAAAGTCTGTAACACCGTTCAGTTCGGCAGTTTGATAATTGGTTCCCGAGAAGGTAACCACTGCTGCTCCGCTGGTAGTGAAGTCGCGATAATTGGGGCCATCCTGGTTGGTAAAACGCACGCTGCCGTTATTGGTAAAATCGCCTCGTATGTTTACCTGGTGGAATATTGAGTGATACTGTCCCAGTGGGGGCAAATCGCCTCCTTGTATCTGATACCCATCACGGGTATCGCCTTCACCGACACGGATCTGGCCGTTGCTTTGAACGATAAGGTTTTTATTGATATTAAGATTAAGAATGTCTGTTCCTATGTTGTCGTTAATACGAAATACACCTCTTTTAACAGTAAGGTTGCCGTTAAGGTTGTAGTCGGCAAGCATCGTAAGAACCTGGCTGTTGTTGTCCATATTAACAACCATGTTGTTGAAAGTATGTTCCTGCTCAAGGCTAAAAGAGCTTCCGTAAAACTCTACTGTACCTTTTCCGGCAGCATTAAAACCTGAGGCATCACCTGCAGGGAAGTTATCGGAACTAAGCGCAATTGTTCCTTCGCCGGTAATTGTTGTAAAGTCATGTCCTGATGTAGAGCCAAGGTCCAGTGTGCCGCTACGTACTTCGAGAAAAGTAATGTTAATATCATCTGACTCCATGTGGACGTTATTGCCGTCAATAATAATCACCTGGTCAAACTCACCCGGCAGTTCATCCAGCGGCCCTTCAAGAGTTGTACCGCTGGGATCTGTGGTCCACGTGTCGTAATCATCCCAGCTTCCGTCCATGAAGGAGTACCACCTGGTGGTTTCTTCCAGCACGGTGATATAATCTTCCTTTGTAATAGTATGTTCGCCATCATCGCCATCAACGGTAAGGCTGACGGATTTCAATCCGGTAGTATTATAAACCACATCATGAGGCCCCTGTCCTGTTACAGTGGCAGGGCTGGCTCCTTCGCCAAAATCCCACTCCCAGGAATCAAAATCACCGGTCGACTCATCAGTAAAAGTAACTGTTTCACCTTCCTCTGCAACGACCGGATGGCCTTCAAAATCTGCCGCAGAAATATCTTTATCGGTATTGGTAGCACTTGCTGAATTTAGCGCCAGGCCATGCTGGCTGAGCACTAACAAAACTCCCGTCAGGAGTACTAAAAATATTGAAGGGATTTTTGCTTTTTTAAAAAAAAGTACTTTTTTCTTCATATTATAGATTATATTTTTGTTTTCAATATCTTTTATTCTATATGATCAACAGCGCAATAACATGATTTGAAACACGCTTTCTTTATTCTTTTTAACGGGTCAAAGAGCCTTTTGACAATCTGCAAAGCGGGCATTTCATTCTGACCGGAAAAAACGAACCTGCAAAGTTAAGCAATCATTCTATCTATAACAAGAGTTTTGCTTTTATACAAAATCATACTTTGCTCACTTTCATTTTTTTACGCAATATTGTCTTTTTTTGTTATATATAAATGTCAAACATTCAGTTATTTTCGTTTTTCAACATGTAAGTCTACCGGTTTTATAATACTAGTCATTATCTTTTCTCACACAACGAACGCCATGGTTGCTGAACTTACGTTCTTCCCAGTCCTGAAATCCTGCATCAAACGATTGGTACCAGGCATACCTGTGGTCATACTCAGTACTGCTCCAATAGAAATTATAAGTAAAGCCACCTATCTCATCTTTGTTTTCATAAACTGCGTTCAGCTCGTCCTTTGCCGGCAGATACCAGTCATCAAAACCTTCCGATACGAGGTTGTCACAATACTGTGCTGCATAAGGCACTCCTTCATTGTCTTCCAGCACGTCAATAATGGTTTGTGTATTGGAAAACCCATCTATATCTGAGCCGGCGTTTGTGGTTGTTCCGTCACCTCCCCATTCAAGTGCCTGGTCGTGATCTTCGGGATGCACGTAAACAGTTGTGCCGTTTACTTCTACCGACGGAAGCCCGTTGCCGTTTTCTTCCTCTTCCGCAAAATGCGCCACCGCGGAAATATCACCATCCATCGTAACCTGCGTGGATGATTCCATCACATCATCACCTTCAATCACCCATCTTTCAAACTCCCAGCCATCACCGGGGGTGGCTGTTAAATCTACTTCGGTGCCTTCATTGTAGGTGTGTGTGCCTGCCACGGGATCGGTGGTGCCTTCTCCTTCTAAACTTATGGTAAGGTCATATGTTTGAGGCTCAGGGCCATTCTCGGATCTTACGCATCTCACGGAAAACCCCGATGTTTTATAATAGCTGGCGGCACTTGTGCCTGCGTGTATACTAAGCATCACCATGGCAAAAGCCTGGGTATCATATTCTGTATTTTGTGTGGCAGTCCAGAAGTAGGCATATTCGCCGATGTTGACAAACCGGCCTTCGTTATTAATACTTCCTGCAGGTAAAGCTTCAAAACCATACTCGTCGGTGCCATGGTTTTTATCATGCTCATCCCACCTTGGGTGCTCTGATGTATCATAGCCATCGAAAGGTGAGTTTTCCTGGCGTTGTGACTTAAGCTTCAGCCCAAGCACATTGCGGTTTCTCATAGCCTGCGGATCAGCCTCGTCCCTGACTTCCAGCCAAAGTTCTTCTGAAGGAACTTCCCATCCAACAGGACATATGCCGCGGGGATCATTCACAGCATACCAGTTATAAAGCTTTCCGTAAGCCTCCGTCATTTCTTCTTCCGTGTTAATACCTTCAATATCTGCATGAGGATAAACACCGTAGCCACCCTCAGACAGGTTTCTCCAGGAGCTCTCATCGCTATACGCCACAAGGGAGTCTCCGTTGTTATAAGTCGTAACACGGAGGTTTTCCACCATCCACTCCCTGCCGTAAAGCATAATAGTCGAATATTCATTTCCTTCTGTGTCGGTAACAGTACCTTGCGAGTATAGTCCCGCGGTAAAGATCACAGAGATAAATAACAAAAAAGTACGCCGGAATGTTTGCATTTTTTAATTTTTTCTATTACAAATTTGTTGTTTTTATGATTAAATAAAACAACATTTTCTATTAATTTACAAATAAAAGTATATTTCTATGTAAAAATATCCGATAAAATACTGAATTTTTAGTAATTAGGAGACTTTTTTTTGTAAAATGTCTATTCTTTTGCCGTTTTTGTTGTTATTAGCCTCCTGAATAACGCTTTTGCCAGTTGATGAGGCAAATGTACGATTTGTTAACAAAATTCCATCTTCAGGCGGGTAACGGGTAACGAGTAACGGGTAACGGGTGACGGGTAACGAGTAACGGGTGACGGGTGACGGGTGACGGGTGACGGGTGACGGGTTATATATGTACCAAACATCCTGCTCGGGCTAAAAGCCTGAAAGGCTTAAACAACATAGCCCCGGGTAGAACCCGGGGAATAATTTATACCTACCAATATCCAAATGCCCTGAAAGGGCTATCTGTCAATAGCCACCGGTTATCCGGTGGTTAGAATGGTCAGAACAACCTGTGCGTCCCGGAGGGACCGCCGGTAAATACAGCCTTTCACAGACGGCTCCTGACGGAGCGTTTCGGATTTACGGCTAATCCCATCCGTGCGCTTCGCACACGGCTATTCACAGGTAAGCCCTCCGGGCTTCTATGAAATGACTTCCCATATACAAGTGCAACGGAAAATTCATCTATCAGTATCCAAATGCGCATAAGGGGCTGGCTTTCTGTCAGCTTTTAACAGGCTAACACCCGTCACCCGTCACCCGTTACCCGTCACCCGTCACCCTACAATTGCAAAACACCACAAAAAAAACAAACATTTTCAAAAAAAATTTTTTGATTTGAAAAATATTGTAATTTTGAACTTCCGTAAAAACCGCAATGTTTTTACGTATTTTTACGGATGCGTAAATGTAAAACCCTGGCTGGTTGGCGCTTATAATGTCGAAAGTCGGGGGGTTTTGTATAATGTAAATCTAAATTACTTTTAAAATTTTTTACTCGATCTTGTAAAACATTCTGCATCAAACATATAAACCATGTACACCAAAGGCTTACAAACCTACAGACTTACAAAAAACCTGTCTTTACTACTCTTTTTCGCTTTGACATTTATCATCCCCTGCAATTATGTTTTTGCGGAAACTGATGATAATGGCTCAACCGGTAAAGAACGTTCGGCTGTAACATATTACTCATACCAGTCGGGCAGTTTCGGCAATTATGCAGTTTGGACCACCGACCCTTCGGGCACTCTGCATATCAACCCCGGCAATGCTGTTCCGGGCAGCGGCGACCATGTTGTTATTCTCAACGGCAGGTCGGTTACCCTAGGTGATGACGAACAAGAAATCGCTTCACTTAAGATAAATGACGGCGGCACGCTTGATATTGCCAACACTACAGACCATAACCTTGGCAATGTCAGCGGCAAAGGGCTGTTGAGGCTTGCTACAAACAACTTCCCGGGTGGCATCTTCGGTGATTTTGTATCCCCCTCCGGAGGAACAGTTGAGTATTACGGCATTACAGAAGATTTCGATTTCAACAGGTATGAGTACAACAACCTTGTCTTAAACTTCAACAACACTTCTGTAACGGCAAAGGTTACTGCCGACATTACCATCAACGGCGACCTGGCCGTAGAAAACGGTGTTTTCCAAATAAATAATGATACCGGCGGTGCTGCACGTACTATAGATATTACCGGCTCAGTACACGTACACAGCGACGGGCGTATCCGGCTCGGGCAAGCTGCATACAGCCACAGCTTTATTGTCAAAGGTGATTTTGATATTGACGGAGATGTAACATTTACCGACAGAACTGCGCCTGACTACCTTAACGACGGGGGCGCCAGGGCACATGTTATCTTTGATAACCCTGCAGCCGACCAGTACGTTACAATTAATGCCCCGGCAACATTCTACCGGATAGAAATAAACAAAGGCATTGACGACACCTACATACTGCACCTTGATGCAACAAACGAAGAGTACTTTAACCTTTACGGCCCAAACAACTTTCAGGATAACTCCCCCGGCACACCGCCAAACATACCTAATGATAATGCCCTGGGGCTTGAAGCAGGAACCGTGAGGCTGGGAGAAAATATAATTATTCCCGCGCTGGCCTCCAGTAATAATTACGGTACCACAACCGGAGGAAGAAATTATGCAATTGATGAAGATGCGATGCTTTGGATTGATGGAGCTACAGTCTATACAACAGCCTATACACCAAACAGCCAGCATGCAAAAGCCATAATGTCCGTATATGGAAAGCTAAAGATAACTTCAGGGACTTTAATAGATAATGCATGGCAGGGGATCGGCTTACGTACTACCGGCCAGATGATAGTTGAAGGCGGCACAGTGAACACACCCATCATCCGTACATCAGCCGAAGGGTCCAACCACCGTGGTGCCTATATTCAGACAGGAGGAACAGTGGATATTCGCCGTGACTATGTCACTTATGACGGATATGCCGCAAGTTTTCACCTGGGCTATGAAGGCACATCCTTTACAATGTCCGGAGGAGAGATGAACATCCTCCGCTCAACACCAACAAATGCGACTTACACGCAAGGAAGGCAGTTTAGTTTTGTGCTAGCAACAGCACCGGAAAACATTGACATTTCAGAAGGAACTATTAACATCTATGTACCTAATAACAGAAATGCTTATTTTACCTCCCGCGGACCATTTTACAACCTTAACATCATCAGGGAAGCATCTTCAGAGTATGAAGCAAGAATAGTAGCGCATCCGGGAGCAGTCATTGGAAGCACAACCGTTAATGAACCTGTACCTGCGCTGCCTTTAAAAACTCTCAACAACCTGTCGCTTCTTGATGAAGCAGTTTTCAGCACAGGAGCAACCAATGTCGATGTGTATGTAGGATGCAACTTTACCATTGAAAGTGATGCCACTTACAACCCCGGCTCCAACACAACTTTTTTCAATGGTCATGAACCTCAGGCTTTCAACAATTCAGGGACAATAACCGACGGGCTATACAACCTGACCCTTTCGAATGGCTCCGACCTTACACTTGAGGGCTCCAACACATATTCTGTCCGGGGCAGCCTCGTGATAGGAGAAGGAACCATCCTCAGGGATAACAGCAGGGTTATCAATGTATCAGGCAACATAACAAACAGCGGGCTGCATTTTAAGCCGGCTGCAGGAGCAGGAAGCATAAGGCTTACAGGCACAGCTGAACAAACAATCTCAGGCAATGGAAACGGTAGCTTTAACAACTTCTTTATTAACAAAACAGGGGGTTCAGTGACAATGTCAAACAACATGACCGTTACAGGAAACCTGCGCCTGGCATCCAATCACAGGCTTTACATTGGCAGCAACACGCTGAAGCTGGGAAAAGACGCAAGGATATATTCCGCAATTACCAATACCGAACAAAGTTTTACCACCGGGAAAATGATCACAACAAAAGGATTATCTTCTGACGGAGGTATAAAAAGAGAATATGACAGTACGGAGGAGTTTCTGTTTCCCTTTGGTTTTCAGGCAGATGATGACAACTTCTACTATATGCTGGCATATATCGGTTTTACCGAACCGCCCGAAGCTTACGGAAATGTGGCTTCAAGGCCTGTAAACAGCCGCCACCCCCTCTCACAGGAAGACAACACCGTGCTTGCAACATACTGGAAAACCACGGCCGAAGGCTTTTCAGGCATCCGGGAGGAATCGGTAAACCACAGATACTTCTATGACTATGAGCTTAGCGACTACTTTGTAAGAGGAACGGAAGCAAACTATATCCCGGGTGTTTACCGAAACGGAACATCATGGGTTACAATAGATGACATAAACAATGTCGACCAGGCAAATAATGAAATAACGTTTGACTACCAGTCAACCGCCTATGGTGAATACACCGCCGGTGCGCCCTCCGCTTTCATTGATATTCCGGTACTGTTTAGCCGGCAGGATGGCAACTGGGATGAAACAGACACATGGTCGGAAATCGAACCGGGCGGAGAGCCCTCGGCAATAACCCCCGGGCCAAACACAATCGTAAAGATAGGAAATGATGAATACACCCATACCGTAACCATTTCCGGCCCGGACAAGGAGTGCGGTGCGCTTTTCATAGCCGGAGGGTCAACGCTAGACCTGGGCTCAACACAGGGGCACAACTTCTCAGCAATAACGGGAGAAACATCCTCCAGCCAGGGCACACTTCGAATCTCAAGCTCAAACTACTTCCCGCAAGGTGATTTCGGACACTTTTTAGGACCGGATGGTGGTACAGTGGAATACTATGGCAGCGGAATAGTTGTTCCTCATACCTCTGAAAGCGGTTTGCAGCTTGATCAATACAGGAACCTGGTTTTAAACCACATTGAAGGAGAGATCAACCTTCCTGATTTGGACCTTGTTATTCATGAAGATCTTATTTTAAAAGGTGACGGCCAGGCTTCTTCCTCCTCGGCCTCAAGTGATGGAAACAACTGGAGCTTACTGCTGATAAAAGGCGATATTGTAGCAGAGTCCGGAACATTTATCATCCTTGAAGGGGATACTAAAACAATTGAAGTTTTAGGAAGCGTGAACATTTCTGCCGGCGCTGTTTTTAGAACCAGGATAAACACCCCTTCTCTTTTCAACCACATTCTGAAAATTCACGGCAGCTTACACAATAACGGTGAATTTGACATGCACAGAGAAAACGACAGTCGTGTTAGCGTATATTTCAAGGGCAGTGAAGATGCAGTCATCGAAGGTAGCGGAAACACCAATTTTTATAATCTGTTTGTCAACAAAGGCTCTTGTCCCGAAGTTGTTCTTACATTAGAAAAGCCTATTACAACCGGGATATCCAACCCGTTTCTTACACTTCAGAACGGTACTTTCAGGGTGGACAACCCGGAGTTGACAGTAACTATTACTGACGGTGAAACGGATTTTGAGATACCATCAACCGCAGCGCTTTCAGTTAACCGGGGCGAGGTGCGCGTTGCTTATGGAGGTTCAGGTTCTGCAGACCTACACCTTTCAGGCAGGATTGAAGTTCTTGGCGGCAGCATGTATATCGGTAATCCTGCAAACAGCACCAACAACTCCATAGAATATGCGGCAGCAGGCAACCCGGAAATCATTGCTGAGGGTGGTGAACTTTTCATAAACGGTCAGATTCGCAGACCCACAACAATAACCGGCGGAGCGCTGAATTATATTCAAAAAGGCGGGGAGGTTTTCATTTATGGCAAAAACCGTGCAGCTAACCGCGCACTGCTGGAAATAGCTAACGAAGGAAGTTTGCTGGAAATGTCTGACGGCACGGTCTTTTTTGACAGGCCGGCAAGCCCAGGTACATCTTTCGGCGATGTTTACCTGCGACCCGAAGCACATGACATCACAGGTGGTGAGCTAAAGTTTGGGCTTGAATCATCCGGAGCAAATTACAATTTCAGGCTCAGTACATCCACACCATTGTGGAATATCAGCATAGGAGCAGACGGCTCCAACCAATACCTTACTACCGAAGTGCTGGCACCGGAAATACTTAACAATCTGCAAATTAACGGCAATTCCGAATACCGTGCAGGCGGTCTTGACCTGACTATAGGCGGAAACCTGGTTAACAACAACAATAATGAAACCCCCGGTATAGAACAAGGCGGCTTCCTCGCAGGATCGACATCACAAACTGTCATCTTCAACTCAGAAGATAACCAGGTTATTGCCGGCAACGTATCAAACCTTACCAACTTTGCGAATGTTATAATCCGCGCAGGAGGTTCAGTCGAACTTGAAAACTCAAATACAGCCCTCAGGATCAACGAAAGTTTATTAATAGAGTCTGGCGCCCTTAACGATGGAGAAAATGCAATTACGGTCGCCGGAAACGTTTTAAACACATCTTCACACACAAGCCCGGGTAGTGATGGCGGCATCATTCTTGCCGGCACACAAAACCAGTCTCTTTCCGGTATAGGAGGTTCCTATGGGAACATTATACTGGAAAACGCAAACGGCATCAGCCTTCTTGACAACGCAACCATCAACGGGATACTTACTTTTAACAGCGGAAGCATTTATATTGATGACTATCTGCTGACTTTCGGTGAAAATGCCGGCATTGAAGGCGAACCGGGAGTTAACAAAATGATAATACTCAACGGTGCTTTGAGTGACCAGGGCGTTCGCAAACTTTTTGCCACAGGAGAATCTGTTTTTACCATGCCTATAGGTGTTGCCGGCAAATACACCCCGGCATCATACAACATAACTGAAAGCGGAAGCCCGGGGTCAGTTACCGTAAGGCCGGTTAACCGCAAACACCCGGCTATTGTGCACCCTGATGAAGAAGAGCTGGCTTACTACTGGAGCGTTGACTCTGCAGGGTTCAGCCAACCGTTCAGCATCAACCACACTTATCACTATTTGACTGAAGATGTCAGGCCCGGCGAGACAAGCGATGAAAGCTACAATGCAGGCATGTATAATGCTGATAAGTTTGAATGGACAGACCTCGGAAATGAAGGAGATCCGGGAAGCGTTATAAGCAGTGAGAACAAAATTACAGTTAACAATGTGAGCTTTGTTGCTGGTGACTTTACCGCCGGCGAACATTATAACTTCACCCCTCCTTTTGACATCTTTTACAGCCGCAGCAGCGGCAACTGGACAGATCTCGACACCTGGTCAATGGAAGGCCATGACGGACCCGCAGCCGATTATTACCCACATGGAAACCCGGTAATAATTGCTGAAGAACACACTGTAATAATCAACGAAGACAAGCGGTATAGTGCTTCTTTAGAGATACACGGTACCCTTGACTGCGAAGCGACCGTTTTCCATGACTTCGGAGCGGTAAAAGGATCCGGCAAAATAGAACTTGCTTCCACATCCGACGGGTTCTTCGTTTTTCCCGGCGGAGACTATGACCAGTTCTTTGAAAATGAAAGCACAATCGTTGAGTTCAAAGGTGAAAACACCGCAACCCTGCCTCTTAAGCCCGGAAACTACTATAAACCGTTTCAAAATGTGTTATTTTCAGGCAGCGGCATAAAGAATATGAGTGCTGACAACATGAAGGTGCTGGGCAGCCTTAGAATACTTAACGGAACAACACTCAGCAACACCCTGCACAACAAGAATATTTTCCTCTCGGGTGACTGGTTAAATGAAAACATTTCGGCAAACAGCTTCAGGCCGGGAAGAGGCACTGTGTTCGTTGAAGGCGAAGAAACCCAGTTTCTTAATGTAGTGGTAACTGAAAAGTTTTACAACCTTACTATGCGCAGTGATGCCGGGCTTGATCTTATCAATAGTGACGCAGGAATTGAAATAACACGCAGGCTTAACCTTTCCTCGGGAGTTATATACTCCTATGACGACATGAAGGTAACCTTAACCAACACCTCTTCTCTTGCTGCCGTTGGCGGCAACTCCACTTCTTTTGTAGACGGTCCTTTACGTAAAAGGATCATCCGCGGACAGTCGTTTAATTTTCCCGTCGGAAATGTTGTTGAGGGCGAGGGACGCCTTGGCAGGATAGAGCTGTTAAATGCTTCGGCCACATCATCCCCCGACTACTGGACAGCACAGTATTTCAGCCGCAACCCCGATGATGATGGATACCCGACAGACCCGGAAAATAACCTTAATGAGCCTCTGACAGAAGTCAGCAATAATGAATACTGGGTTGTAGATGGCCCTGCCGGAGGCAATACTAATGTTAAGCTGAGATGGGACGAAAACTCTTTCGAGGGAGTGACCAACGACCCTACTCTTCGCTCTATGCTCAGAGTTGTTGAGTTTGACACAGGCGCTGAAGATTGGAGTGAAAAGGGAGATGAAGTCAGTGGCAGCTCCGACTCAGGAACGGTTGCCACTACCGACCCGGTTAGTGAAGGGATCTTCACTATAGGAGTAATTGGCGTAACTGCTTCCATTGCGGACCTCTCAGATATTGAGATCTGCGACAATGATGAGATAGCAACAATCCCGGTTAATTTCACAGGAACAGCTCCCTGGTCACTTACCTACAGAACGACAGGCAGCGGGAACGGCACTGTTAACGAGTTTACCGAAACAAACATCACCTCCACCCCTTACAACATCAACCTGTCGGGGTCTGACATGGGAGGCTCGGAAGGCTCACCTTACTCCCTGGAGCTTGTGGCTGTTTCGGATAATGTAAGCACAGGAGTTGTTAATACCAACACCGTGGAAATAGCCGTGTTGCTTACAAACAAGCCGGCAATTACAGGGCCTGCTACTGTTGGTGCGGGCGAAACAAGGCTATATACTACTGCCACCAACGAAGGAAGCATATATAACTGGTCCTGGGATGGTGCTGCCGGCGGCACAATACATACTGAAAACACACACCAAACAGAAATAACTTTCAATGAAGGCACGGGCTCTTACACGCTGACACTACTGGAGGAAACAGGCTCAACAGGCTGCCTGGCTTCAGATGCTTTAACCATAGAAGTGTTATCCGTACCTGTACCGGAGATCAACCCCGTTGTTGCAAACGTTTGTCAAGGCGATCAGATAGAATACGAAACAACGTATAACTCCGGAAACGAATACCTGTGGTCTGTTACAGGGGGCACCTGTATTGAAGGTTCTTGTGATACCTGGACCGTAGAGGCCGGAATAACCGTTGAATGGGAAGATGTTGGAGAGGGCAGCATTGCCGTACAGGAACGTATCGGAGAAGACGGGCCAGTTGGCACAGACTCCCACAACCCTGTTGTCAGCGCTATGCCGGAAGAAAGGAACCTGGTGACCGAGCTTGAAGAAATATGCCAGGGAGGGTCAACAACGATCATTGTTGAAAGCTCAGAAGAAGACATCAGATATCAACTGCGCCATGGAGAAGAAGAAATAGGCAATTATGTTACAGGCACAGGAAACAATATAGATCTGCCTACCGGCACAGTGGACGCTCTGACAACATTCAATGTGCTGGCTTATAACCTGGGTTGTGAAAGGCAGCTGAACAACAATCCGCAAGTTGACGTTTTGCCGGCTGACGTTGAGTTTGTAAGCAATTACGACCATACTTACAACATTATTTGTCCCGGCAGCGAAGTTACTTTTACAGCAGCAAGCTCCAACAGCCTCGAAATTACAAATGCTAACTTCATTATTGATAATGTGAGCGAGCAGGACAGCGGTCAGCTCAATTTTGTGTATTCAGCATTTGACTACGGCAACATTGTCAGCCTTGAAGCAACAGTCCAGGGAGGATGCCTTGTTGAGCCCGGAAGCAAAGAAATGTATGTCGGAGAAGGTCTGTGGACCGGCGTCGAAGACGAAGACTGGTTTACAACATCAAACTGGCCATGTAATGACATGCCATCAAACGAAACCAATGTTGAAGTATTAAGTGTTGTTGATAATATGCCGGTGATCAGCTCTTTAACAGAAGAGGCACAAGCCGGGGATCTTATTGTCAACAACAATGCAACCATTACAACCGCAGGCGAGTCTGTTCTCTCGGTTGCGGGCAAATTAACCGTGAATGGCAACTTTTATCCTAATCAGGGTTCTGTTAATTTCATTGGCAACAATTTATCGCCGCAGAAAATTACAGGAGATTCCAATCTTAATTTTTACGATATTGTTGTCAATACTGACAACGGAATAATTCTTGAAACCCCTGTAAGCATCTCGGGCAACCTTGAACTTGAAAATGGCATCATTTTCAGCAATGAAAACTATATGCTAACCATTAATTCCGGGGCAACCACCAACGAAGGAAACGAGAATTCTTTCGTCGATGGTCCGGTAAGAAAGCTTGGTGATGAGGACTTTATATTCCCGACGGGTAAAAACAACAGGTGGGCACGGATGGAAATACAGGACATATCTCTTAATGGTGGTAAGTCGCCGTTTGAGTTTATTGCCGAATATTTTGATGACTTTGAGGATATTCCGGAGGATGCAGATGTTGATGAAGGGTTATTGCTGGTTAGTGAGATCGAGTCATGGAGCCTGACGAACCCCGGCGGAAATGCTTCTGCCCGCGTGAGTCTCTACTGGGAGGAAGCTGACTTTAGCAACATCTCCGTTCCCGAGGCTTTAAGAGTTACCTACTATGATGATTCTGAAAACATGTGGATGAACACCGGGGGTATTGCTGAATACGATGAAGTCACAAACAAAGGGAAAATAACTTCGGAAGACCCGTTAAGCTCTTTTGGTATAATCACTTTAGGATCTTCCACAAGTGACAATGAGCTGCCCGTAGAATTGTTGTTTTTTGAAGCTAAGGCCCCGGAAGATAAGGTTGAGCTGAAATGGGCAACCGCCTCAGAAACAAACAACGATTTCTTTACCATCGAAAGAAGTGTTGACGGGAGGAACTTTGAGCCTCTAGGGCAGGTTAGCAGTAAAAGTAATGACGGCCACAGCAATTACAGGCTTGATTATTCTTTCGATGATAACAATCCTTTGAGAGGGATATCTTATTACAGGCTTAAGCAAACCGACTTCGACGGCAGCTATGAATACAGCAATATTGAAGTTGTAAACTTCCAAAAAAACTCAGCGTTTGTAGTTTATCCAAACCCAAACAGGGGAGAAAAAATAAATCTGATCTCAGACAGGCACAATCCGGAAGAAAAGGTCTCGCTTACAATAACCGACGCATACGGCAGAATTGTCTTATGGCAGTTTATATACGCCGACCCTAACGGCTATATCAACAAAACCATTATACCGAATACTAAGCTCAGAAGAGGAATATACTTTGTTAATCTTAAGGGTAACGGGTTTAACGAAACATTAAGGCTAGTGGTTCAGTAAGTTAAGCTGTTCAGAATTTTTAAAACATAAAAAACATAAATTTTACTTGTGATTTAAATAATTGTTTATATTTGCATTAGTAATTCAAACAGACATATGACAGCAAGAACAAATAATAACCTTAATAATAATGGCATGAATAATAATTCATTCACTGCCCGGAAGGTTATTTTGTGATGCTGACATTATAAAAGCTCTATAAAATTGTAAAAGGCCTTCCGGAAACGGAGGGCCTTTTTTTTTACAACGCATTTTAATAAAAGTTGTCTTAAATTCTAAAATGAATAGCAAAACAAAAATGGCACATAAAATTCTGATCAGTAACATCAATAACAATAATAACAATAAACCTCCTCCGACGCGGGCAGGCAATGCTATTATTATAGTTTCGGGGCTCGCGTAACAGCGGGCCTTTTTTTTTTACATATATACATTTTAAAATCCAATTTTTATGCAAGTCACAAAAAACAAAGAGTCCGGCAGAGGTCTCAGCGACCAACTGGAAACAGAAAAAGCAATAGAAAGAGTAAAAATGACCTTTTCACACCTTTTATCGGGCAAGCTAGGTCTGCACAAAGTAGTTGCGCCGCTTGCCGTCAGTGAAAATTCCGGCATCAACGATGAGTTAAACAATGTTGAAAGGCCGGTATCTTTTCCAATAAAAAACATACATGGAAAAACCGGAGTAATCGTGCAATCTCTCGCAAAGTGGAAGCGGCTTCGGTTGGCTCAGCTGGCTTTAGAGCCGGGAGCGGGAATATTAACCGACATGAAAGCTTTACGTCCTGATGAGAAGCCGGGACCGATGCATTCGATATTTGTTGACCAGTGGGACTGGGAGCAGGTCATTGACAGCAGCAATTATAATATTGAGTATCTTCAGGAAACAGTCGTGAAAATATATGAAGCTATGTTGCTTACAGAGCAGATTATCCGCTCACAATATCCGTTTATAGCTCCTGTATTGCCTCCTGAAATAACCTTTATTCATGCTGAAGACCTTCTCCGGGCATATCCCGGCCTGTCGCCTGCAGAAAGAGAACATAAGGTTGCGGAAAAATATAAGGCTGTATTCCTGATAGGCATAGGCAACAAGCTGAGCAATGGTGAAGCTCATGATGGAAGGGCTCCCGATTATGATGACTGGACAACAGAAACTCACAAAGGGTATTACGGGCTGAACGGCGACATAATTGTTTGGAACCCTTTGCTGAAATGTGCTTTTGAGCTCTCTTCAATGGGAATAAGGGTAAACGAAAAAGCTCTGTTAAAGCAGCTTTCTATACGAAACTGTATGGAAAAGGCCGGGCTTTTTTATCACAGAATGTTGCTTGAAAGCAAGCTGCCTCAAACGATCGGCGGCGGTATCGGGCAATCAAGATTATGCATGCTCTTGTTGGGCAAAAAGCACATCGGCGAGGTACAGGCATCAATATGGCCGGAAGATTACTATGGTGAAGGTTGTGGGGATGAAGTCAGGATTGTTTGAATTAGTGACGGGTGACGAGCACACGGCTATTCACAGGTAAGCCCTCCGGGCTTCTAAGATATGCATAAAAACATACAGGTGCAAAGGAAAATTCATCTATCAATATCCAAATGCCTGGAAAGGTCTGGCTTTCTGTCAGCCTTTCAGGCTGAGAAGACATGTGGGTATACCCAGACCGCGGGGCGATGCCCCGGGCTTTGTTATGACAGGCTTTCAGCCTGGGGGCAGGCAGGTTTATTAACCGGTCTTTGACGAAATTCTTCATGCTGTAATAGGCTTTTAGCCTGTATAACGGAATATTATGGCCAACTTTTCAGGTTTATGAAGAAAATTAACCAGCGCCGCAATACAAAGAAGAACATAAACAATTTTCTGGCCTGAAGGCTTAAATAATCCTGGTATGCATGTCAAAACCAGGATCATTTACTGATTCCATAAAGCCTGAAAGGCTTAAACAACAAAGCCCCGGGTATAACCCGGGGAATAATCAGCCCAACTATCCATCTCAGGCTGAAAGCCTGAAAGAAAAATTTAATACACCTAACAAAAACCTTGATTACATTAGGTTCGCCTTACGTCAGTCTTTTAAGGCTAAGAACATATGCGTGTAATCTCAGACTCCTTTAACGCATAGCTGTTAACGTTGACACCCGTCACTCGTCACCCTGTCTGTCAGCCTTTCAGGCTGATAATCTGTGCAGGTATTCTTATACCGCGGGGCGATGCCCCGGGCTTTGTTATAACAGGCTTTCAGCCTGGGGAAACTCCTTGCTATTGACAAGAATGTTAGTTAAAAGTTTCTAACGAAAACTCTCAAAACCTGGTGTTTTCATCATAAAAAACACAATAATATTAATGAAATATGTTTTCGTTTTTATTTTATAAGTATATTGCAAAAGGATTTACCATACACAAATGTTAATACATTAAAGCCTGAAAGGCTTAAACAACAAAGCCCCGGGTATAACCCGGGGAATAATTAACCCAAATATCCATATCAGGCTGAAAGCCTGAAAGAAAAAAATTAATCATGACCCAATCATTATCACAATTGTATGTTCACCTTGTTTATTCTACAAAAAACAGGGGGACTATTTTAAAAAAAGAAAATAAAGAAACATTGCATTCTTATAAGGCAGGCATTTTGAAAAAACTAGCAAGTCCTGCCTTATTAATCAACTCGATGCCGGAACACGTGCACATACTATTTAAGTTATCAAAAAACCACAGATTGGCTGATGTAGTAGAGGAAGTCAAAAAGCAAACATCAAAATGGATTAAAACTTTAGAGCCGGGTTATAAAAAGTTTTCCTGGCAAAACGGATATGCAGCTTTTTCCGTAAGTAGTTCAAGGCTTGAACAGGTAATTAAATACATAAAAAATCAGGAAGAACATCATAAAAATTTGTCATACAGGGAAGAAATGGAGATGTTTATGAAAGAGTGTGATGTAATAGAATACGACAAAGAATATTTTTGGAAATAGCCTTTCTGTCAGCCTTTCAGGCTGATAATCTGTGCAGGTATTCTTATACCGCGGGGCGATGCCCCGGGCTTTGTTATGACAGGCTTTCAGCCTGGGGGCAGGCAGGTTTATTACTTAAATAGCAAAGCTGTTAACGGATTGACACCCGTCACCCGTCACTCGTTACTCGTCACTCGTCACTCGTCACTCGTTACCCGTCACTCGTTACCCCTTCTTTCAGCCTGAAAGAAAAAATATTATATTATTTTTGGGAAATTTTTCGTTTAAAAACGAAATACATGCATTTATGATTGCAAACATTAACACTTTCCGCCTCACCACACCACCGGGCATTTGCGTGCTTGCGCTTTTATTATTGTTTGCGGCCACATCCTGCCGTCAACAAAAAAGCGTGACGCAAGAGCATGTGTCAGCTGCACGTGATGATGTTAGGCTTAGTGAAGCAAAAGACCCGGCTCACTCTAATGAATATTCCTTTTTTAAACAAACGTTAGGCTTTGAGCCTTCTGAAGACTCAGACCTTGTATTGTTATGGGAGGTTTCCGGCTGGATGGGGGTGCCCTACAAGTTTGGTGGCAAAAGCAAAAGCGGGGTTGACTGCTCAGGGCTGGCTCTGCAAATCTACCGTAATGTTTATAACTTTGAGCTCAGGCGGCAGTCCATTGAAATGGCACAACACTCAAAAAAAATAAGAAGCCCTGAAAGGCTTCTTGAGGGAGACCTGGTATTCTTCCGCATTGATGGCCGCAAAATCTCACATGTCGGCATTTACCTTGGCGATGGCAGGTTTGTTCACGCTTCAACATCACAGGGTGTAACTATCAACCGGTTAAATGAGCCCTATTACTCGGAAAGATTCGCTTTTGGCGGAAGAATAACAAGGTAGAAAGATTGCAGGTGTTGATTTCCCGGTCTTTGCGCTTAAAACAGGTGCCTGAATGGTACCAGCAACCATTCAAATACTCTTTGTATACGCGGCCTTTTTTTCCAGCTTCCAAATTTAAAACGCTCAGAATCCCGGAGTGTTTCATTGATATGATTTGTCATTTGCCTGACAAGAGATCGGTGTTCACCGGCCATGCAAATTTCATGCATATACCGGAAAGAACGATAATCAAAGTTTGACGACCCTATTACAAAATACTTGCGATCCACCAGAAACAGTTTGGCGTGCAAGTTTTGTGGCAGGTAGAAAAATATTTTTACGTTATGTTGTGATAGCTCACCAAGATATTTTGATGTAAGAATGTCCAGGAGGTGCACATCGGATTTTTTGGGTATTATAACGCTCACATTAACACCACGATCTCCGGCATCCATTAAAGCTTTTCTCAAATGCTTGCCTGGTAAAAAGTAAGGCGTTTCAATAATAATTTCCTTTTTTGCAGCATTTATAAGTTTAAGAAACTTCTTTTGTACAGGCTGGTGGATAAGTGACGGCACATCACGTATTATTTCAAAATTTTTATACTTAATGGGTTTTGCATATTCAGGCTTATCATAAAAATATTTATTGTAAATCCTCCAGTTACCATAAAAAACATTAATGAACTTTTTTGCTATATCGCCTTTTATTCTGATCACGGATTCGCGCCAATTCAATGCATATCCAGCAATGTTCGCGGAGCCGATATATGTTATCTCCTCGTCTACAATAAGAATTTTGCGGTGGTTTCGCCGGTGGTTTTTTGTAAAAGCATCCCAGTTAAACTTAATTTTTTTGAAAAAGCGCAGCTCCGCTCCTGCCTCCACAAGTTCCTGGAAAAAACCATAAGAAGAAGAAGCTCCCCAGGAGTCAATCAACAGCATTACTTTAACGCCCTCCAGACACTTCTTCAGAAGATTATCCCTGAACCTTACTCCAAACGGATCGTTGCTAAAACGGTAAATTTCAAGATATATGCTTTTGGATGCTGCTTTTATATCATCCAGCATCGCAGTATAAAACAACAACGAGTCTGAGTATAATTTTATCTGGGTGTCATTCTTTTGCATCCGCCCTAAAGGTTAATCCTGCTTTTTTTGATAAGAAAACACATGCTCTGCCATTGATGTAAAGCTTCTATTACAATTGAGACAGCTAATTTAGAAATTTTTATTAATTGTTTTCAATTTTAAAACAAAATACTTTTATGTTTTTGAACACACCAGCTTTTCATGTATCAATTATAAGTTATGCCGGCGAAAATCCCGAAATTATTACCTGAAATCGTTATTGTCATCACTCTTTTACAATTAATTGCCACGATATTTTCATCAAATAAGGAAACAATCCCTTTTTGTATATTAAAAAGCATAAAATTTCTTAAAATTTAAGATTTATGATCACTTTGTATCCTTGGCTTTTATTGTTATAAATTAAGGTTTTTAGGAGATATAATGACAATTTTTACCATCCTGCTTCTTTCAAAACAAGCATATTTTTAGTATTTTTGGCTGACAAACAAATTTTCTAACAAAATATTAAAAAACACATCAAAAATATGTTAAAAAAAATATCGGATTTACATGAATTGGCAAAAAAGGGTAAAACAAGAAAGCTGGTGCTTGCGGCTGCACATGATGCAAACGCTATGGATGCAGCTATCAATGCCTCCAAGGAGGGTATTATTGAGCTAATCATGGTTGGTGATAAGAAAAAGATCGAAGAGATTGCATCAGAGAGGAATTTTGCTATTGACAATATGCAGATAATAGATAAGCCCATAGCTGAAGAGGCAGCAGCAACCTCTGTTAAAATGGTCAGTAACAAGGAGGCTGATATTCTTATGAAGGGCAATATTGGTACAGCCGGTCTGTTGCGTGCGGTTTTGAATAAAGAGTGGGGATTAAGGACAGGCGAGCTTCTTTCACATCTTGCAATATTCGAGCTTCCAACCTATCATAAAATAATCGGTCTTACTGATGCCGCTATGAATATTGCACCTGACCTGAACGGCAAAATCTCATTAATCCGTAATTCTGTTAACTATTTCCGCTCAGTAGGCATTGACCAGCCGAAAGTAGCTCTTTTAAGTGCTGTAGAGACGGTCAATCCTGATATGCAATCAACCATTGATGCATCAATTATAGCAAAAATGGCTCACCGCAAACAAATCAAGAACTGCATCGTAGACGGGCCGCTGGCTTTTGATAATGCAGTCAGCACAAAAAGTGCCGAAATAAAGAAGATTGAAAGCCCCGTAGCCGGCGATGTTGATATTCTTGTAGGTGACGATATTGACGCCTCCAATGGGTTATACAAAGCTTTCATCTATTTTGCCAAAGCCAAGTGTGCAGCAGTAATAGTCGGCGCAGCTGCACCAATAGTTCTTACTTCGCGTGCAGATAATGATGAAACTAAGCTAAACAGCATAGCAATGGCTGCCGCAATTAATTAATCCGTTTTATAAAATGCTAAACAAAAAACAATTAATGGAAGAAAAATATATCCTGGCAATAAACCCGGGATCTACTTCAACAAAAATTGCTTTGTTCAACGGAGCAAAAGAGGTCTTTTTGAAAAACATAAAGCATTCTTCTGAAGAGCTGGAGCAGTTCAAAGAGATCACAGACCAGTATGAGTTTCGCAAAGAAGTTATTCTGCAAGAGCTGGATGGATCAAGTATTGATAAAAAAGATATCGTCGCAATAGTTGGCCGTGGTGGCCTTGTAAAGCCTATAAAGTCAGGTGTATATGAAGTCAATGAGACCCTTATTAAAGATTTGAAGAAAGGTTTTTTGGGCCAGCATGCAAGCAATTTGGGTGGCCTTATAGCTTATGACATAAGCAAAACCATTAAAGGAGCCAAGGCTTTTATCGCTGACCCTGTAGTTGTTGATGAGCTTGAAGATATTGCCCGTATATCTGGTCATCCTGAATTTGAGAGAGTCTCTATATTTCATGCGTTAAACCAAAAAGCCATCGCCCGCCAGTATGCCAAGTCCCATTCAAAAGATTATGAACAGTTAAATCTGATTATCGCACACCTGGGTGGAGGAATCTCCGTTGGTGCACATTATAAAGGAAAAGTAATTGATGTGAATCAGGCTTTAGACGGAGAGGGTCCTTTTTCACCCGAACGAAGCGGCACTCTTCCTGCCGGTGCACTTGCTAATCTTTGCTTTAGCGGCAAAGTAACTCATGATGAGGTTAAAAAAATGATTACGGGTAATGGCGGTTATGTCGCCTACTTAGGCACAAATGATGCTTATGAGGTAGAAAAACGCGCCAATAAAGGTGATAAGAAAGCCAAGCTTATACAAGAAGCTATGGCATACCAGGTAGCCAAAGAGATCGGGGCTATGGCAACTGTGCTTAAAGGCAACGTTGATGCTATAATCCTTACGGGTGGCATTGCATATGGAAAGCCTTTCGTTGAGCTAGTAACAGAAAGGGTAGAACACATTACCAATGTATATGTGTATCCGGGTGAAGACGAAATGAGGGCGCTGGCAATGAACGGTCTAATGGTGCTTAAAGGGGAAACCAAAATACAGCAATACCGTTAATATTAAATTCGCAGCATCTTCGTCTTTGGTTTTATTCATCTTTTTTATCTATCAGGGGCAGCGTAATTATAAAAACAGAACCTGCCCCGGCTTGTGACTCAAAGGAAATAGTGCCGTAAAAGCCTTCGATGATGTTTTTAACCATTGCCAATCCTAAGCCAAGGCCCCCTGTTTTGGTAGTAAAATAGGGTTTGAAAATTTTGCTTTTTTGATTATCCGGAATGCCGCAACCTTTATCTTTTACTCTTATTACCGCATTTTCACCCTCTCTGGCACACTGTATTGTTATGTGTGCAACTTCATCTTTAGGGTACGACTGAATTGCGTTTTTGATAAGGTTGTTAAAGACCCTCAGCATCTGTTTGGGATCAGCATAAACAACCATTTCATCTTTGTCAAAGTCAAGGTTTATTTTAACTTTTTCAAAATCCTTGTAAAGATCGAAAACCTCAGTAATAAAGTTTTTAAGGTTAATTTTACTGTTGTTGTTTGATGGCAGCTTGGCAAAATCAGAGAACTCACTTGCAATGAGCGAGAGAGAATCAATCTGTTCAACCATAGTCTTTGTGAACCCCCTTAACCGTTCATCCCAGTCGTCAACCTTATCGTCCCAGGCTTTTTGCAAGTATTGTACGCTAAGCCTCATCGGGGTAAGTGGATTTTTTATTTCATGAGCAACCTGTTTTGCCATTTCCCTCCAGGCCGACTCTCTTTCATTTTTAGCAAGCAGCTCAGCACTTGTTTCCAACTCATCGATCATTCGGTTATATTCGTTAACAAGGCTGCCAATTTCATCATTACGGTTCCATTTTATTTTCACATTAGTTCTTCCAAGTTTGATTCTGGAGAGGTTTTCACGAATAAGCTGTAACGGGCGCGTAACATATCCGGAAATGAAAAACGCAACAACTATTGCCATTACAAGCAAAAGCAAATAAATATTCATGGAAGTAACCAGGAATGTAGATATTTCATATCTCATTTCGCTTTCCCTGGCAAAGTATGGGAGGTTAATATATCCAAGTAGCTGATTATCAAAGTTTTTCAAGGGCACATATGCAGACAAGTAGTTTAACTTGCCAATTCGCTCATTATGAATAAAATAGCTTTTATTTTTGTCTTTCATTGAGCTCAATGCTACCGGGTTCATTAATTCGGCGACCAGCCCTTCGTCATAAATCCTTGAGCGTGAGGATGCAAGCAGTTTGCCATCAGTATTAAAAAGATTAATATCTGTAAAAAAGATGTTTGAAAGCCTTAACAGCTCATCAGATAAGTAATGTTCATACCGGTAATCCAGGTAATCTTCGTTGCCAAGGTTTTGCTCTAGTTCAATCAATACACTGTAAGCCTTTTCGCTTACTATATTAAGGCTTTTGTTTTTATGGACGTTAAGCAAAAACCAAACCGAAGCCCAGCCAATTATTATACCGGACAATATTACTATAAAAACCATTGAGAACTGAACCCTGTTCTTAAAATTCAAATTAAGGTTAATGCCGCCCCTTCTGGCGCTTGATACTACCCAAAAAATCACAATAATAAAGAAAAACAAAATAAAAAGGTAGGAAAACGGGGCAATTATCTCAAAAACCCCATCCTTTTCACGGCTAATGATTATCTGAGTATCTTCATCCTTTTGATAATTAAGATGGTGGAAATTTTCTGTTTCAAAAAAAGTAAACCCATCATCAAACTTACCATAAGCTGATGAGTTATGGTTAAAAAAGTAATTGCCAACCCTGTGGGTAAGATCGCCGAACTTATAAAAAGCAAAAGAGTAATTGATAAGCTCCCTGTTTATGTCAACCGATTCATCAACAAGCAGTTCGGGGAATCCAAGGTCGCGGGGAACATATTTTGAATCAAGCTCAATGTAAATATAATAATCAGGAGTTGTTTCCGGATATTCTTCCAGCAGCTTCTCATCAAAAAATATTGGGATCCTGGCAATGTAGCTATCGCGTCCGGTATTATTGTCAAGGTAAAACAAATAATCAGAAAATGTTGGTTTTCCGAAAGACTCAATATAGTCGTCAAAAAAGTATCCGCATTCTACTTCAATATTTTCGGGCTTTATCAGAAGCATATCATCAACGTGGCAGATGGTAATTTGAATGTCGTATTTTCTCCAATGATCATAAAAATAGTTATGAACCAGGTAATCATAAACCGCAGGCTCATTGTAGGGATCATAATATAATATTTCCCTGATTTGCTCATCGGTCAGCAACTTTTGTTCGTTTTCCAGAAAAAGAAATTCTGCAACAGGATCCTGATCTGAGGATAATTTTAACGCGAGTGTTTTTCTTTCATCCCGCTCCTTTACTTTATTAAACTCATTTAAGGCAACTGTAGAAATAACTGAAAAAACAAAAACATAGACCAATAAATTACCAAACCTTTGTTGTTTAAGTTTATCTGTTTTTTCATTTATTATAAGACAAGAAACGAGCACAACAAACCCGGCCAGCAATAAAGGATAATTAACTCCCGAAACCATCAAAACAATAAACCAAAAAACAAATAAACCAATTATAATAATATGCAATTGTTTTATTTGCTTGACAGAATCCTTCAAAAACCCCAGTATTGTTCTTGAAAAATAATAAAAGGCAAACAACACACATCCAATAATAAGAAAACCTATTCCGGAGTAGTAATCAAGGCTTAAAACGAAATTCACATCGAGATAAAGCCTTGAGTTGATTACTAGTCCTTTAACGAGTTCATATATACCAAAAGCTAACCCTCCTATTAGCAGTGTTGTGGGAGCAGTAATAGCAACTTTCTTCCATATCCGGTTCAGAGGGCTGACTCTAATATGCTTGACTTTTTCGTAAAGCACCCATATCATCCACAGGATTAGCAAAACATTTATGAGAAGGTCACCAAGTGAGGGCAAATAGTATGATGTAGCGTATAGTGATGGAGAGAACAGCTCGCTGTTGGCCAAAGGAGATGCTATTCCAACAACATATATGGCCGCCCTTAATAAAACGACGGAGAAAACGAATATGGCTATTCTTTTTATAATGCTTGTTTTTTTAAAAACATTCCATTTGAAGGAAAGGTAATACAAGCTATAAAAAAGTAACAGCAAGGCTAAAATTGCAAAAGTAACTGAAGCATATTGAAGCGTAACAGATTTATGATAAACATAAGGTTCATCACCCGGGCATAAATAAAACAAAACCTTTTGTTCATTTTTATCAACTATTTTTATATTTGTTTCTGTCAGAGAAGGACTGACATTTTCGGGCATCATTTCATAGTTTTCATGAAAAGTGTTTCTAAGGTATTTATTTTGATAATTATAATTCCGTTTTATCAGCATAAAAGACCAGTACTCCAGGTTCTCTCCCTCCTTTTTAATGTAGTAATACCATCCATTTTGCAAGTTGACCAGCCCTTCTTTTTTATCTATCCCGGAAATTTCATAAAAAGCGAGAAAGTTGTTTGACCAAATTTTTGCAAACTCATCCCTGCTAATAACAAAAACCAGCCCATATTCATCATATTTCGCAGCCAAATCTTCGACCAATTCAAGAGTAGCATAGTTTTCAAAATCATCTTCATCTATATTTTCCGCAAGATATGAAAGTTCGTTTTTAGCAATTTTATAATTGTTAATAAATGCTTCATTAAAGCTTTCTGTTTTTTTATTCAGGTCAAGCTTTATTATTTTGTGATCATAAATATATTCTGCGATAAAAAAAGACAGGACTCCTGCAATGAAGAGGTAAAAAGGCAGGTTTTTCTTTATTGTACTTAAAATTGACATTTTGCTGCTTTTATCATAGTTCTGAGCCAAATATATTTATCTATCAAATTTTATTCCAAACCTTGCAGCCTTATACTATTCACAGAAAAAACGTTAATAAAATTAACTATTTCTTTCTTTCTTCAAAAAATACACCTGGCTTGAGTAAGGTTTTATTTTAAGCAATCCGTAAATATTTGAAATCAATCCAACTATTGCTGCTCTTAGGTGTTTTAAAACATTCTTTTTTTCATTTTCGCTTAGCAATGAAACAAAAAAGCTATCAAATATAAGCGGTTTTTTCCCGATCAGTTTAAACCCGTATTTAATTCCCAGTGCTTTTATTGCGTTTTCGTTAAAGTGATATAAATGCCTTGGTGTGTCATACCCTGCCCATTTCTCTCGGTAAAAGCAGGCATCATAAGATTCATGATCAGGAACTGCTATAACCAACAAACCACCATCTTTTAAAACCTCATTAAAACAACTCATGGTTTCGTCCAGCTCGTAAACATGTTCAATTACATGCCATAGCGATATAACATCAAAAGGGTTTGACTTATATTTATTCAGTTGATCAAGGTTTTCCTTTACGGGTGCTTTTGTTATTTTCCTTGCAGTTTCCCGGGCAGCTTTTTCGGGTTCAAATCCATATCCTATCCAGCCTTTTTCCACACATTTAGCCAAAAAGCTACCCGTTCCACATCCGAAATCAAGGATTGATGGCGTTTTTTTGACATACTTTTTGATAAAACCTATTTTCTTACGTATCATTTTGTTTCGGATAAAAAAATAGGTTTGCTCAAATGCATTTTTAGGTTTTTCTGTGTGAGAAATGTACCCTTCGGATTTATAATATTTTGACAGTTCGTTTTTATCCGGAATCGGTGAAGTGTGAATTAAGCCACATTGCATGCAGCTGTAAAGGACAAATTCTTCTCCCGACACAAGCCTGTCTTTCACTTTCAAACCAATATCTTTAAGCTCTTCTTTACAAATGGTGCATTTTTCGATTCTGATCACAACAAATTTTTTTTGTGTTTTTATTACCCATGTTTCACGTGGAACAATTTTTTAACTTTTGTATCGATGTTTCACGTGGAACAATTTTTTAGATAATGCATGACGTTTTACGTGGTACAACTTTAAAAAATTGTGTGCTGTTCCACGTGGAACATTGTGTTTTATAATAAAAACTGCTTCGCAAACAATGTTAAAGCGAGGTTTTTATCGTTATAGCGTGTTTTGCTAACGGCTCATGGCTTTTGCTATTAAAAAGCATGTTTAATAAGGAATGACAAAACAACTTCTTTGTTATCAATACAGGCATTTTGGGTTTTATAAGCCAGGCTTCTCACTTTAGCTTTTTAAAAAAATTAACAACACTGAAATATCTGCAGGCGATATTCCGCTTATTCTGGAAGCCTGTCCAATACTTTCCGGTTTAATCTCCTGTAATTTTTGTCTTGCTTCCAGTGACAATCCTTTTAACTTCATGTAGTCAAAATCCTTTTTCAAGGGTAAATTCTCAAATTTTTGTATTCTTTCTATTACTTCCTGTTCTTTTTGAATATATCCTTCGTATTTAATAAGTATCTCCGTCTCTTCCAACACTTCCTGCTTCATATGTTTCAAATCAAATCCATCAACATATTCCTTAAAGTTTCCTAGCTTTTCATAAAGTTTATATATTGATACCTGGGGTCGCTTAATTAAATCTGCAATACTGGACTTTGATTTCAGCCTGGTTGATCCGGATTCCTCGAGAAAGTTATCAATTTCAACACCTTCCACTTTGTTATAAATAAGGAATTGCTTTATTCTATCAATAGCATCTTTTTTCTTTAAAACTGAATCCAGCCTGCCTTGTGAGCACAATCCAACATCATGACCTTTTTCGGTAAGTCTGATGTCAGCATTATTTTGTCTCAGCAACAGCCGGTATTCGGCTCTACTGGTAAACATCCTGTATGGCTCCAATGTTCCTTTAGTTACAAGGTCATCTATCAAAACACCAATATAAGCTTCCGATCTTTGCAATATAAAGGGTTCCTGAAGGTTTATTTTTCTATGTGCATTTATACCGGCCATCAATCCCTGGCATGCGGCTTCTTCATATCCTGTTGTGCCGTTAACCTGCCCTGCAAAATAAAGATGCTCAACAATTTTAGATTCCAGGGAATAGTTCAACTGAGTTGGTGGGAAAAAATCATATTCTATACCATAGCCCGGCTTAAGTATTCTTGCGTTTTCCAAACCTTCAATATTTTTCAGGGCTTTGTATTGAATGTCTTCCGGTAAGCTTGAGGAAAAACCATTTATATAATATTCATACGTATTCCATCCTTCTGGTTCAAGAAATAGCTGGTGACGGTCACGATCTTCAAACTTAACGAGTTTGTCTTCTATGGAGGGACAATATCGGGGCCCGGTCCCTTTGAACATTCCTTGATATAGCGGGGAATCATCAAATCCTTGTTTCAATATCTCATGCACTACAGAATTTGTGTATGTAAGAAAGCAACTTCGTTGTTTTGCTGGCCGCGGGGTATTGATAAATGAAAATCTGCCGGGATTTTCATCACCTTCCTGTTCAACCAGATTAGAAAATTCTATACTTCTGCCGTCCAGTCTCACAGATGTTCCTGTTTTAAGCTTTTCTGATTTTATCCCATGCTTTTCGAGGGATTTTGTAATTCCAAAGGAAGCGGTTTCACCAAGCCTTCCACTTTCAAACCATTTTTTACCGATAAAGATTTTTCCTCCCAAAAAAGTGCCGCTAGTTATAATACAACTTTTTGCTTCAATAGTTATACCTAGCTTTGTTCTTACGGATTGAAATTTCTTTTTCTTAATTTTAATTTCTTCAACAGTATCTTGCCAT
The DNA here is from genome assembly GCA_007130125.1 of Bacteroidales bacterium. Taxonomy (GTDB): domain Bacteria; phylum Bacteroidota; class Bacteroidia; order Bacteroidales; family UBA7960; genus PUKZ01. The sequence continues at coordinate 28,156 of SLSZ01000087.1, forward strand.
AGATGAACATTCGGTAAAGATTCTATGGCTTCTCTCCATTTTATAGTAAAAAGCATTCTGTCAATTTGCGCTCTCGGACTCCACATTGCAGGGCCTTTACTCCGGTTCAGCATTCTGAACTGTATGGTAGTATAATCCGAAATTATAGCCGAAAGTCCACCAAGTGCATCAATCTCCCTTAAAATTTGTCCTTTAGCAATACCTCCCATTGCAGGATTGCAGGACATGTACCCAAGATTGTTGAGGTTCATTGTAATCAACAGGACTTTTGAACCAAGCTTAGCAGCGGCTGCTGCAGCTTCGCATCCAGCATGCCCGGCTCCTACAACAATAATATCATATTTTTCGAACATGTATTTCCTTCATTTAAAATGTTCCACGTGAAACATTTCTTTATTTCAAACTATTTTATAATTTAAGTTATTTTAATCAAGCTTAATTTATTTAAAACAAATTAGTGTGCAAAAGGTTTTATGCTCTTATTCAAACTTAGCTAAGTTTTATCGAAATTATTAATATTCTTTGATAAAAACAGGGCAGCATTAAAAACTATTTATATAAATATTTTCTTTTTCCTGCATTACTTTTTTAAGCTCAGGTTTTTTATCATCATACCCTAGCAAATGCAAAACCCCGTGGGCAATAACCCGCAATAATTCATTTTTAAAACTTTCGTCATATTCTTTGGCATTTTCTTTTATTGATTCAATACTTATAAAAATATCACCACAAATGTTGTCATACTCTTCAAATGAATATCCAAATGATATTACATCGGTATAATAATCATGACTAAGGTGTTTTTTGTTTAAATCCAACAAATATTCATCACTTACAAAAACAATATTCAAAAAACCGGGAACAGATCCTTCGGATTTTATAATCCTTACGACCCACTCCCGGTACTTTTCTTTGTTGAACTCAAATTGCTCTATGTCCTCAAAAAAGAAGTTAACCTTTTTCTGAATGTTCAATTTTAAACTTTTTTAGATAAGTTAATTTTATCAAAATATTCATTTAAAATTTTATTTCTTTCTACTGTTTTATCGTAGTTAATGCTTGAAATGTAGAAGTTAACCGTACATTGCTTTCCATTATCACTTATTTCTAAATCGTCGGATAA
>SLSZ01000065.1 GCA_007130125.1 Bacteroidales bacterium
CTAAACCAAACATCATCTCCGTGATCCTGAAGTGCTATATATCCGGGCTCATATTTACCAAACCACGGAAATTCAGAAAACTTGCTTTCTTCAACGAGCCTTTCCCAATCGGATGTACCCAGGTGATATTCAAGGACAACCTCACCATTTTGTTTATGCACAACGGTGCCCCTGTAGACTATAACTTCGGCCAAATTCCATTCTCCGGCTGGTTTGGCATTTTGCGGATCGGCAGGAATAAGGTCATACAGAGAACCGGCTTTTCTGTCTTCACCCAAAGTAGCATCAATATGTCCTTCGTTGCAAAGTATTTGCATCTCGGGAGCAGATTTCCAGATAGGCTCTCCTTCAATTTCCTGTCCCAGGTAAAAGATACCACTGTTTCCTCCGTGAGAGACTTTCCATTCAAGTTTTAAGTGAAAGTCAAGGAATTTTTGGTCATAAATAATATCACCACCTTTACCTCCGGCTTCACCTGTACCTTCACCCAGAACTTGCATTACACCATCTTCTATGATCCATCCTTCTTCCGGGAATGCGTCTTGGTTATAGCCACGCCAACCATCAAAAGATTCTCCATCAAACAACAGGAAAAACCCTTCTTCTTTTTCTTCTTCAGTAAGTGTGTTAATGGCAACTTCTTTCATTTCTTCTCCGTTTTTTTCTGTAGCCTCTCCACAGGAATTTAGTAAAATCATGGGAGCGATAATAAGGCTAACTAATACATAATAAAAACTAATTTTTTTCATTTTTCACTTTTTTTTGTTTAACATTTGATTATAAATTATGGCATAGGGGGCAAGTTCCAGCCTTCCCTGTAAGTATGTTTAATAAGTTCTTGTGCAAAAGCTTTTGCATTAATTGGATCTGTCATATCCCTGTCAAAAGTGGGGTGACCGTCTTCTATATTGAACTTATCTTCAAGAATGATCTTTAATGTTTCATTATCGGAAATATTTGTGAACTCCATCTTTTCGCCATCCCATTCAAGTTCTTTATGCAGCTCCTGTAATCTAACTGCCAGTACTCCCATAACAACCATTTCGTTGAATGGGCCGGCTTCTTTGAAATAAGAAGAGGTTTCAACCCTGTTTTCAGGAGATTCCTTACATGCACGTACCCAATCCATTCTATGATTGAGCTCAACCCTTGGCAAAGTTTTCGGCACATTGGGCTTTCTTCCTGAAAGCAGCCACGGACGTCTTCCATAGCAACCACATATTAAAGTATCTTTAGTTCCGTGGAAAAGCACCCCACCTCCGTCATCATTCATATCCTTGCCTTCGGGCCATCCTTCGGGCATGTTGGGCCTGAGGCCTCCATCATACCATGTAATTTCCACTTCAGGAAAATCAATTTTAGAATTTCTGTCATTTGGCCTTTCGGGATAAGTTAAAACAACCTTTTCTGCTTGCGGTGCTGAATCCTGAAGCAGTAATGTTGAACTACCCTGTGCTTTGATTGGATAGCCGAGTTTTAGACCTTTAAATACGGGATGCAACACATGACAGGCCATATCGCCGAGCGCACCTGTACCAAAATCCCACCAGCCTCTAAAATTCCATGGTGTATATACTTCATGATAAGGGCGCATTTTTGCAGGGCCAACAAATAAGTCCCAGCTAAGATGCTCAGGCACCCACATCCCCTGCTGCGGCCTGGAAAGCCCCTGTGGCCAGATAGGGCGGTCTGTAAAAGCCTCAACCTTTTTTACTTCGCCTATTTCATCATTCCACAGCCATTCACACATTGTTTGCACACCATCTTCAGAAGCTCCTTGATTTCCCATTTGAGTAGCAACCTTGTACTTATCTGCCAGGCGGGTAAGCAATCTTGACTCATAAACTGTATGAGTAAGTGGCTTTTCAACATAAACATGCTTACCAAGTGTAATAGCATGAGCAGCAATTATAGCATGAGTATGATCAGCTGTTGAAACGACTACAGCATCTATCTCATTACCCATTTCATCAAGCATCTTGCGCCAATCTCTGAATTTTCTTGCTCTGGGGAAATGATCAAAACATCCTTTGCTGTATTTCCAGTCAACATCACAAAGTGCAACAATGTTTTCGCTTTCCATTGCACGCATAAGCCTGAAACCAACTCCGCCAACACCCACACCGGCAATATTGAGTTTATCACTGGGGGCTTTACGCCCAAAACCACTTATTACAGCACTCGGCAAAATAGTTAACCCGGCTGTTGCTAATGCTGTGTTACTTATAAATGTTCTTCTTGACATTTGTTTATCCATAACTTGCTGTTTTGGTTAATAATTTGTTTTGCAAACTTCGCAAAATCATTCTTTAAGTATAAGAATGATTTAAAAAACATATATGCTTTTACAATATTTGTAATTTTAACATGGTTTAGGATTATATTTTCATCTGTAATATTTACAGTTATAAATAAAATGACAAGATATTTAATTTTAATTAGCAAAGAAATGAATAGCCAGTGGTTATAAAATATCAACCAGATAGCTTCTTTTTTCTTAGTACACTTTTATTATACTCTTAACAAAGATAAGATGATTTGTTAAAAAAAGCAAAAAATTTTGCAACAGCATTTTTAACGACCGGTGTACATCATAATCATCAATCCGCAACTATTTGCTTTTTATCAGCATCCCAAAATACTTTTTTATTCTTACGATACGCGGTAGTACCCATATGAGCAGTTATAGCCTCTTCAACTCCTTCTTTTATACCACAACTTACTTTACTGCCATATCTAATAGCATTAATCCATTCTTTTAAATGCAGGTGGGTCGTATCGACTTGCCGTCCACCTCTGTAGGTATAAAGCAATCCTCTTCCGGCAAAATACTGTTCTGTTGCAGAAGTAATAGCGTCTATATCACTTCTTCCCGGGATATGTGTTATCATGGGCTTTTCAGTTGGTATAATACCATCCTCAATAGCTTCTTTGTATTTTGTTGATTCCCTGTCAGCATAAATTATCAGGTCCTGGTCTAATTCCATAAAAGCGTCATGTCCGTAAAAAGATTTTTTCCTGTTTTTACTATTCGATAATGTTGCGCTATAAAGAAGGTTTAAATCCAGCCATGGAAACTCAAAGCTCACATGCATAACATCAGGCACTGTGCGTCCGTCTTTATAAAAATATATACCACCTGAGGCCGTGGCGGAACCGGGTATACCTAAGTTCATAACCTGATTTATTGCATCATATTCATGCGTAAATAAATCTCCGGTTAATCCTGTACTATAATCCCACCAACAGCGCCAGCGGAAAAATCTTTCAGCACTAAAAGGATGATAAGGTGCACTACCTAAAAACTTTTGCCAATCAATTGTATTAGGATTGGCATCGGGATGAATATCATATACCCATGCTCCATCGGGTGAATTCCGGTTTGTAAATGTTTCTATCAGGGTGATTTTCCCTAAAATGTTTTTGCGAATAACTTCCTTAGCTTTTCGGTGACTTTCGATCTGCCTGTTTTGATGTCCAAGTTGAAAAATAACATTATTCTCCCTTACAGCCTTTTCTATGGCAAAGGTTTCTTCAACAGTAAGACTCAGGGGTTTTTCAATATATATGTGCTTGCCGGCATTAGCAGCATCAATAACCATTTGCGCATGCCAGTGATCAGGGGTAGCTATAATAACAGCATCAATATCTTCAGCTTCAAGCAGATCCCGATAATTTTTGTAAACTTTGGCAGGCTTGGACATTTTACCATTATTACCCGTACGATACAGATTTGCCGAGGCTTCAATAGCTTTTCGCTCGTGGACAGTAAAAACATCACATACACCATTAATGCTAAGTTTTAAATCTTCCTGTTCAAGAAAAATCTCCAGCCTGTTATCTTGTTTGTTTTCCCTTTTATCTTCTATCCAGCCATCAATCACAGATGGATGAATAAATCCGGCAGCACGCATCAAATCAAGGCCTCTGAGCCCGGTGCCAATAACGCCTATACCTAAAACAGATTCGTCAGCTTTACGTTCAGAAATATAAACAGGGGCTTGTTCACTTGAGTCAAGGCTCAACGTCTTTAGTAGTTTATTATGCTTATAATGTTCAAGTTGTTTTTTCCGAAAAGCGCCATAAATTAAAGCTCCGGCAAATGGCAAAGTTGCAAGGCTTTTTAACAATTCCCTGCGGTCTATGCCTCTCTTTGCAGATAGTTCACTTCTTTCCGGTTTATTGCTTTTTTCTTCTTTCATCTTTGGTGTATTTTTGAATTAAACGGTCAACGCCAATAATATGACCGGTCGGAAACACAAATAATACCGCTACGGCAAGCATTTCTATAAGATTCTTGTTAACCCACAAATAAGAACCTTCACCCGGAAACAAATATTCGGCAGTTATTAAAGGAGGGTGAGCTAAATAATAAAACAATAATAACAACATAGCCGCAATTTTTGCATAACGGGAAAATAGTCCTGTTATCATTAAAAAACCTATTAGAACCAAACCATACATATTGATAAGATCAATTATATTTAGCACTTCCGGATTAGAAGCTATATTATGAAAAAAGTCGGAAAGTATTCCTTCTGAGTCCATTAAGTATGCATATGCAGACCAGTTAGCTTGAAATATTTTAGCAATACCCTCATACATAAAATGCCACCCAATTGCTACTCTTAAAGCTACCAACAATATAAGCCTCGGCCGGGTATATTCTAATTGTGAATTCATAAAAAAATATATAACTTAAAGTTAAAAAAGTTCGAGCAAAATTAGACTAAAATAATAAGTTTAACAAAAATGTTAATAATACATAAAATTCCAAAGATATAAACAAACTATAAAATAGATAATGAAACAGTTCTAAAAATAATTGCTAATTATTGTACCATTTTAATACAACAGTGTACGCAATTGAACATATATTATTAGTCTTACAAGAATGATATTTTATAGTATACTGCATATCAACCTTCTACATCTTATGGCACAATATTCGATTCATAAATTACTGAAATGGAAAACATAAAAAACTATGGATCGAATAATTAAAAAGAAAAAATGGACACCAAAAAAGATAGCAACCATTATTGGTACTTCCTTATTGGTTTTTTTTATTATATACCTGATATTTTTGCGTGATTCAAGCAGCCGTTTGTACATTGATCGCGACAGGGTTACTATTGCAGAGGTACAACAAGGAAGTTTTCAGGAATTTATCCCTGTTGACGGTATAGTTCAACCAATTGTTACCATTTATGTAGATGCTGTACTAGGAGGACGTGTAGAAGAAATATATGTTCGCGATGGTGCCATGGTTGAAGAAGGAGATGAAATACTCAGACTTTCCAATGCGTCAATAGAAATGGATTACATGTATCGCGAGAATAATATTTATGATGTTTTGAATAATTATCAAAACACCCGGCTTGCACTTGAACAAAACAAGTTTAACCTTGAAAGGCAAATTGTAGACCTGAACCATCAGTTGGAAATTGCTAAACAAGACTATGAGAGGAAAAAGCAGTTTTATAAAGAAAATGTGATATCTGAAGAAGAGTATGAAAACGCTGAAAGAGAATATCGTTATTTACTTAAAAGGCTTGATATCGCAAAACGGACCCTGGAACACGATTCTATCTATACTGCCACTCAAATGGCAGGCATTAAAGAATCCATAGAACGTATGCAGCAAAATTTAAAACTGGTAAACAAGAACCTGGAAAACCTGACTATCAGAGCACCAATTAGCGGAAGATTATCTTCGTTTAATGTAGAACGTGGTGAAACCAAAAATTCAGGCGAAAATATAGGTCAAATTGACGATATTAACGGTTATAAATTAAGAGCGAGGATTGATGAACGGTATCTAAACCGAACATATATTGGTCAAAATGCAGAATTTGAATATGGTGGGGAAAAATATAAGCTGGAAATAAGTAAAATTTACAGTACAATTACCAGTGGTGCTTTTGAAGTAGATTTAATCTTTGCTGATAAAGAACCTGAAGGCATACGTCGTGGGCAAACATTGCAACTCAGACTGCAATTCAGCGGTGTGGCCGATGCAATTAAAATTCCACGTGGCGGCTTTTACCAGGAAACAGGTGGTAACTGGATATATATTGTTGACCCTGCCGGCAACCAGGCAACCAAAAGAAATATTCGCATAGGAAGACAAAATATTCATCATTATGAAGTACTCGAAGGACTTGAGCCTGGAGAGAAAGTAATTGTATCTTCGTATGACGCTTTTGGAGGAAAAGACAGGCTGGTGTTTAGGTAAAGGCAGGGTGCATGGTGCAAGGTGCGGAAGAGAGAACTAAGAGAACTGAGGGAACTAAGAGACTAAGAGAAAACTAAAAACTAAAAACTAAAAGTGAAAAACTAAAAGTAATCGGTTATAAGTAACCAATGACACAATGACCAATGACTAATGACTAATAGTTAATTACTAATGAGCAGTTACCAGTCACCAGTCACCAGTTACCAATAACAAATAGAACAATGAAACAGTAGAACAATCAAAATAATTCACATTAACAACTAATACACACAATCATGATTAAAACAGTAGAATTAACAAAGGTTTTCAGAACTGAAGAAGTTGAAACCACAGCATTAAACAAAGTTTCTTTTGAGATCACAGACAGGGAGTTTGTTGCAATAATGGGTCCGTCAGGATGCGGAAAATCCACTCTATTAAATATTTTGGGGTTGCTTGACAATCCGTCAGGTGGAGAATATTATTTTCTCGACAAGGAAGTTTCGGGTTATTCAGAGAAACAAAGGGCAAATTTAAGGAAGCGTAATATCGGCTTCGTATTTCAAAACTTCAACCTTATTGATGAATTAAGCGTATTTGAAAACATAGAACTACCGCTTATTTATTTAGGCATGAGTACTTCGGACCGCAAAAAACGAGTTGAAGAGGTTCTTGAACAAATGCAAATCATGCACCGCCGTAATCATTTCCCTCTTCAACTTTCTGGTGGTCAACAACAGCGGGTTGCCGTTTGCCGGGCTGTAGTTGCAAAGCCCAGTATTATACTAGCAGACGAGCCTACAGGTAACCTTGATTCAACACACGGAGATGAGGTGATGAACCTGCTTGAAAACCTAAACAAAAATGGAACTACAATTATAATGGTGACACACTCTCAAAGAGATGCATCTTATGCTCAGAGAGTAATCAGGCTATTCGACGGTCAGATCGTTACCGAAGATAAAGCAGCTGAGTTTGTTTTAGCTTCAACTACTGCGTAGTTTTTATGGAACACGGATGACGCGGATTATACTGATTGACACTGATTAAATCCGCGATCATCCGTCGTATCAGTGGCATCAGTGTTCCATTTTTTTTTGATTCTAAAAGGTGGTTTCAATCTAACCATTTAAGTTCTGTTCATTAAATAAATCACTTAAAACCTGCACCCATGCTAATCCATTACATCAAAACCGCATACAGGCAGTACAAAAAGAACCTGTCGTTCTCACTGATAAATATTTTCGGGTTAGCTGCTGCTATGGCTGTTTGTTTTATAATATTTCTTTTTACAAGCCATGAACTTAGTTTTGACAGGTTTCATGAAAAGTCATCAAGTATTTACCGTATTAATAATGAGTTAATAACCCCGGGGCAGGTTATAAACGCTCCAATTACTTCTGCACCTATTGGCCCGGATCTTTCAGAAGAGCTGCCTGAAATATTATCATCAACACGCATTCAAACTGGCGGGGATATATCAATATTTAAGGATGAAGAATATTATAAATTTAATAATCCCCTGATTGCCGATGAAAACTTTTTAAAAATGTTTTCTTTTAAACTTTTGGAAGGCAATCCTGCTAAAGCATTTAGTGAGCCAAGGTCGGTGGTGATCAACAAGGAAACCGCCAATACGCTATTCCCTGGCGGAGAATCTCCGGTAGGAAAGACAATAAGATTAAATGACCAGGATGGCTGGTTGATAACTGGTGTAATAGAAAACTGCCCAAAAAATTCTCATATACAATACGATATATTAACTTCTTTTGCAACTCTTGAAACAATTGGCCAAAATGTTCATGAATGGGATGCTTACATTAGCTTCAACACTTACGTTGAATTAGCTGATGGGACCGATATAAAAGCTCTTGATGAAAAAACAAAAAAAATAGCATGGGAAAAAGTCAACGAACGTTTTGAACAATTCGGCGCAAAAATGATATTAAGCTATGTGCCGATAACCGATATCAGGTTGCATAGTGATCTTAATTATGAAATGATTGAAACAGGAACCATATCAAAAGTCAGATGGTTCCTGCTGATAGCGTTATTTATATTATTTATTGCCGGCTTCAATTATGTGAACCTGACTATAGCATCATCAAACAAAAGAGCAAAGGAAACGGGTCTGAGAAAAGTAGTTGGCGCTGACAAGCCCATGATAAGGAAACAGTTTTTTCTTGAAACATTTGTCATCACAGGTATCAGTTTTTTATTTTCATTGCTTATTGCTGAATTATTGATACCTCAATTCAATACCCTTCTGTCTTTAAATCTGTCACTTGCAACCACGCCTTTGTGGATTTATGGGCTGGCTTTGCTGATTTTTGTGATATTTTTCGGCCTGATTGCAGGGATATATCCGGCATTTTATATGGCAAAGTTTCAACCTGCACTTATCCTGAAAGGCAATACATGGATAAAACCGGGTAGCTTCTCGTTGCGCAAGTTATTGCTGGCTATTCAATTTATAGTATCTGTAGGCTTAATAATTTGTACGCTCGTAGTTTACTTGCAACTTAACTTTTTCAGGACACAGGACTATGGATTTGCTCATGACAATCTCTTAGCTATGAGGGTTGGCGGGCAAACCAACGACAAGGATTCTGAGTTATTGAAGCAGAGACTTGTTTCTTATCCTTGGGTAGAAAGTATAAGCAGGTGCAGTTCATTCCCCGGCATTATGGAGTACCAGGAAGGGTTTGAGTTTGAAGATTCGCCAAATCCTATGATAGTACATCACATGCAGGCTGACAGGTATTATTTTGAAACTCTAAAGGCATCACTTGTTGATGGGCGCTTTTTCAATGCTGAAGACGGAACCGAGCTGGAAAGCGCGGTGATCAACCAGGAACTGGCCAGACGTGTAGGCTGGACTGACCCCGTGGGTAAAATATTGACACGCAGTGAACGCAATTACCGTGTAATAGGTGTTGCTAAAGATTATCACTTTGAATCTTTTCACAACCCTGTTGCTCCCCTGGTCATTACAGCCTTAGGCCACAGATTGCCATATACTGCCTATTGGGTTTTGATAAGACACAACCAGGATGCAAGTGCTGAAGTAATACCAACTATCGAAAAAGAATGGCAGTCCCTTTTTCCGGATCGTGCAATTCATTACGGATTTATCAGCCAGATCATGGGAGATTACTATGAAGTGGAAAACAACTTCGGCAAGTTGTTTATGATCTTTTCTTCTTTGGCAATAATAATAGCAATGCTCGGAGTGCTTGGATTGTCGGCATTGTCTGCCCGCCAACGCATGAAAGAAATAGCTGTGCGTAAAGTATTAGGGGCCTCTGACCAGGGTATTGTGAAGAAGTTTTCCTATGAATACCTCGCTTTGATCCTGATTGCTGCCTTTATTGCTATACCATTTTCTTATTACCTTATGGACAAATGGCTGGCAGGGTTTTCATATTCAATAAGCTTCCCCTACTGGACTTTCGCTGCAGGGCTGATCATAACAGGAGCTATATGCCTGCTTATTGTAACAATACAGTCGTTGAAAGCTATATCAAGGAATCCGGTGGAAACGTTGAAGGTGGAGTGATTGGGGAGTGTGAGAGGGTGAGAGGGTGAGAACTAAGAGACTAAGAGAAAAGTTAAAAACTAAAAACTAAAAGTTAAAAACTAAAAACTAAAAGTTAAAAACTAAAAACTAAAAGTTA
>SLSZ01000138.1 GCA_007130125.1 Bacteroidales bacterium
AAGTTTTTTTCTTAGGCTTAATATTCATAGGCCTGTTTGGGTTCACTTTAATGAGCAATAACAATTTAATTATTGCATCTGACGGACCAAAGTTTGAATACACTAAAGAAGCTAATACTTTTGACCTTGGAACGCTTTATATTGATGAACTTGAAGAGGTAAATCTTGAAATAGAATTCGAAAATAAAGGCGATAAGCCTCTTGTTGTAACGCATGTTAGAGCATGCTGTGGCACCCGCGTTAAAGACTGGACTAAGGAGCCAATTCAACCGGGTGAAAAAGGTACTATTGAAGTTCATTTTCGTCTTGCACCACGCCCACACAACATCAGCCGTACAGTTGTAGCTATGTCAAATGATGCTGATGGGCAAAAAGTGCTGAGGATCAGGGGAAGAGTAGCTGAAAGGGATGAAAATCTTGACCAGCAGTTCTAAAAACTTCAAAAAATAATTCAAAAAATGCTATCCCGGACATATCAACCTTCCGGATAGCATTTTTTAGCTTTATGATTAAAGCAATTAACCTTTCGTGGAGTTTTCTGTCTTTGATACTTGCTATTTATTACTCTCAGAATGAAACAGCCAGTGATGCAGTATTACTAATTAACAATAATCATTAGTATTTTCGAGCTGTACTTTTACATATAAATAAACCCGTAAACAAAAAAGATTTTCAAAACCTTATGTTAAAATTTTAATCTACCTCTTATTCTTAAAAAACCCAACCATCAATTCGCTACATTCTTTTTCAAGTATACCTGTCACAACCTTTGTTTTAGGATGTAATATTTTTTTTGAATAGTTGGTAAAGCCCCGTTTTTCATCTTTTGCTCCATACACTATCTTTCCTATTTGTGCCCATTGTGTTGCCCCAACGCACATTACACAAGGCTCAAGTGTAACATATAATGAGCAATCGACCAAATACTTGCCTCCAAGCTGTTCTGCAGCAGAAGTAATAACCAGCATTTCAGCATGGGCTGTAACATCGTTAAGCTTTTCAGTCATGTTATAACCCCTGGCTATTATCTCTCCATCACAAACAATTACAGCACCAACAGGTATTTCATCCCCGGCATAAGCCTGTCTGGCTTGTTTTAAGGCCTCTCGCATAAAATATTCATCATCAAATCTAACAACCATACAAAATGTTAAAATGAAATAATTAATCTAAAGCAAAAGTAAGCAACTTAACTAAAAAAAAACAATATCCTGAATTCAATGATGTAAAGCCAACTATTAAAAACTCAAATGGAACAATCCGCTTTTTATTAAAAAATACGAATGTTAGAACCCGGGGTTACAGGGAATTAAAACCAAACTTCTCCTTCCTTAGCCACTTTACCCAAAGATAATTTACTTCTGGTATGTTTTTTGATTAAAAAATAATTAACCCTAAAGTTTTGAGCTATGAAAACAATGATTAAAAATTTTAATACAGCGGCCTTGCTTATGTCAGTTCTGCTTAGCATACCTGCAGTTTTTGCTAAAGGTCAAGACTTAAGAAATTTAGAGAACAATTCTTTTCAAAAAGGGGAAAAGTTAAAATACCGGGCATATTACGATAGTTTTTTACCCGGATATATTACTGTAGCGGATGCATCACTGGAGATTCGTGAAAGCAATGCCACAATAAAAGGAAGAAGAGCAATGCATGTTATTGGTGAAGCAAAGACCAGACGGTTCTTTAATTTGTTTTTCAGGGTCAACAACCGATATGAAACATACATAGACGAAGAAGCAATTGCTCCATGGCACTTTATGCGCGACATATATGAAGGAGGTTATGAAAGGCAGGAAAACATATCCTTTAACCAATTCGATAATATCGCATATACTGAAGGGAAAAAAATCAACACACCTGATTACGTGCAGGATATCATCTCCGCTTTTTATTTTGCCAGAACACTTGATTTTTCTGATATTCAGCCTGGCGATGAATTTGAAATAGATTTTTTGTTTAAAGATTCCGTGTATGTTACAAAAATAAAATTCGAAGGCCGGGAAAAAGTCAAAACACAGGTCGGAACTTTCAATACAATGAAGTTTAAACCCATGGTTTTAACAGGAAGCGTTTTTAAACAACCTTACCCTATGACCCTTTGGGTATCTGATGATAAAAACAGAATACCGGTAATGTTGCAATCCGGGGTTGTTGTTGGTAACGTGAAATTGGAACTAACAGAATATCACGGCTTAAAGAATCCTGTTACAGCATTAGCTGATTAATTGTTAAATTGATTCTTATCTTAATCTCAAACTATACCTATCCTGAAATTCTATTTCTATTTTAAATTAAAATAGAAAAAACTATCTTTGCACCTGAAATCTTTGTTATCAATTGATTAAAATTGTTACATTCCCCGAAAAATAACAGACTCAAGAATTAAGTCATTGTTTTTCTTTTGTATTACATGTGATTTTTTTGGGGTTTTTTAAAATATCCCATACATATTTTTTACCTTTATCAACTTTTTTGAATAAACAGATCTTTAAATATTAACACGATTAAAATACCGTTAAGTTGCTATGAAAGTATATCAAACAAATGAAATTAAAAACATTGCCCTTATAGGAAGTGCAAAGTCAGGAAAAACTACCCTGGCTGAATCCATATTATTTGAAGGCGGACTTATAAAACGTCGCGGAACTGTTGAAGACAAAAACACTGTTTCAGACTACCGCGAAATTGAATTCGAAAGAGAAGCCTCGGTCTTTTCAACAGTATTATTTGCCGAATACAATGGCTTGAAAATAAACATTATTGATACGCCCGGTATTGATGATTTTATTGGTGAGGTTATCACAGCCTTAAAGGTTGCTGATACTGCCGTTATGCTTATAAATGCCCAAAACGGAGTTGAGGTCGGTACAGAAATAACCTGGCGTTACGTTAATCGCGACGAAAAACCTGCAATGTTCGTGGTTAACCAACTCGAACATGAAAAAGCAAAATTCGACGAAACTACAAGACAGCTGAAACAACAGTTCGGCAATAAAGTAATTTTAGCACAATATCCTGTAAACGCGGGCATAGGGTTTGACACCATAATTGATGTGCTTAAAATGAAAATGTATAAGTTCCCCGTTGACGGCGGAAAACCTGAAATAAGCGATATCCCTGCAGAAGAAAAAGATAAAGCCGAAGGGTTGAGGACTGAAATAATTGAAGCTGCTGCTGAAAGCGATGAACAACTGATGGAAAACTTTTTCGAAAACGGTACACTAACAGATGACGAACTAAAAAAGGGTATCAAAATGGGTATTACTACCCGTACAATGTTCCCCGTATTTTGTGCTTCTGCCAAAAACAATCAGGGTACAAGTCGCATTCTTGAATTCATAACTGAAAGCCTTCCCGCTCCCGACGAAGTATCTCCATTAAAAAATGATAAAGGTGAAGAAATAAAATTCGACCCGGGCCAACCTCCTATTGCATTAGTTTTTAAAACAGCAATAGAACAACATCTTGGTGAGATATCATTTTTTAAAGTTTGCCAGGGTGAGATCACCGAAACAATGGATCTTGTAAACTCAACTACCGACACAAAAGAAAGATTATCACAACTGTTTGCAGTAGCAGGGAAAACCCGCGAAAAAATTGAAAAAGTGGTGCCCGGCGATATTGTTGCAACCATCAAACTTAAAAACACTTTTACAAACACAACGCTTGCATCACCAAAACTGCAAGGTGTTAAAGTTGAGCCGATTGTTTTCCCCGAACCAAAAATCCGCACAGCTATCAAAGCTAAAAACACTGCGGATGAGGAAAAGTTGATGACCGTTCTTAAAGAAATGAACAGCATTGACCCAACATTAAAGTTTGAACAGTCAAAAGAGCTAAAGCAAATTATCCTTTCAGGCCAGGGTGAAATGCATCTTAACATCGCAAAATGGATGCTTGAAAACCTAAACAAAATTCCTGTTGAATTTTTCCCCACAAAAATTCCTTACAGGGAAACCATCACAAAATCGGCAAAGTCTACTTATCGCCACAAAAAACAATCAGGTGGTGCAGGTCAGTTTGGTGAGGTTTATATGATGATCGAACCATATGTTGAAGGAAAACCCAATCAAAAAGAGTATACTATCAGAAACCAGGAAGTTCATGATCTGCCTTGGGGTGGTAAGCTTGTATTCAACAACTGTATTGTAGGTGGTGCTATAGACTCAAGGTTTATGCCGGCTATCCTCAAAGGTATTATGGAGAAAATGGAAGAAGGGCCTCTTACAGGATCATACGCAAGAGATATAGTAGTAAGTATATATGATGGCAAGATGCACCCGGTTGATTCAAACGAGATCTCTTTTAAACTGGCTGGACGTCACGCTTTTAGAGAAGCCTTCAAAAATGCCGGACCGAAAATTCTGGAACCTATCTACGATGTTGAAGTACTCGTGCCGGAAGAAAAAATGGGTGATACAATGACAGACCTCCAAAGCAGAAGAGCTGTTATCATGGGTATGGAAAGCGAAGGCAACTACCAGAAAATCAAAGCTAAAGTTCCTTTGGCGGAAATGAACAGATATTCTACCACTTTATCTTCTATTACAAGCGGAAGAGCTACTTACGACATGAAGTTTGCCGAATATCAACAAGTGCCGATGGATGTTCAGGAAAAACTTCTTAAAGCATACGAAGAAGAACAAAAAGAAGAAGAATAACATTTGTGTTTTATTTTTGGAGACGTGTTTTTAGCACGTCTCCTTTTTTATATCTGTTATTAAAATAATTCTTAGTTTTGTTGCTCATGCTTTCTAATTAAATCCTATAACCTTATCAACCTATTGAATATCGTTTTTTAATTGGTAATCTTAAATAAATAATCTCAGCAGACATGACTAGTATTACCAAGTCCTTTACATATAGCGTATATAATGACCTTTCGGAGCTTCGGGAAGTTGAAAAAGAGCTTGTGCTCATATCACGTGAAACAACAAAATCCGCCTATTCCCCTTATTCCGGCTTCAGGGTTGGCGCAGCTATCTTATTGGAAGATGGAACAATTATTAAAGGCAACAACCAGGAAAACGCAGCTTACCCCTCAGGCTTATGTGCTGAAAGAGTTGCTGTTTTTTCAACCTCCGCAAACCATCCGGATACTCCAATCAAAGCAATTGCCATAAGCGCATCTGCTCCGGAAAAAACTATTGACAAACCTGTTTCACCGTGCGGAAGCTGCAGGCAAGCTCTTATTGAGTATGAAGTAAAACAACAATCTCCAATAAAAGTTATATTGTCAGGTGAAAAAGGAAAAGTGATTATTATTGATAGCGTAGCCGACCTTCTGCCTTTGCATTTTTCCAGTGTCGATTTAAAATAATACGTAAATCTATGAGAACAATTCTGGCAATCTTCTCTTTTACACTTATATCCATAAACTTAAGCGCTCAACATAAGTATGCATACGCGATATTTGATACGGAGGGTAACAAAACCAGCTACTATGTCATGGCTGAAAAAGCCAACAAACAAGATGTGATATTATTTGGTGAGATCCACAATAACCCAGTTTGCCATTGGCTTCAATATGAACTAACAAAAGATGTTCATTCCAAAACCGGCAACAACCTGACATTAGGCGCAGAAATGTTTGAAGCTGACAATCAGTTAATACTCAATGAATATCTCCAGGAACATATCCCGGAAAGAAGTTTTGAATCTGAAGCTAAACTATGGAACAACTATGAAACTGATTATAAACCTATTGTTGAGTATGCCAGAGAAAACAGGTTGAGCTTTATTGCTACAAACATACCAAGGCGCTATGCTGCTATGGTAAACAGGGGTGGTTTTGAAGCTCTGGATAATCTTTCAGAAAAAGCTTTAAAATATATTGCACCCTTGCCCGTCAAATATGATCCGCAGCTTCCGGGTTATAAAAAAATGCTTGAAATGACAGAAATGCCGGGTCATATGAGTAAAAACCTACCTAAAGCACAAGCTATTAAAGATGCTACAATGGCACATTTTATTTATAAGAACCTCCAGGATGAAACTGTATTTCTCCATTTTCACGGAACATACCACTCGAACAATTACGAAGGCATAGTATGGTATTTGAACAAACTAGATGAAAAACTTCAGATAATGACCATAAGCACTGTTGAACAATCAGCAGTCGAAACACTGGATAGTGAAAATCACGGACTGGCAGATTTTATTATTGTTGTTACAGAAACTATGACAAAAACATATTAGTTTTCAAACCCAATTGCTTTTAACAAGTAGTCAACAGTATCTTTTAGTTCCTTTTCATTTGCAAAAAACCCGGGTATCCCTTCATAGGTAAATGATTTTTCAATATCTTTTTTTAAATCAAACTCTTTCTGATTTACACTATAACACCATTTCCTCTCTTTAAATAACTCAGCAAGATACTCCTGTTCGGGCTGTCCGGGTGTTGGCACCAACAATGCCTTGCTGCCAAAAACCGATAAATCCATTAATGTTGAATACCCCGGCCTGCAAATTATCAATTCTGCAGCAGAAACAAGCCCGGCAAAATGCCGGCTGTCAGTATGATTGTAAATTACACATTTACCGCCTTTTATTGTAATTTCACTACCAGGAGCACCCCTTAATAAAACAGAATCATAAGGGATATTTTGCAACTGGCTTATCAGCTTTTCTTCAAAAAATGACCTTTGCGGCTCGGGACCTGAAACAATACATAACACATATCTTTCCCCCTTCTCTCCCCTGCTCTTTTTCAAATCATCAAAGCCTCTACCGGAAAACCTTGTAAGCAAACCGGTATAAAAAGTTTGGGGATGAAAACCTTCACCGCTACCGGATAGTTCCCCGGCAAAATTTTTATCCCCCCGGAAATCCGGGATCCAAAGAGCATTATGCTTTCTTATTATTTTTTTTATTACAAATCTTAACGGTTTTTGCAAAAAAGAAAATTTTGACGGAAGCTTAATGTTTAATTGATGAGTAATAAAAACAGTAAAAGCCTTTTTTGACCATAAACCATATCTGTTATCAGAGATCACCACATTTGCCCCGGTCGATCTTATAATTTCCTTAAGCTTGTAATGTTCAAAAATTGAAGTAATGATAAATTTGGGAGTTTGTAATAGCAGATTAAAGAAAGTCCGTTTTCCATACCTCATCTTCATACCGTCAAACCTGGTATAAGCTACCTCCTGCCCAAACTCACCCTTCATAAGGTTAATTACTTCATCCGAGCCTCCAACATGAACCGTGCATTCCTTTTTTAACAACATCCGTACCACAGGAATGCACCTCGTAGCATGTCCCAGGCCCCAACTTAAGGGGCAAACTAAAATAACCGGCCTGTCTTTATTATTGTTGGTTTTCAAATCAAAAAAATGAATGTGTCTTGCACAAAGATAGGTTAATTATATAAGAGCAGCTTCATTCTTTATCTGACCGTAGCAGTACACTGCATTTGTCCGGGCATTCTTGTTAGCAGCGTGTGTTCTAACAGCTTTTCTGAACCCGGAGCACTCTGCATATCAACATCTTTATATGCTAATACATTAATATGTCATATTTGTTTTTCTCATTCCAATCAAATACATTTGCTATATCTGCGACCCGAAAAAATATTTAAAAATTTACACTTAACTAACTATAGTTGTAGCTTATAATTATAAACAAATCAAACACTTAATGAATTATGAAAAAGTATTTAATAGTTTCAGCCCTGATTTTATTTTTGTTAAACGGTTGCAAGGCAGCTTCTGTTTCTGCTGATGAACATGATGCACCCAAAGATAATAATGATGAACTTTGGACGCCTCAATACATGACAGAAAATTTTAAAAGAGTTGGAGGTACAGAAATATCTCCTTGTGGCGAATGGATTGCTTTCACAATTTCGGAAGCCAGAACAGAGGGGGAAAAAAGCGATTTTTTAACCCACATCCATTTGGTTAAGTCTGATGGCTCAGTACAGTTTCAGCTTACACGCGGTGATGAATCCGCATCAAATCCAAAGTGGTCGCCCGATGGTAAATATATTAGTTTTACTTCAAGCCGTGGCAACGATGGCAATCAAATTTGGATGATTAACCCTAAAGGTGGTGAAGCATGGCAGATTACTCAAGCCGAAGGAAGCGTCAGTCAATATAAGTGGTCAAACAGCGGAGATCATATTGCTTTTACTATGGTTGACCCTCCAAGCGAGGAGCAAAAACGTAAAAGGCGGGAACGCGAAGATGTTAATGTGGAAGGTGAAGATTTAAACTTCTCTCATTTGTACGTTTTTGAGGTTGATCCAAAGTCTTATGAACCTGCAGATATTCAGCGCCTTACCAAAGGGGAGTTTCATATAGGCAGATTTGATTGGTCACCGGATGACAAAACCATTGCTTTTGATCACAGACCAAGACCCGAATATCAATACTGGCCTGAAACAAGCATTTCTACAGTTCCGGCCGATAGCGGAGCCGTTAATAAACTGATCGACCTCGGAGGAAGCGACTCAAATCCATTATACTCACCGGACGGTAAACGCATCGCCTTTACAACTGACAGAGGCAACGTAAGATGGCCTGGCTACGAAGTCATTAAAGTTAAAAACCTCGATGATGGATCTATGTTCCGATTGGGGAAAACACATGATGATGAACCTCGTATGGTGTCATGGTCACCGGATGGAAATGAAATCTTTTTCTGGGAGCTGCATAAAACATCCATAGATCTTTTTGCAATGCCTGTTGAAGATGAAGAAGCACAATACAGGCAAATAACCAGCGGACCGGGCCAGTTTTCCGGCTTTTCACTCTCCGCTGACGCATCAAAAATGGCTGCAATACATCAAAACTTTGATCAGGCTCCTGATATTATAGTATCTGCCACAGAAGATTTTAACCCTTCCAGGCTAACTAATATAAATGACAGCTACGAGCAAACCGAAATAGCCAAAGCAGAAGTAATAAGGTATGAATCTTTTGATGGTAAAATAATCGAAGCACCACTTATATACCCTCTTGACTACGAAGAAGGAAAACAGTACCCCGTGCTGTTACACGTCCATGGCGGACCTACCGGGGTATACAGAGAAACATATGTGGCAACACCGGGTGTATATCCGTTGCAAAAATTTGCCGCTGAAGGTTATTTCGTTCTAAGGCCCAATTTCAGGGGCTCAGGCGGATACGGCAAAGATTTCAGGTTTGCCAATGTTTCCGATTGGGGTTTCGGAGACCTGCAAGATATGAAAGCAGGCCTTGACAAACTTATTGAAGAAGGCAAAGTTGATCCCGACAAACAAGCTATAATGGGCTGGTCATATGGAGGCTATATGTCATCCTTTGCTATTACCCAAACTGACCGTTTCAAGGCCTCAATGGTAGGTGCAGGTGTAACTAATCTTATTAGCATGACCGGAACTTCTGATATACCTGGATTCCTGCCGGACTATTTTGAAAGCGAGTACTGGGAGAATTATGAACGACATCAACGACATTCAGCAATATTTAATGTAGAAAATATTACTACCCCAACTTTGATCCTTCACCCTGAAGAGGATGTTCGTGTACCCATAAGCCAGGGCTATGAACTTTATGTAGCTCTAAAACGCCTTGGAGTAGATACAAAAATGGCAACTTACCCAAGACAGCCACATGGTATCCGTGAACCCAAATTTATAATAGATGCTGCCGAAAGACAACTCGATTGGCTTAAAAAGTACATAAAAGAAGAGTAAAAAAACACTAAGTATTAATAATAATAAACATTACGAGGTGCACCTTAACAGATGCACCTCGTTTTTTATAAATTTAAACCTCCCCTATAAACATAATATAACAGAGATATTATTTTATA
>SLSZ01000202.1 GCA_007130125.1 Bacteroidales bacterium
GCTATCAGTAAACGTATTGCTTATATCAAGAAAAAGAATAAGTATAGATACAAATACTATTAAAGATACAATAATACGCAGTTTTCTTAAATGGTAAAGTTTCATTATTCGTTTTTTTTATTAACGGCAATTTACAAAAACATACTTTAGCTTTCGCATAAAGGCTTTCCGGTGAATAGTAAAAACACAAATTCCACACTTGTTAAAATCACTGTTTAGATATCCTTATGGATATAAAAGCAATAAAAACAGCCATAAAAATCTTACATATAAATCCTTTCAATTTCTAGTTTCCCCAGGTCGAGTGAACCAATACCCATTTCTTCAGCAATACGGAGATAACCGATATCCTGGGGATTTGCTCCATAAATCATAGCACTGGCAGCATCCACAGCAACCATGTCAGGTGATATTAAAAGGCTTTGCTTTCGGGTAAGATCAGCGGTAGATGTACCTCTGGGCCCGTTTTGTGTCATAACAAGGTAAGCATCAACAATATTGAGTGCCGGCTTACGCTCATAAAGACAAAAATCAGCAATACATTGATGCAGGTCGTTCCTATGGTAGAATCGCCTATCCCAAACAACCCCCATAAGATTCTTCATCGCAATAGTCAGTGAAGTAGAGCCATGATGTTTTAATACCGGCACATTAATATACAGGTCAGATTCAAGTATTAATTCATGCACCTTCACATCTTTAAGCCTTTTTGCTCCCGGGATATCAATTTTATGGTAATATCGTTCAGCATTACCCGGGACTATCTGGCCGTTTGCATCTCGGACAGCATCTTCTATGCCGCTATTCTTATATGAACGTTGCCAGTTATCACATGTATGATCAAATGCTAAAACCCGGCGGGCTCCGGCTTCATAGCAGCTTTCAACTATGGCTTTCACAAGGCCGGGATTCGTGTTTGCTGCTCGCTCCGGTGATACATCCCATCCAATATTGGGTTTTACAACTACAGTCTGTCCCCTCTTAACAAACCTGCTCATGCCACCTATCTCTTCTATACCACGCTTATACATCGTAACGGGATCGGCACCACGAACAGCAACCAAATCAGGATGAGAACTTCCCTGTCCAAAAACCCTGGAGTAAAAACCTGATGCAGTAGCCATTAAACTACCGGACAGGCCATACAAAAAACCTTTTTTAAGAAAATCTCTTCTATCCATATTCGATGATTTTTATTTACTACAAATATAACAGGAATGTTCAAAATTTTATATTTTTGAAGAAACTTTTATTTAAGCACGGACTAAAATATAATAAAAAAATGAAAGCAAATTCTGCAGTAAAAGCTATCAGCATCAGAAAGAGCATTCCAACGATTATCATCAATGTTTTTGCTCTGGCATTCATATACCTTATGCCAACTTTTTCTCATTTGCTGAGTTTCCCTCTATATCTTATAGAACCTATGCGTTTGATGTTAATCATAGCCATGGTGCATACAAACCGTTACAATGCATATGCACTGGCGTTTACTCTTCCTTTGTTTTCTTTTGCTATAGCAGCACATCCGGTATTCATAAAGAGCCTTTTAATAGCTATGGAACTGGCCTTTATGGTGTGGTTGTATTTCCAACTTTCAAAATACTGGAATAATTTTGTAAGCATACTAACCAGTATTTGGGCTTCTAAATTATTATATTACGGAATGAAATATATTGCTATAATTTTGGTATTACCAAAAGAGCCCCTTGTTTCAACTCCACTTTACCTGCA
Source organism: Bacteroidales bacterium (assembly GCA_007130125.1). Taxonomy (GTDB): domain Bacteria; phylum Bacteroidota; class Bacteroidia; order Bacteroidales; family UBA7960; genus PUKZ01. Next base: position 1,735 of record SLSZ01000202.1, read on the forward strand.
GGTTATTACCTCAATTATTTTTAGCGCATATCTTTTTGGTGCGCTTTATTTTAAAAAACAATAAAAGAGAATAACTTAGATTTATGAAGTGAGAGCATCAAACACAGGAAACATAAAAGGGTAACAGGTATTAGGGTATAATTGATATATGATTGATGAATTAAGGCCTGCCGTCTTATTTCCGGTCTATTCAAACGAATTCAGCAATTACAAACATTTTTATGATCATAATTGGGGACACTATTGTATCTGAAGATTTACTGACAGTTTGTTTTGTCTGCGACCTACCGCAATGCCTGGGCAATTGTTGTGTTGAAGGTGATGCAGGAGCACCGCTTACAGAAGATGAAACAAATATTTTGCAGGCAATATACCCATTAATTAAGTCCTATTTACCATACCAAAGCTTACGGGCCATAGCCAAACAAGGAGTTTATGTAAAAGATTTTGAAGGTGAACTGACAACCCCGCTAGTGGATTACAAACACTGTGTATATACCTATTTTGACAAAAACAATATTGCCAGGTGTGCTATTGAAAAAGCATACTTTGATGGCATTATAGGTTTTAGAAAACCTTTATCCTGTCACCTATACCCAATCAGAATAACTAAAAACAAAGATTTTGATGCTGTAAATTATCATAAATGGCCTATATGTGATCCCGCTCTTATAAATGGTGATAAACTAAGCATCCCCGTTTTTGAATTCGCGAAAGATGCCCTTATAAGAAAGTATGGTAAAAAATGGTATGATGAACTTGCTTTTATTGCTAAAGAATATTATAAGAAGGAAAAATTCAGAGATAGTGATGAGTAGTTATCAACAGTCAGAGTGTTTTAGTATAAAATTCATTACAATTCGCAACCTAAAACCAGGCTTTACAAAACAAAAAATATTAAATATAAAATCAAAAGTTTTAATCTTTTTATTGTTTAGAACATACAAAAAAAATTAACGACTAATTATATGCTAAACTCCACGCTAATAAAATTTTTGACTTCCGGATATTTTGGTATAGTGTTCTTGTGTTTTTTTAATATCCATGCATTCACACAAAAAAATAAGGCAGTTGAAGAACCTGCACATCCCATAATAAAAGTTGAAACAAAAATCATTGAATACGATACTATTTTTCAAAACAGCAACACTACCAAGCGAATAAAGGTTGTAAACGAAGGAAGTATTCCATTGAAAATTTATAATGTCAGGAGTTCCTGCGGCGTATCCGTACCTTCATGGCCCAGAAACCCTATAGAACCAGGTGATTCAGCGAATATTCAAATGAGATATAACTCCTCCAACCTTGGACCAATCAATCGAAAATTGATCATTCACAGCAATTCTCCTGAGAATACTAAAGTGATCAAAATAACGGGATATGTGATGCCTGAGCCAGAAAAATGATCTAATGTAGCAATTTACCAATTGGTCAATTTGCCAATGTGCAAATGGGGCAATATGATAATCATCTAATGTGTCAATGGATTAGCAGGTAACAAACAAAATATTGATAATGCTCGTTTATGCTGTGATTCATAATTAAAAATCAGCGATTATCCGCACAATCCGCGTCACCCACGTCCTATTCCAAAAAACAACACTATGCAAACATTTGCCGAAAAAGTAATAACATTCAACAAAAACCTCAAACTCGATATTGAACTGCCTGCCGGGATTCGTATAATGAACCCTTTCTTTGAAAACCCGGAAGCTTTGGAAGTATCATCAGCCTTTTACCGTAAATTTTATAATGACTACAATAAGCGTTTTCTTATTTTGGGTATTAACCCCGGTCGCTTTGGCGCAGGTGTAACCGGAATACCATTTACCGACACAAAGCGTTTAACTGAAAAGTGCGGTTTGCAAATAAAAAACTTTAGCACCCACGAGCCTTCATCAGTTTTTATATATGACGTGATTGCTGCTTATGGCGGAGTAAAGAAGTTCTGTTCCGATTTCTACATTAACTCCCCCTGCCCTCTTGGCTTTGTTAAAGCAAACAACAGTGGCAAAGAAGTAAACTTCAATTACTACGACAGTAAAGATTTGCTAAGCAGGATTGAACCTTTTCTGATAAATTCAATCAAAGCACACATATCAAAAGGTATCAATACCGAGGTGTCTTTTTGCCTCGGCACAGGCAAAAATTTCAAAATATTAAACAAATTAAACCAACAGCATCAATTTTTCAAAAGACTAATACCTCTTGAACACCCTCGCTACATTATGCAATATAAATCAAAGTTTAAACAGCAATATGTTAATAAATACATTGAAGCACTTAGCAAATGATTTAAAATCGCTAATTGTATAATGTAAAATCATTTCTGTTGAACTATATAGTACTTTACTAATTCAAAATGATTTTGATTTAGGAAGCACAACTACCACAATTGATCAAAACATATCTTTTTACTATATACCCCCTTTTTTATTTAAACATATTTCTATAAATGCTTATTTCTTTAAAATTACCCCCTATTTTTATCAACACATTAGTATTTTTATTAACATTTTTATTCCTCTTCCATATATTATATTTACTTTTACTCAAAATTTTAAACTTTAATACAAAAAAACATGAGCAACATCCGATTCACAGCTTTAAATGAAGCTTTAAGCCACTCAACTGCAGTTAACAATTGCATTCCGGGCAAACTATCAGAACTATTTGGTATAAATGTATTTTCGGATAAAGTAATGAGAGAATATTTGCCTGACGATATATTTAAAACTATAGTTGAAAACATAGATAGTTCAAAACTTATTGATAAAAAAATTGCTGACCAGGTTGCATCGGCAATGCGGGCATGGGCAATAAACAAAGGCGCTACACATTATGCTCACTGGTTTTTGCCACTAAATGGCGCAACGGCCGAAAAACATGATTCATTTTTCAGCCCTGTTACCAACAACATGTATATTGAGCAGTTTGACGGCAGTAGTTTGGTTCAACAGGAGCCTGATGCCAGCAGCTTTCCCAGCGGGGGGCTGCGCAACACTTTTGAAGCAAGGGGGTATTCGGCCTGGGACCCATCTTCTCCTGCTTTTATCATGGATAATACTTTATGTATACCTACAATTTTTATAGCTTATACAGGAGAGGCGCTTGACTTTAAAACACCATTATTAAAGACTCTTTCTCTAATTGATGATATTGCCACTGATATTTGTCAATTGTTTGATAGAAGTATTACCAAGGTTTTTCCGACATTAGGCTGGGAACAGGAATATTTTCTTGTTGATGAAGCCCTGTATAATGTTCGGCCCGATCTAATTATGACCGGCCGTACACTTTTAGGACAGACACCCGCAAAAGGACAGCAACTGGAAGACCACTACTTTGGAGCAATACCCCCAAGAGTTACTGCTTTTATGAAAGATTTTGAATACGAAGCATGGAAATTGGGAATACCGGTAAAAACAAGACATAATGAGGTAGCTCCCAATCAATTTGAACTTGCCCCTGTATATGAAGAGGCTAATATTGCTATTGATCATAATCAGCTTGTAATGGTTGTTATGAATAAAATTGCCCGAAATCATAAATTCAGGATTCTCTATCATGAAAAACCATTTGCTGGCGTTAACGGTAGCGGAAAACACAACAACTGGTCATTAGCAACCAACACAGGAAAAAACTTACTCAGTCCCGGACATACACCTAAAACCAACCTTCTGTTTCTTACATTCTTTATAAACATAATCAAATCAATACATGAACATGGTGACCTTTTGCGTGCATGCATTGCATCAGCAGGCAATGATCACAGGCTTGGTGCCAATGAAGCGCCACCGGCTATAATGTCTGTTTTTATAGGCACAAAACTTACTAAGGTGTTAGATGAAATTGAAAAAATGGTCAAAGACCGTAAGATGACCCCCGATGAAAAAACAGATCTGAAGCTAAACATAGGGAAAATACCTCAAATTATTATCGATAACACCGACAGAAATAGAACTTCACCAATGGCTTTTACAGGTAACAAGTTTGAATTCAGGGCGGTAGGATCTTCAGCTAACTGTGCACCTGCAATGATAGTGTTAAATACTATCCTGGCAGACCAACTGAAAAAATTCAAAAAATCACTTGATAAATCCATGAAACAAGGCGTGGATAAAGATGAAGCCATCTTTAAAATATTGAGAACCTATATCAAAGACTCCAGGCCTATCTTGTTTGAAGGCAACAGTTATAGTGATGAGTGGATTATTGAAGCAGAAAAGCGTAGCTTGTCAAATTTTAAAAACACCCCGGATGCTTTATATGCGTATGTTTCTGAAAAAACAAAAAAGCTTTTCAATCAAAACAACATTTTTACAAGTAAAGAACTGGAAGCACGCTGGGAAATACGGCATGAAAACTATGCGAAGGTTATCCAGATTGAATCACGTGTCCTTGCTGATCTGGCAGGAAATCACATTATCCCGACAGCTATCCGCTATCAGAATATACTTATTGATAACGTGAAAGGGTTAAAAGAAATATTTCCGGAAGATCAATATAAAAAGCAAGCCGAACTGCAACTATATATCATTGACAAAATATCTGAGCACATATTTCATATTAGAAAAGATGTAAAAGAGATGATAGAAAAACGCAAAAAAGCCAACAAGCTTCTTGAAGCACACAAACGATCTGACTACTATGGCAAACAAGTTAAACCATACCTTGACAAAATTCGCTATCATGTTGATAAACTCGAATTGCTGATTGACGATGAAATGTGGACTATGCCTAAGTATAGAGAGATGCTGTTTGTTAAATAAAAGCATCTTAACATACTGAAACCGTTTAAAGTAAATTTATTATCAATGGTGTCAAAGTAATTATTTACTTTTGTAAACAAAAAAAAATAGATAACCAGCAGTTTAAAAAAACCAATACAAGAAAAATGACTTACCTTAACACTTTAATATCTGGCACCGGTAGTTATATACCCAATTTAGTGATAAAAAATCGTGATTTTGTTAATCACATTTTCTATAACAAAGACCAGTCAGCTATTGATAATCCGGGAGAGAATGTTGTTAAAAAATTTCTGGATATTACCGGTATTTCCGAGCGCCGTTGGGTCGAAGATAACCTTACCTGTTCTGATATTGCAACAATAGCTGCCGAAAGAGCCATCGAAGATTCCGGCATTGATCCGGTAACCCTTGACCACATCATCGTAGCTCATAATTTTGGCGATGTAATAAAAAGCACCATTCAATCCGACCTTGTACCATGTCTTGCTGCACGTGTTAAGCAGGCTCTAAAAATAAAAAATCCTGCTTGTATAGCTTACGACATATTGTTTGGTTGTCCTGGCTGGATACAAGGCTTTATTCAAGCTGACAGTTTTATTAAATCAGGCCTGGCAAAAAGATGCCTCGTTATTGGGGCTGAAACTTTATCTAGGGTAGTTGACAAATATGACCGTGACACAATGATATTTGCAGATGGTGCAGGTGCTACAGTGGTAGAAGTTCGGGAAGAAAATCATAAAAGAGGATTTATTTCATCAGCCGCTCAAACCGATTCTGTAGAAGAAGCTTATTATCTGTATCTGGGCAAGTCTAACCAGCCCGAAAGTGACCCCAAAGTAAGGTACATTAAGATGGATGGCAGAAAAATATATGAATACTCGCTTAACAAAGTGCCTCTGGCAATTAAAGCTGCATTAGATAAAACTGATATCCCTGTTGAACAAGTTAAAAAAATCATTATTCATCAAGCTAATGAAAAAATGGATGAAGCTATTATAAACAGGTTTTTTAAACTTTATGGTATTAAAAAAAATGTTTCTGAAGTAATGCCAATGAACATATACGAGCTTGGAAACAGTTCTGTTGCAACTGTACCAACATTATATGATATGGTAATTAAAGGGAAACTTGCTAAACACAATATCCTTAAAGATGATATAATAATTTTCGCATCTGTTGGAGCAGGAATGAATGTAAATGCAGTGGTATACAGGTATTAATATCACAATATTCTTATCGGTTCAATTCTACTTTAAAATAAATGATTTATTCTTCTTCAACAAAATAAATCATTTATTTTAACATTGTTTTATAATATTGCTCCATAAATATTTCGAAATTTGTCACAAATAGTTTGAAAACAATTAAATGATATTGACAAACCTTTATAATACCTTTACTAGTTGTAATCTTCGCACATATTACACATTAGTACTTGTTTCAGTTTTCTTATTGTTTTCACCACATTTCATAATTGGTGATGTGAATAATCAAACAAAAAGACTGCAAGGCAAAGTAATAAAGCAAGAAGACGGTACAGCCTTAGCAAATGCACATGTGATCAACCTTACCCGTGTAACCGGCACTTCAACTTTAAATGATGGTTCTTTTAAAATTACTGTGTCAAAAGGAGACAGCATTATGTTTCAATCTGTTGGTTTTAAAAATGACACTCTTTTTATTGATGAAAAGTTATATAGAGAAAAAGACCATGTAGTTATAGCGCTTGAAAAAAAGATATACGTTCTTCCCGGAATAGATATATTTCCATATGCTACTTACGCCGAATTCAAACAAGCTTTTATTCACTTTGATGATGATAAAGTTGACACTGTACCTTCAATCGACCTTGATCTTCCCGAACAACTATATCTTGCTCCTACCAGTGAAGGTGCCGGCATTCGGATGACAGGACCCATATCATTCTTGTATGACCAGTTCAGTCAGAGAGGCCGGGAAAAGCGAAAGTATGCCGAAATAAAAGAAGAGGAGAGAAAAGAAAAACGCATATCCCGTTTGGTCAATCACACTTCTGTAAGGATGCTTACAGGCCTTGAAGATGATGAAGAAATAGACGAGTTTTTGGATTATTGCAATCTGAGTTATGAATTTATTGTAAATTCAAAAGAATACCAGGTTTACCAGGCTATTATTATTTGCTATGAAAATTATAAGTATAGAAGGAGACGGTAGTAAAATCTTTTATAATTAGAGACAACCTAATCTTCTACAGCCTTTTTAAAATCCGCCTTCACATATTTATTCTCAAGCTCTTCAATTACTTTTATAGCTTTTTTCGAAAAAGTTGTGTGCCTGTTATCTATCCCGGCAGCATTATTATATAACCTGAAAAAGGCAAATGGATTCCCTGCTTTTTCAACAAGCTCTTCTTTTCCAAGATTTTCAATAACAACATTTGTCATATAGAACCCAACCGGATGACCGCTCATGGGTAATTTTTTTCTCAATTGTGAACTAATTTCTTCCTTCCTTTTCGGGTAATCTGCTATCTCACAAAGAAGCTTATCCATTTCATTTATGTATTCCGGGGCATTTTGAACCATGGCCTCCCATTGGCCGGCAAAAAAATGTAACGGGCCATCTTCGCTTGATATTAGTTTCCTTTTATCAATCTGGTCGGCCATTCCTTCGCAATGGATTTGATCAAAAACCCATATTAAATTCTCATCCTCCTCTTCTACAACATCCCTGTCATAAACCAGTACTTTACTCCGGTAATAATGATGCAACTCATGACCTATCAAAACATGTAGCAGATCACCAAGTTCAACAGCAAACAACATATCTATTACCACAGGGGTGTATCCACGGGCATCATTGGCAAATATCAAAAACGAAACCGGAATATAACCCTGATCATCTATCGGCGGCAGGTATCTTTTCGCCTTTTCTGCCGAATTATCCAAAATTTCAGCCGCATTTGCTTTTAGCTCATTCATGTAGTCTTTCAACTCTTCCTTATTTTCCCTGGCCTGCACATAATGATGAACATGCTGTAGGTGAAAAGGTTGATCTTGCTCTTTTTTTAATGCCTGCTCAAGTTCATAAGCTTTAGAAGGCATAAAAACAATCTTGAATCTATCTGCGAAAAATTCCCTCGTAAACTCACCATCAGTAAGCACATTATATCCCGGTGTTTCAAATAACCTATTCCATTTTTCAGCTGAAGGCTCACGGTCTTCTTCCAAAATAGAAGCAATTACAAAAAACTGCTCCATGCCGGAAAAGTCAAAACCGGTATCTTTTTCCTGTTGCTGTTTACAAGATAAAGAAAAGATTAATAAAATAATCAAAAATGCATTAGTAAAAATTTTCATCTGTATAAATTATGGTTACCAAACTGTTTTACAATTATTTACGTACTCAAGCCTTTAATCTCAGGTGCTTCTATCCCGATAAAACCCTCATGCTTTATTGCTCCCTTCGGTCACGAGATCGCTATCGCTAAGTTCATCCACTTTTGTCAACGCTTAGTTGATAAGGGTTTCATTAGCCTTTAATATTTGCTCAATTAATAATTTAGTAACGGGTAATCCGTAATCATCAAATCAACGACTCAACGACTCAACGACTAAACACCCCCTGAGTATTAGAACGAAATTATCATACTCTTTTCATTGTACCAAACCATAATAAATTATCAAAATGATATTATTTCGTGGTACATTTTTATTGCATAGTTATCAGTCATCCCGGCAATAAAGTCAACAATGCTTTTGTAATAATCTTTTTCCAAATTTATATCATAAATGACTTTATTTTCAAGCTTCCTCCGTTTGCGCTCTTTCAAATCAAGATTACTGAATTTGACAAGCCATGAACGAAAAGCCCTGGCAAACTCCGGATAAATATTCATATGTCTTTTTAAAATCGCATCAAAGTCTTTCTTAATATAAAGATTTTTGAGAGTTTCAAACAATGTACTAATTATCAGGTTTGAATATTTCTGATAATACAATAACCGCTGATGGCTGTATATGTTTTCATAGTTAAACTTCTTGACAGCATCCATTAGCCTCAGGTGTTCATTAGACAAAACCAAACCATCCTCAGGGTTGCTGTTCTTGCACAAATTAGTTATTAAATCATGCATCAGCACAGTATTGTTGAGGGTGTTAATATTTGAAAAATCGTGTATAAGCGTCCTTAGTTTTAACAACTGTTTTTTGCTTAGTAATCTTAATTCAATGGCATCTTCAATATCTCTTCCCAGGTAAGAGATCTTATCGGAGATTTTTACCACACATGCCTCCCATGTGTATGGTTGATATTGATTGGGTTGGACTATTTCATAAAGATCAACATGTTCATCTCTTGGTTTGATATGGTTTTCATCAATTTCTCCACAATGAGATATAATCCCATCCCTAACACCATAAGTTAGGCTAAGGTTTCTTTGATATCCTTCCGGGCTGGGCAATGTACCAATATTGTCGCATACAAAAATACCATTGCCTTCATGCCAGAACTTCAAGCCGGTATTTTCGTGTAAGAGCTTGTTTAACATATACTCGCCTTCATGCCCGAATGGAGGATGCCCAAGATCATGGCCCATGGCAATTGCATTAGTAAGCTCTGTGTTAAGCCCCAAGGTATTTGCAATGGTATAGCTCACTGAAGCTACATGATTGACATGTTCCATACGGGTGCAAATATGATCGTTCTTGGTTGCAAAAAACACCTGGGTTTTATGGCGAAGCCGGCGATATAATTGAGAGTGGAGTATCCGGTTATAATCCCTGTTAAACTCACTACGGATATCATCTGTGCGGCCGTATAAATCATCATATCTTTTGATACAATGCTCCCATTTTGGATTTTCAGGAGACATCTTATGGTTATTGAACTTCTTGTTTTTCATAAATGAACCTTTCTAAGAACACTGATAACACAAATGAAAATTTTAATCACTGATTTTTTATTAATCTAAAATTTATCCCATCGGTGTTCAATTGTTAATACATTTTCAACAAAAATACCAAAGTTTAAAATTACACAAAGATTTTAATTCTATAATAAATCAAAATCATGTGTATTTTTGTAATTCCAATAAGTTTCCAAAAACAGAAAACGGATTATGACAAAAATATTAGTGATTGATGACGAGCAAAGCATCAGGCGTACTCTAAAAGATATCCTTGAATACGAAAAGTATGAAGTTGAGGTAGCCGAAGATGGCTTTGAGGGCCTTGAAAAAGCTGAAGCTGCCGAATATGATGTTATTCTTTGCGACATTAAAATGCCTAAGATGGACGGTATAGAAGTATTGGAAAAGCTACAGGAGAAAACACCCGATTCCACAGTAGTGATGATCTCAGGCCATGGTACTATTGATGCTGCAGTAGAATCAATTAAAAAAGGAGCTTTTGACTTTATCAGCAAACCGCTTGACCTCAACAGGCTTATGATTACCATACGAAATGCTATGGATAAAAAGCAGCTTGTTACCGAAACCAAGGTCCTTAAAAAGAAAGTAAGCAAAAAATATGAAATGATTGGTGAGTCTGAAGCGATCGAGAATATACGGCTAATGATAGAGCGTGTTGCACCAACAGATGCACGGGTTTTTATAACAGGTCAAAGCGGAACAGGAAAAGAGCTTGTAGCCAGGCATATTCACGAACTTAGCAACCGCTCAAAAAATCCTTTCATTGAAGTTAACTGTGCAGCAATACCTTCAGAGCTTATTGAGAGCGAACTTTTCGGACATGAAAAAGGGTCGTTCACCAGTGCTGTAAAGCAAAAAAAAGGAAACTTTGAACTTGCAAACGGTGGCACACTCTTTCTTGATGAGATAGGCGACATGAGCTTTGCTGCGCAGGCAAAAGTTTTAAGAACATTACAGGAAAACAAAATTACACGTGTAGGTGGCGAAAAAGAAATAGATGTTGATGTAAGGGTAATTGCTGCTACCAACAAAGACATACAAAAAGAAATACAAAACAATAACTTCAGAGATGACCTTTATCACAGGCTAAGCGTAATTCTTATTCACGTGCCAAGTCTGAACGAACGCGAAGAAGATATACCGCTTCTTGCCAGCCATTTCCTGGAAGATGTTTGCATTGAACAAGGAATGCCGGCAAAAGAATTCAGAGAAGATGCCCTGGATGAATTGAAAAAGATTACCTGGACCGGTAATATCCGCGAACTTAAAAATGTTATAGAACGACTTGCTATTCTTTGTGATAAGACTATAACCGCCGAAGATGTTGTGAATTTTGCGAAACCACTGCAAGCAGGGAAAAAGTAGGTTATTGGTCAATAACCGAATAATCTGGGTTATAAGATAAATCACAAACTGTATAAAGCAGAAAACTCAAAACACAAAATTCATAGCTCTAAATCCCTGCCAAGCACTGCGATAAAATGAAAACCTATTAGTTTAAACAATAAGTGAGTAAATAAATTCAAAACCCTAAACCCTAAATTATGATTTAGCATTTTTTGGATTTTAAGATTTTATAATTGGGATTTATTATGAGCTTGGGTTTTTGAACTTTGGATTTCGATTTGAAACCAATATAAATCATGGTAAAAACTGCACCCTGATCGCCTAAATATAATTCTGCCCAACCGTTACCTCCGTATAGGACTCAGCGCTTTTGTTTCTTCAAAAAATATAAAAGCATCATACCGCTCTGGCAATACTGATATAACATAGTTTCCCGGCACTTCCCTTTCCGGGTTATACACAACCCCTATGGCTCTGTGTCCACGCTCTTCCGCAAACTCAGCATGTTCACGGTCCTGCTCATCAAAAACAAGGAAATAATTATCGTAATGAACCTGGTTTAGCAAGTACTCATAACTATCTCTATGAGCTTTTGGAACGTTTAGTTTTTGCATACGTCCTTCCCATTGCCTGCCGGCTTTCACAGTGCCTGTGTATGTACCAAACCCAGTGATAAAAACGTTCTCTTCGCCAAACTCTTCGCGCGCGAGTTGTCCAATATTTACTTGCCCTCTATTAGCCATATGTGTGGCACGGGCATCTCCAACATGGGTGTTATGTGCCCAAACTATCCCCTTAGAATCATTTCCATAATGATCCAATAAGCGGTTTACCGTTAAAAACATATGCCGCACCCGGCTGTTCCATGATTCAGGGCCACGGCTCTCAACCGATTGGCGGTAAAACTTTTCAGCATACTTTATCACATAAGCGTTTTGCTTGGCATACAGAAATTCATATTCTGAAACATCCAATTGTTCCTGTGAGTTTCTTATTAATTCAACCACCGCAGCAGTCTCATTAGTACAATCAGAGCTACCCCTGCCAACAGCACGTGCATAATCCCAACTATCTTCACCATATGGCGCAAAACAATCGTACAAAGATTCCACATCACTCAGCAATGCAGGATCATGCTTTTCTAAAAAACTATAAAGAGAAGCTTTTGAATTCCATTCATCATATACATCCATACCATAAAAGCCGACCTTATCTTCAAAACTTCTGTCCGTATTATACTCACGAAGCCATTCAATCAAACCCTCTACTTCTTCATTTCCCCACATCCAGAGCGGCCATCTTTCAAGATCTTCCATTACTGCGCGTGCACTGGCAGCAGCACCATCCATATCTTTAACATACCGGTTCAACTCGTATAAGCTTGCCCAATCTCCTTCCACAACAATAAAAGAAAAACCCTTCTCACTGATAAGCCTGCGACTAATAGAATCACGCCAGGCATAATATTCATGAGTGCCGTGACTCGCCTCACCCAACAGCTTCAGCCGTTTATCACCGGATTTTTCCATAAGCTCATCCATATCAGCTGCAACATTCAACTCAGTTGCTTTGGATGTAATATAAGATACAAGATCACCAGCCTGGTCATCAGTATTTCCAAACTTGCAGCTCATTATAATTAAAGCAAGAAAAATGAGCATGCTAATTTTTAAATGTAATAGTTTCATATTTTTTGAGTTCTATTTAATAAAAAATAAATATACAAATCAATTTGTTATTGACAAAATTAACCTTAATAATATAATTGACGAATAAAGAAATTATATGCAATTTTTATCACAATAATTACCGTTTAAAAAATAAGTCACAATTATGATAAATTAGTTTAAATAGCGATTTAATCACTAACTAACAATATTTATTACCTTTGCGGGATAATTTTGCGCCTTAAAACAGATGAGACAATTACTGATTATTTTTGCCTTACATGTTTTGTACTTAGGTACAAGCTATGCTGTTGAACCTTTAGCAGTTGACACAACAGAGTTGCCTTCTTCGGCTGTAGAATGGTATAGCGAATCACAACTTGCCAATCCTGCAATTGCTGAACCCAATTATATTGATACTACTCTTAAAGGTTTTCAAAAATATGATTTTGCTTATCGCGAAAGATCTTTCTTCTCACATAAAGGAATTACCGGCCATGCAAGCCGCAACCTGATTTTCAATCCGGCTTCAAAAGGGCATGGTTTTTCATATATGCAAAACAATATTTATGAGGGCTATCTTTTCTCGCATGACAACATAAAGTTTTACCGTCCGGAGTTTGTCTTTACAGACCTTTATTACGTTACCGGCGGAGAGCCGGAGCAGTTATTTTATGCTCTCCATTCACAAAGGCTTTCCGAAAACCTGGTCATATCATTTAAATACCAACTTGTTCGTTCTCCATCTGTTTATAGCCGTATAAAAGCAAACAACGCTAACTTCTACGGCTCATTGGATTACGTTAGCGACAATAAAAGATATCAGCTTCTAGGCAGTTTTGTCTGGAACAGGATGATAAACCAGGAAAGTGGAGGCTTACGCAATCATGAAGGTTTTGAAGAACAAGAAGAAAGAGACAGCGTATGGCTCTATAATGCCGAAAGTCGCTACAGGGAAACAGAGATAAGCCTCCACCAATATTATCAGCTTGGATATTACAGGAGCAACAACGAGAATAATGGTAATGGCAGGTTTGTTAACCTGGGAAGAATTTACCACAAATCATCATACAGCCGACAATCGAATATGTTTGACGAACCTGCAATCCCGCACCCCTATTTCCCCGGGCATCCAAATGTGGATAGCACGCAAACCTACGATTCAACTATAGTTCATAATATTTCAAACAAGATAGGCTACACCAACTACAGGTTTGGTAATATCGATACCGATTTCCCACTGTTTTTCAAAGTGTACCTGAAGCACGATTATTTTAAAATATACCACCCTTTTGGCAACAAAAGAGATTTTAGCCAGTTTACTCAAGGCCTTCAGATAAACACTGACGACAGAAGGCTTTTCTCGCTAAATGGCTTTTTCAATTACACTTTTGGTGGTTATAATGACAGTGACTTCTCTGCCGGAATAAGTGGAGTTATAGGCAACCAGCGCAAAAACAGAAACCGGCTTAAAATGAAAGCTTCCTACTATGAAATGGAATCTCCATACTTAATGAGCAACTTCTATAGTAATTATGTTATATGGGATAATAATTTTGATAAGGCAATCATAACACAAACAGGCGTTTGTTTTAAAAGCTCTGCCATAAATATCGACTTAAACCTCTTTCATCTTGATAACTGGCATTATTTCGGTGATGATGCATTACCCCGGCAAGCTGATGAATCTTTCTTTGTGGCTTCAGCCGCTTTAAAGGCAAATATAGCATTAGGCAGCAATACATATGACAGTTATGTTGTCAACAATGCTGATTTTGGTTTCGACAACCATATTGTATACCAACATTTATCAAATGACAATTATGAACAGTTTCCTTCATTGGTAAGCTATCATTCGCTTTATGCCGACCTGGTTATGTTTGACAAAGCCCTTTACGCTAGAATAGGACTAGATGCCAGTTACAACTCACCATATTATGCACAACCATACATGCCCGTTTATAAACAATTCTATGTTCAGGATGACTACCAAACGAATCACTATATCTTCCTTGATGCTTTCATAAATGCCAAAATAAAAAGAGCCCGTTTGTTTGTCAAATACCAAAATTTGGGCGCACTGATATGGAACCAGCCTCCTATTTATACAATACCTTTCTATCCTTTACTTGAAAATCAATTGAGGTTTGGAATATCCTGGATGTTTTATGATTAAAACCAATAAGGATTTTTTCTTATCAAAAAGAATATTGTTTTAATCAATTAACAACAATAAAAATCCAAAAAATTGCTATTTTTGCAGTCTTGGTTGAAAGAGATAATTTATATCCCAGTACAAATAAGATATTTTAAATTGTAAAAACAAGAATTATTAATACAGCTTGTCAAAACAAGGCAAGCCAAAAACAAATAAGATTATGACAAAGAAGAAAAAATTTATCACGTGCGACGGTAATTATGCTGCATCACATGTTTCATACATGTTTAGTGAAGTAGCAGCAATTTATCCTATCACTCCATCCTCAGACATGGCTGAAAATGTTGATCAGATGGCTGTTGAAGGCCGCAAGAATATTTTTGGAGATGAGGTTTCTGTAGTTGAGATGCAGTCAGAGGCAGGTGCAGCCGGCGCTATACATGGTGCACTACAATCCGGCACACTTATCAGCACTTATACAGCTTCACAAGGGCTGCTACTTATGATCCCTAATATGTATAAGATGTCCGGCGAGTTATTGCCGGGTGTACTTCATGTTTCAGCTCGCAGCTTGGCAGCTCAAGCGCTTTCGATATTTGGTGACCACTCAGATGTAATGAGCACCCGTCATACAGGGTTTGCTATGCTTGCAACATCCAGTGCACAACAAATTATGGACCTTGCTCCTATTGCACACCTTGCTGCTATTAAGTCAAGAGTTCCTTTCCTGCATTTTTTCGACGGCTTCAGAACCTCACATGAATTACAAAAAGTAGAACCTGCTGATCAGAATGAATTGAAAAAGCTTGTTGACCAAAAAGCCCTGCAAGAATTCCGTGAAAGAGCTCTTAACCCCGAAAATCCAGTTACCAGGGGTACAGCTCAAAACCCGGACATATACTTCCAGTCGAGAGAGGCTGCTAACAGGTTTTATGATGCAGTGCCCGATACTGTTGAAGATTACATGAAAGAAATTTCTAAAATTACCGGCCGCGAATATCATCCTTTCACATATTACGGTTCAAAAGATGCTGAAGATATTATTGTGGCAATGGGTTCTGTTACTGAAACCATAAAAGAGGTTATAGATTATAAAATATCAAAAGGTGAAAAATGTGGTTTAATCACAGTACACCTCTACAGGCCTTTCTCGGAAAAGTATTTCAAAAAAGTTCTCCCAAAAACAGTTAAAAGAATAGCTGTTTTAGACCGCACAAAAGAGCTTGGAGCAAATGGAGAGCCTCTTTACCTTGATGTTAAAGATATGTTCTATGGAACAGAATCGTGCCCGCTAATTGTAGGTGGCAGATATGGATTAAGTTCTAAGGATACTACACCGGCTCAAATAATTGCAGTTTATGATAACCTGAAGTTGAAAGAGCCTAAAAACAACTTTACAGTAGGAATTGTTGATGATGTTACTTATAAATCATTGCCTGTAGGTGAAGATGTTGATGTGTCACCAAAAGGAAATCATGCTGCCAAGTTCTTTGGAATTGGTGCTGACGGTACTGTTGGAGCAAACAAAAACTCTATTAAGATTATTGGTGATTGCACTGATAAGTTTGCACAGGGATATTTCCAGTACGACAGTAAAAAGTCTGGTGGATTTACCGTATCTCACTTAAGATTTGGCGACAGCCCGATACGTTCGCCATACTATGTCAACGCTGCAGACTTTGTTGCTTGCCACGTACCAGCATACCTTGACAAGTACGATATTTTAAAAGGGCTTAAAAAGGGTGGCAGCTTCCTGCTTAACAGCATATGGGATGTTGAGGAAACCAAGAAAAGGATCCCCAACAATATGAAAAAATATATGGCTGAAAACGACATTCAGTTTTATATGATAAATGCTACAGAAATTGCTGAAGAAATAGGTCTTGGCAGCCGCACCAACACAATTATGCAAAGTGCGTTTTTCAAAGTAACTGAAGTGATCCCTTACGACCTTGCGGTTAAAGAAATGAAGAACGCAATTCAGAAAACTTATGGCAAAAAAGGTGAAGAAATTGTTAACATGAACTATGCTGCCGTTGATAAAGGAGCAGAAGTTATAAAAGTGGATATCCCAAAAGAATGGAAAGATGTTAAGGTTGATGGAAAAGATAAAGATAAAGACGTGCCTGAATTTATACGCAATATTGTTTATCCTATTAACGCACAAAAAGGTGATTCACTGCCTGTAAGTGCATTTATTGACAGGGAAGATGGAACTTTCCCTCCGGGAACTACTGCTTATGAAAAGCGTGGTATCGCAGTTCACGTTCCGGAATGGCAGCCGGATCATTGTATCCAGTGTAACCAATGTGCCTATGTTTGCCCTCATGCTGTTATTCGTCCGTTCCTGATTAATGAGAAAGAGATGAAAAACATGCCTAAAGGAACTAAGGTAATTGATACAAAGGGTAAATCACTCGAAGGACTTAAATATAAAATACAGATCAGCCCGCTTGATTGTACAGGATGCAGCAACTGTGTGGAAACCTGCCCGGCAAAAACAAAAGCACTTGTAATGAAGTCGCTAGAAAGCCAGATGGAAGAAGATAAACGCTGGGACTACTTCACCAAAAACGTTTCTTACAAAGACACATACCTTGAAAAAGAAAAATCAGTCAAAAACAGCCAGTTTGCACAGCCATTATTTGAGTTTAGCGGTGCATGCGCCGGTTGCGGTGAAACACCGTATATCAAGCTAATAACCCAGCTTTATGGTGACCGTATGATGATAGCTAATGCCACAGGTTGCTCCTCTATATATGGTGGCTCAGCTCCGGCTACACCTTATACAATAAATAAGGATGGACACGGGCCATCATGGGCTAACTCACTGTTTGAAGACAATGCTGAGTACGGCTTCGGTATGGCTAAAGGTGTGAACAAGTTACGCCTAAGAATAGCACGCCTGATGGAAGAAAGCATGGATAGTGATATATCCGGCGAAACTAAAGAAGCTTTCAAAAACTGGTTAGACAATATGAATGATGGTGAAGCTTCTAAAGAAGCATCTAATAAAGTTATTGCTGCTCTCGAAAAAGAAAAGAATCCGGCAGCTAAAGAGATCTTGAAGCTTAAGCAATACCTTGTAAAGAAATCTATTTGGATTATTGGTGGCGACGGCTGGGCTTATGACATTGGCTATGGTGGACTAGACCACGTCATTTCCACAGGTGAGAACGTAAATATGCTGGTTCTTGACACTGAGGTCTATTCCAATACCGGAGGCCAGGCTTCAAAAGCAACGCCTGTTGGTGCTATTGCCAAATTTGCCGCAGGTGGTATGCGTATTCGTAAAAAAGACCTTGGAATGATGGCTTTGGGTTATGGTTATGTTTATGTTGCCCAGGTAGCTATGGGAGCAAGCCAAAACCAATTCTTGAAAGCATTGCGTGAAGCAGAAGCTTATGACGGACCATCCATTATAATAGCTTATTCACCATGTATCAACCATGGATTGAAAAAAGGTATGAGCCAGACTCAAAACCAAATGAAAAATGCCGTTGAAAGCGGATACTGGCATCTTTACCGCTACAACCCGCTTCTGGAAGCCGAAGGTAAAATTCCATTCCAGCTGGATTCCAAAGAACCGGATTGGAGCAAATTCCAGGATTTCATCAATTCAGAGGTTCGCTTTAGCTCATTGATGAAAGCTTCTCCGGAAATAGCAAAAGAACTATTTGCTACTGCCGAAAATGATGCAAAACGACGTTACAATACTTATAAGAAGTATTCGGAAATAAATTTTGCTGAATAATAATAAAAGTGTTATTGCAATAAAAAAGTCGGGGCACAAACCTAGAAAGTCGTGCCCCGACTTTTATTTTTAATGCACTTGATGAGGAGTTTTGATATATTTGCTCTCGTACAGTCAGGGCACAACTGTAATTAAGAAACTTTAAAAAAACCCAAAATCCTAAGCTCAAATGCCACGTTTTTGAGCTTAGGATTTTGGGTTTTGAGTTTATTTTGAGTTTTGAGTTTTGAGTTTTGAGCTTTAAGCTTAAGCCTGTCACTGTATAAAATAGACAATGCTGGCAACTATTTATTCAATGACACCCCACCTATTACCTATTCTATCTCCACTTCAATCCATTCCGATCTATCAGGATCTTCAGGAGTTTCCCACTCAACCGGCGGATCTTCTTCCAGTTGTTCCAACAGAACCTCAACTGCCTTTTCTAATGAGGGATCTTGTCCTTTTGCAACGAGGTGAGGCTTATCTACCACTTCAATATCCGGATAAATTCCAACACCTTCAATTATCCATTCTCCTTCCTGGTTATAAATACCAAAGCGAGGCACACCAATATATCCGCCATCTACGAGGCCGGCATTACCTGTCATACCTATCAATCCTCCCCAGGTACGAGTACCTATTATCGTTCCAAGCTCTTTTTGCCTGAAAAAGTATGGCAATGCATCACCACCCGAAGAAGCATATTGATTTATCAACATAGCTTTTGGGCCATCGTGAGCTATGGCAGGTGTACGCATAGGATCAAAGCCATGCACATGCCAATAAGCAAGGGTTTCACGCTCAAGAAGCTCAATCATACGATCCGGAATAAAACCTCCTCCATTAAATCGCTCATCAATGATTAGAGCATCCTTATCGTGATAAGCATACATACCACGGTGCAATTCTCTGTTTCCATCTACTGCGGTATTTGGTACATGTATATATCCTATACGCCCATCTGAAAGCTCATCAACCATCTTACGACGTGTTGTTACCCAGTCAAGATACTTAAGCTCTATTTCACAATCTATGGGATGTATCGTGTAGGTACGTGCTCCTTGCGAAGTCGGCCGGGAATTAACGGTTATCCGTGTAGCAACATCAACCCTGTTTTCAAGGAATTTGTAAGGGTTATCTACAGTTGTAATATCATTTCCTTCAATAGCAATAAGATATTCACCTTCGTCGATATTTATACCTTGCTTAGTAAGCGGTGAACGACGATCCTCATTCCAGTTTTCACCTTCATATATTTTACTTATTACATAGCGGTTATTGTCATGATCTGCTTCCAGTTTTGCACCAAGCAATCCTGTCTCCACTCTTTCAACAGTTTCGAAATCACCGTAATCAACATATGCATGGCCGGCATTAACTTCGGAAACCAGCTCACCCAAAATATAATCAAGATCAAAACGATGATTTACATAATGTATGAGATCGTAATAATTATCATAATAGCCTTCCCAATCAACGTTATGCATATTTTCAACATAAAAATAGTCGCGGAAAATACGCCATCCGTCTCTGTAGATTTGTCTCCACTCAGCTCGTGGATCAAGTCTCATGGTCAGGTTTTCCAGATCCAGTTTCCCTTCACCGGCTTCACGGTCGGGTGCAAGATCAGCAACACCATACTCATCATCATGGTGGTATAAGAACTTCTTCTCATTAGCTGACACAATTCCTGTTCTTATACCTCCCATTATCCTCTCACTCTTTTGTTCTTCCAATTTAAAAATGTGCATACCTTGATTATCGAAATATACCAATCCGTCATCCACAGCCTGAATTCCCCAATAGCTGCCGGATGATAAAGGAAACGCAACAATCCGACGATCAGCACGATCAGGCTCAATACGAACATTTACATCGTTGCTACCGTCATCACCCTTTGAATCAT
Source organism: Bacteroidales bacterium (assembly GCA_007130125.1). Taxonomy (GTDB): domain Bacteria; phylum Bacteroidota; class Bacteroidia; order Bacteroidales; family UBA7960; genus PUKZ01. The sequence goes on from SLSZ01000202.1 coordinate 22,212, forward strand.
CATCTGTTGTTTCACGAGTTTCTTTTGGTGCAAACAGCCGTGGGCTATCTTCATTTAATGGCAACGCGTAAATACGAGCAGCACGATCATAAAGATAATTGAACTCATAATCTGAAAATCTAAGGTTAAAATCACGGTTTGACAAAAAGAAGATATATTCACCATCTTTTGAAAAAACCGGACTCCTGTCTGAAAAGACATAATCGGTCAGCTGATGCTTTTGTTTTGTGTTAACATTATAAACAAATATGGAGCTCTGACCATTAGGGTTGGTATTTGTGTAGGTTATCCACTTAGAGTCGGGTGAGAAATCATAGTGTCTGATCTCGTTTCGACCCGGAGTGTCAATCACATCAATTGATCCACTGTTAACATCCAGTACTTGCAATTTCGCACTCCGGTCAAAAAACACAAGGTACCTGCTGTCAGGCGACCAGCTTGCAGGATATTTCCAGCCTTTTGAGTCGGAAGTAATCTGTTTAGGTTCAGCATACTCTTTGTTTTCAAGCAGGTAAACCTCATATTCACCGGTTCTGTCGCTATAATAAGCTATCCATTTTCCATCTGGTGACCACTGAGGATAAACAGCACGAGTACCTTGCTCATCAGTCAGATTATAAATAGTCCCTTCACCTGCCGGCACTGAAAAAACATCACCACGTGCATCAAAAAGCACTCTTTTACCTGAAGGAGATATTGCCATGCTGTGAATATGCTCTTTAACATTTGTATAGTAAGGCAAGGTATGTGGATTATCATACTTTATATTTACAACTACACGTTCTTCATCACCGGTTTCAAGATCCATCTTATACAAATGGCCTCCCACTTCATAAACCAACTGACCCTTGTTACCACTGGGCCACATTGCATCGAAGTCTTCATGAAATGTAAGTTGCTCAACTTCACCTGTGTTAACATCATAGCTATGAATGTTAAGCCTGAGGTCGCGATCAGATGCAAAGAATATCTTATCGCCATACCATGTTGGAATTTGGTCTGTGCCTTTAAATTCAGTTATCTGTTCAGAGGTATTTTCTTCCAGATCATAGATCCAAAGGTTTGATGCGCGGCCTCCTTTATATCTTTTCCATGTACGAAACTCACGATCTACATATGCAAAAGCCAGCTTCGTGCCATCAGGCGACAAATCGGCAAATCCACCATGAGGTATTGGCAATTCTTCTTCCAGCCCGCCATCAATACTAACCGTATAATAATTACCCATCCTGTCACCATAAGGTGTTCTGTTGCTTCTGAAAAGCACGTTTTTACTATCGGGCGTCCATCCTAAAACCACATTGTCAAAGCCTCCCCTGGGTGGCATCGGCCCAACATCATTATAATATGTCAGCTGGGTTGGAGAACCTCCTTCAGCGGGAATAACATAAACCTGTCGTGTACCGCTGTATTCTGCCGAAAAAGCTATCCACTTTCCATCAGGAGAAATCTTCGGGAAAAGCTCCAGCCCTTTGTGAGATGTTAACTGGCGGGCATCTCCACCATCAGAATTAACAGTCCACAAGTCACCTGCATAAACAAAAACGATCTGATCACCATTTATGTCAGGAAAACGCATCATACGAGCATCTTCATACGCTATCGACATTAATGGTAAAAGTGTAAATAATGCCAATAAGCTTAAATGTTTAAATAATTGTTTCATCATTTTTAAAAAGTTTTATTGATTTTAAATTTTAACCATTTTGAAAAGTTCAAATATAAGAAAATTGACTCAATCTTTTCTGTGTTTAACCTTTGCAATATCAAAAACATTTTCAATTATCAAAAATAAATACGAAAATTACAAAGAAAGCTTTTAACAACAACTAGCTGACTAATTTATAGTTATAATTAAAAACTTTTTGTCTTCTTAATTCTATTATAACAGGTTTTTTAATAAATTAGCGCATATAATTATTGTTAAATCTATGATTATAAAAAAAATAATATCTGTATATTATTTAAACAAATCGTACTTTGCCTATGAATAAAGAAGAACATTTTAACAAATCGAAAATGGTTATTTACCAAATGCTTCCAAGATTATTTGGTAATACCAATCAAACCTTTAAAAAATACGGAACAATAGAAGAGAATGGTTGCGGCAAGTTTAATGATATAACAGATACAGCTCTTGAAGAGATAAAAAAGCTTGGTGTTACCCATATTTATTATACCGGGGTTTTAAGGCATGCTACTTGCACTGATTATGAGAATTATGGCATACTGAACAACAACCCTCTTGTTGTAAAAGGCAGGGCCGGTTCGCCTTTTGCCGTTACTGATTATTTTGATATTAATCCTGACCTGGCTGTTGATGTGGATGCCAGAATGGAAGAATTCCATGCCTTGATAAAACGCACACACGAAAACGGCTTAAAAGCTATAATTGATTTTGTTCCCAACCACGTAGCACGAGAATATAAATCTAAAAGAAAACCATCCGGAGTAAAAGACCTGGGTGAAGGAGATAATGAAACAAAACATTTCCTCCCCCAAAATAATTTTTACTACCTGCCCGGACAATCTTTTGTTGTACCCGAACAAATTTTCAACTATGAATATATAAAAGAACTCAAAGGTAAATCATACAAAGAAAACCCCGCTAAAGCAACAGGTAACAATATATTCAAACCCAATCCTGATATAGAAGACTGGTACGAAACAATTAAGCTCAATTATGGTGTAGACTACCAGGACAATGAAAAAAAACACTTCGATCATATTCCCGACACCTGGGTGAAAATGAAAGACATTTTACTGTTTTGGGCATCACAAAACATTGACGGTTTCAGATGCGATACCGTTGAGTTGGTTCCGGCAGAATTTTGGGAATATGCCATCAATGAAATTCGCAAGAAATATCCAAATATTGTTTTCATAGCTGAGATATTTAATCCGGAAGTGTATTCTCAGTTTATTGAACAATGTGGATTTGATTATTTGTATGATAAGGAAATCTTTTACCTGACAATGCGTGAAGTTCTATTAGACGGATCTTCTGCCAGGGAACTATCCTCATGTTGGAAAAAAGTTAATGGATATGAGGAAAAGATGCTCAGATTCATAGAAAATCATGATGAACAGCGCATTGCCTCACAATATTTTACCGGCAACCCTCGCAAAGGACTGCCGGCTATGGTTGTAGCAGCCACTATGGGCAAAGGACCGGTAATGTTATACTCAGGCCAGGAAACAGGAGAACCTGCTGAAAAGGCTGAAGGATTCAGCAATGATGACGGGCGCACCACTATATTTGACTATTGGGCAATACCACAACATCAAAAATGGATGAACAACGGACAATTTGACGGGGGGTTACTTAACGAAACCGAACAAGACCTGCGAAACAGATACAATTTGATCCTGAATTTGTGCCATCACCCAGTGATCGCTGATGGTGAATTTTACGATCTTATGTGGTACAATAAAGACAACTCAAGTTTTGACGGCAGATATATATACACTTTTTTACGCTATAAAAACCGTGAAGCATTACTTATTGTTGTTAACTTTAATGCAGAAAAACAATTCCGAATAAACATTAATTTTCCGAATGAACTTATTGAATTAATAGATATCAACTACAACTTCACATTATTTGGCCAGGATGTAATGCCTGGGAAAAAGGCATTTACCTGTGATTATAAAGAGGTGTTTGATGACGGATTATTCCTTATTTTAGAACCTCTTGCAACACATGTTTTCCAGCTTGAATTTGATCCCTGGAAATAACAAATTAGTTACCTCACATATAACTGCTTTAAAAACAAATTAATTCATACAAAATGGCTGATAAAAACAAAACTAAAAATGTTGGTACCGATAGGTGGCACTCCTATCCTTTGAATGATGTTTATAAAAATCTGAAGTCATCTGAGGAAGGTTTAACCAGCGAAGAGGCAAAAAAACGATTTGATATACATGGAATTAATGCATTACCATTAAAACCGCCCCCGTCGCTGTCAAAAATAATAGCTCACCAGGTACTTAATCCACTAATATTCATTTTATTAGCTGCCTGTGTGGCATCATTACTGATTCGCGAATACACAGATGCTGTTTTTATTCTGATAGTAATAGTCCTCAACTCAGCCTTAGGAGCATATCAGGAGTTTAAAGCAGAAAAAAGTGCTGCGGCACTTCAAAAGCTTTTGAAAATAAAAGCAAGAGTCAGGCGAGATGGCAAAGAGCAAGAGATATCAGCTGAGGATCTCGTGCCCGGCGATATTGTTTTTCTTGAATCAGGCATGAAAGTTCCGGCGGATATCAGGCTTATAAACTCCTCAAACCTAACTGTTGATGAAAGTTTTCTTACAGGGGAGTCTGTGGCTGTAAATAAACGCACCGGTTCATTGCGTGGTGATATTAATATTGGAGACCGCACCAATATGGGTTTTGCTGGATCAACAGTAACATCAGGCCGCGGGATGGGAGTTGTAGTTGCCACGGGCATGGATACTGAAGTAGGTAAAATAGCTGAGAACGTTACATTATCAGAGTCTGCAAAACCTCCGTTGGTACTTCGGATGGAACGCTTCACGAAGCAGATCACTTACCTGGTTGTTGCTGCTAGTGCTATATTGTCAGTGATATTGGTATTGCAAGGCACACCTGGGAAAGAAGTGTTCTTCTTTGTAGTGGCACTGGCGGTTTCAGCTATTCCAGAGGGGTTACCTGTTGCCCTGACTGTTGCCCTTTCAATTGCTACTTCGCGAATGTCAAAACGCAACGTAATCGTCAGAAAGCTCACTGCTGTAGAAAGCCTTGGCAGTTGCACAGTCATAGCAAGCGACAAAACAGGCACCCTGACCCTAAACCAGCAGACGGCAAGGATCATCGAATCACCGGATGGTTCCGTTTACAAGGTCACAGGACAAGGCTATAACGGTGAAGGTGAAATACTCAAGGAAAACGATCAGCCTTTGGATGGAAAAGAAAAGGAATTTGTTTACCGTATGATAAAATTTGGTGTACTCGCCAACGAAGCAAATCTTGAAAGAGAAAAAGAAAACAAATGGACTCACCACGGAGATGCTATGGACGTTGCTTTTCTTGCTATGGCTTATAAAGCAAGCCTTGATCCCAAAGAATTAAAAAAAGACTTTGAAGTAATGGGCGAAATACCATATGAGTCGGAACGTAAATTTTCTGCTGCATTTTATAAACGGAATGATGGTATACATGTTGCGCTCAAAGGAGCTGTTGAGACTGTACTGGATTTTTGTACCAGCCAGCAAACAGCTGACGGACAAGCCAAATTGAATCGTGAAGATATTGACAAGAAGGCACTTGAACTGGCATCAAAGGGTTATAGGGTATTAGCCCTTGCCGGTGGGGAATTCGAGGATTTTACCCAAAAGGAGGTCTATGAGAATGAAGATGTGCCGGAACTCAGTCTTTACGGATTGGTTGGGTTCATTGACCCGCTTCGCCCGGAAGCAGTGGATGCCGTTAAAAAATGTAATGATGCGGGGGTTAAGGTAATAATGATAACCGGCGACCATCCGGAAACTGCAAAAGCAATCTCAAAAGAACTAGGTATAGCTATAGAAGGTGAGCCGGTGGTTACAGGTTCTGAACTTAATAATACACCTCCTGAAGAACTTGATAAGCTGGTACGGTCAACACATGTATTTGCGCGTATAGCTCCAATGCAAAAATTCGAAATTGTAGAGGAACTTATTGAGCAGGGAGAGTTTGTTGCTGTTACGGGAGATGGTGTAAACGACACTCCTGCCCTGCGACGTGCAAATATTGGTGTAGCTATGGGTTCTGGCACCGATGTTGCTAAAGAAACTGCCAATATGATCGTAACAGATGATAACTTTTCATCAATAGTATCAGGCGTTGAAGAAGGGCGTTTCGCGTATGATAACGTCCGTAAAGTAATTTACCTGTTAATATCAACAGGAGCAGCAGAGGTTGCATTGTTTATTGCCTCAATTATAGCCGGATTACCTCTGCCTTTACTTGCTGTACAGTTGTTATGGTTAAACCTGGTCACCAACGGCATACAGGATGTTGCACTGGCTTTTGAAGGTGGAGAACCAGGTGCAATGAAAAGAAAACCCAGAGATCCTTCTGAAAAAATATTTAACCCACTGATGATGCAGCAAACACTTGTGTCAGGTCTTGCTATGGGTTTGATAGCATTCGGGTTCTGGTTTTTCCTGAAAAACTATCAGGGTATGGACGAGACACAAGCCAGAAACATGGTGTTGCTGCTTATGGTTCTGATGCAAAATGTTCATGTGTTTAGTTGCAGGTCAGAAAGAGTTTCAGCCTTCAGAGTACCTATCAAAAGAAACATAGTTCTCATTTTCGGAGTTTTACTTGCACAGGGCATCCACATTTTATCAATGCAGGTGCCTTTTATGCAACAAGTACTGAGGGTGGAACCAATTTCTGCATTTGAATGGTTTGAAGTGCTGATTTTGGCATTACCTTTGTTGTTAGTTATGGAGATCTTTAAATTAACAAGGAGTAAAACAACGGTTGATAAGTATTAAATAAAAGGGATCCCGGCAATATCAAAGTTGTGTTTTTGCTCAGACTGTAACAGAGGACCTGTTTACTGTAAAAAACATTCC
>SLSZ01000038.1 GCA_007130125.1 Bacteroidales bacterium
AAATGCTAAATTTACGTTTATTTTACATAATACCTATTAAATCAAATTAAGAATTGCCGGTTTTATTAAAAAATAGTTGATTTTTTTTATACATAATGTTTAAACAATTAACTTCGCAAAAAAATCTTTAATCAAACAATAATAAATTAACATATTACAGATGGCGATATTAGTTAATTGCTGTCTAAAATTTTGCAATTATGGTTAAAAAGTCTAATGTTGTTGAACTAGAAGATGTCGTGGTAAAGTTTGTAGGGGATTCCGGCGACGGGATGCAGCTTACCGGAACATTGTTTTCTGAGCTTGCAGCTTTATATGGAAATGATCTTGCAACTTTTCCTGATTTTCCTGCAGAGATTCGCGCACCACATAATACTATTGCGGGTGTTAGTGGTTTTCAGGTGCACATAGGAAGAAGGGAAATTCATACTCCGGGCGATATGTGTGATGTCCTGGTTGCTATGAACCCTGCATCATTACAAGCTAATATTAAATGGGCTAAAATTGGAGCAACTATTGTAGTTGACCAATCAACTTTTGAAGATAAAGCTATCACTAAAGCCGGTTATCAAAGCAATCCGCTTGAAGACGGGAGCCTGGGTGATTATACCATTATCAAAGCCCCTATTACAGATCTGGTAAAAGAAAGTTTGAAAGATCTTGAAATTGATAAAAAAATGGCAGCAAGAACAAAAAACATGTATGTTCTTGGTATAGTGCTTTATTTGTTTGGACGGGATGTTCAAAAGGCTGTTGACGCATTGAATAAAAGGTTCGGCAAGTTACCAGATGTTGCTAAGGCCAATAAAACAGCTATAAAGGCAGGATATAAATATGCCGAAGAAGACGAGACTATCATAAGAACTTATAAGGTTGATCCTGCTCCAATGAAAAAAGGCAAGTACAGAAATATTACTGGTAATGTTGCTACAGCCTGGGGCTTACTTGCTGCCAGTGAAAGATCAGGAAGGCCTTTTTTCCTTGGTTCTTATCCGATTACTCCGGCAACCGAGATTTTGATGGAACTTTCAAAGCATAAATCGCTTGGTGCGAGGGTTTTTCAGGCCGAGGATGAAATTGCAGGTATTTGTTCTGCAATAGGAGCAAGCTTTGCCGGAAATTTTGCTGCAACTACAACGTCCGGTCCCGGCTTTTCACTGAAAAGTGAGGCATTAGGCCTGGCTGTTATTGCAGAGATACCTCTCGTGGTGGTGAATGTTCAAAGAGCAGGCCCATCAACCGGGATGCCTACCAAGAGTGAACAATCTGATCTGATGCAAGCATTGCATGGACGCAATGGCGAATGCCCGACTATTGTAATGGCTGCATCAAGTCCGGCTAATTGTTTCTTCTATGCTTATATGGCTTCGAAACTTTCTATGGAGCATATGACTCCTGCAGTATTGCTTACTGATGGGTATATTGGTTTTGGCTCTGAATTGTTTAAAATTCCTAAAGTGGCCGAATTGCCCGCAATAAAACCACCAATGGCTGAACCTAATGAGCCTGACTATAAACCTTACAGAAGAGATGAAAGTACACTTGTACGCAAATGGGCTGTGCCAGGAACAGAAGGCCTTAGACATCGTATTGGTGGCCTGGAAAAAACCAATATTGATGGGAACGTCTCTACAGACCCGCTAAACCATCAGCTTATGGTTAAGCTACGTGAAGAAAAAGTGAAAAGGGTGGAGGAGTTCATACCCGAACAAGAAGTGTTTGGTGAAGAAAGTGGCGACTTATTGGTAGTGGGGTGGGGAGGAACAGAAGGAGCCCTGGTTTCGGCTGTTAAAAAAATGCATGACGAAAACTATAAGGTAAGCCTTGCACAATTTAATTACATAAAACCTTTGCCAAAAAATACAAAATCCATTTTATCTAATTTCAAAAAAATTATTGTATGTGAACTGAATATGGGACAGTTTGTGAATTATTTGAAAATTAACTTCCCCGAGTTTCATTATCATCAGTTTAATAAGGTACAGGGATTGCCTTTCCATGTCAGTGAGCTTACAAATAAGTTTAAAAAAGTATTGGAGGATAATTAATATGCTTGAAAAAGAAAGAATAAAAAAATCACCTGTAAAATTAACAAAAGACGACTTTGTCAGTGACCAGATGGTCAAATGGTGTCCGGCTTGTGGTAATCACGCTATACTTGCTTCAGTTTTCAAGGTGTTCCCTGAAATTGGATATCAAAAGGAAAACTTTTGTTTTATTTCTGGTATTGGCTGTTCTTCAAGGTTCCCTTATTATGTAAACACCTATGGTTTTCATGGTATTCATGGGCGTGCTGCGGCTATAGCAAGTGGTGTCAAAATTGGCAACCCCGAACTAAGCGTCTGGATAGCTACTGGAGATGGTGATTCAATGGCAATTGGAGGGAATCATTTTATACATCTTGTTAGAAGAAATATTGATGTTAATTTGCTGTTATTTAATAACCAAATTTACGGATTAACTAAGGGCCAGTTTTCTCCAACAACACCAAGGGGAGGTGTTACCAAAACATCACCCCAGGGAACTATAGAGCATCCATTTATTGCTGCCGGTTTGGTTATGGGTGCTCAAGGTACTTTTTTCGCCCGAAGCCTTGATAATAATATTAAGATGCTGACGGAAGTAATGTATGAAGCTGCAAAACATGATGGTACGTCTGTAGTGGAAATCCTTCAAAATTGTGTTATATTTTCTGATAAAGCTTTTGAAAATATTACCGATAAAGGCATTAGAGACGATGTGCAACTTTGGCTTAAGCATGGAGAGCCAATGATCTTTGGTAAAAATAAGGATAAAGGTATTATCCTCAGGGATAATAAGCTTAGAGTTGTTACAATTGGTGTAGATGGCATTAAGAAAGAGGATATACTTGTGCATGATCAATATAGAAAAGACCCAGGTATTCATCGTATGCTTGGAAGAATGCACCCTCCAAAATATCCTATGGCTTTCGGAGTTATTAGGTCAGCTCCTTTTAATACTTATGACCGCCTGTTGGATGAACAATTGGAATTTGCAAAAAAATCAGACCCCGTTAAAAATGTTGATGACCTGCTTAATAGCGGTGATACATGGGAAATATAAGGGCGTAAGAAATAACTAATAGATTTTAGTTGTTGTAACTCTATTTATTTAACATTTGAAACTTTAAAAGCTTTATTGATTTTTGTCAAAAAGTTTTTGTAAAAATATTGACCTCTCCTTATTAGTTGTTATGGTGATTGTGTTTGTGTGATGAAACTTTTCAGAGATATAAGGAGTTTGGCTTTCTACTTTATCAAAAAATGAGGCGATATAAAGAACAGCCTTTAGCTGATGCCACAATGCTGCCATATATTGTTTTAAAAAATGGTAGCAAATATTTTGATAGGATCTGTTTTCTTAACTCAAACAGTTATAAACACGATCCTTATTCCAGCTTTGATTGGCTTATTGCCCTTGGAGCATACAAAGAATTTAAGACTTCTGATGACAATGTTTTTGATAGTTTAAAGCGGTTTGCCGATCAAACCAACGATTGGATATTTGGTTATTTGTCTTATGATGTAAAGAATCAAATTGAAAAACTATCATCTTCAAATTTTGATAATATCAATTTTGACCTAACCCAATTTTTTCAGCCTGAAATACTGATTATTTGTAGAGACAGTAAAATAAACTTAGGGCTGTTAATAAATAATGATAAATGGAATAAGCATGAAAACGTGTGGAGTTTATTAACAAGGCCTGTAGCACCCGTTGATGAAAAACACAATATAGTGGATATACAACCACGCGTTGAAAAGTCACTTTATATTTCCAATGTCAAAAAGATTAAAGAGCATATTCAAAGAGGAGATATTTATGAGATGAATTATTGTGTTGAATTTTTCGGAGAAAATGCACTAATAGATCCTTTGCAAACGTATTTGAATTTAAATAAACTATCACCTGCCCCTTTTTCAGCGTATTACAAATTTGGTGATAAATATCTTTTAAGTTCCAGCCCCGAAAGGTTTATTAAAAAAACAGGCGATAAAATAATAAGCCAGCCGATAAAAGGTACGATAAAACGGGGAAATTCAAAAAAATCTGATGAGCGGTTGAAAGAACAATTGTACCATGATCCCAAAGAGCGCTCAGAGAATGTAATGATAGTTGATTTGGTAAGGAATGACCTGGCAAAAACAGCTTTGAAAGGAAGCGTTAAAGTGGAAGAACTTTTCGGAATTTATTCATTTGCACATGTAAATCACATGATATCAACTATTGCATCGCGCATATCTCCAAAACGCCATTATATAGATGCTATTAAAGAAGCTTTCCCGATGGGTTCAATGACCGGGGCTCCAAAGGTAAGGGCAATGGAGATTATTGAGCAGTTTGAATCAACGAAAAGAGGGTTGTATTCGGGGTGCATTGGATATATTAATGCTGATAAAGATTTTGATTTTAATGTTGTAATCAGAAGCATTTTGTTTGATCAAACAAAAAGGTATGTTAATTTTTTGGTTGGTGGAGCTATTACTTCCGGCTCAGAACCGGAAGAAGAGTATGATGAATGTTTGTTAAAGGCTAAAGCTATGAAAAAAGTCCTAAATGAGGATAATTTATAATAGTTTTGTTTTAAGCATGAAAAGTAAAATATTTTATTGGACTATTAACAACTTTTAACTTTTTACATAAAAAATATCAGATATATATTTGTCGATATTATTGCGTTTTAAGTGTAAAAGTTTAGTCCGTTTGTTTGCGTTGTATTATAATTTAAGTTTCTACACCGGATGAGATGGCGAAAAAAAAGCAGAAAAAGGTAATATCACCGATAAAATAAATCTTTTTTTTTATAATCTTCGTAGGGATATTTTTTATAAAACTAAAATATTTGTATTTCGTAAAATTATTACAATATACATTAGATTTTGATTAAGGTAGATGTTAATATAGAGGATTTGGAAAAACTTGTATTTGAGTTTAAGCGATTATACGGTTTTGATTTTAGCGAATATGCCGAGCAGTCGTTTAAAAGGCGAATTGAGCATATTTTGATAACTTATAATTTGCCTGATGTTGATACACTTTTGTACAAGGTAAGGAAAGACAAACAAGCTTTTCAGAAATGCCTCAATGATATTACTGTGAATACTACCGAACTTTTCAGGGATACAAATGTATGGATAAACCTGCGAAGGAATGTTTTACCTCAGTTTAAAAACCGCACACACATTAATATTTGGCATGCAGGTTGTTCAAGTGGTGAAGAAGTATATTCAATGCTAATACTTTTGAACGAGCTAGATATGCTTGAAAAAGCAAAAGTTTTTGCAACTGATATAAACACTAATATATTAGAACGAGCTAAAACCGGAGTTTTTAACAGTAAGCTTCATCATACTTATTTTGATAACTTCGATAGGGTTATTAAAGTTAACCCCCTCAACTTTGAAGAAACTATTGATGTGCCTTATTCAAAGTATTTTGAAACAGACCCCGACAGCAAAACTTTTAAAGTGAGGGATTTTTTGCGTGATAAAGTAACCTTTAAATATCACAATCTGGTCAATGATGATATTTTTTATAAGTTTGATTTTGTTTTTTGCAGAAATGTGATTATATATTTCAATACAGAATTACAAAACAAGGTGGTTTCATTGTTTCATGAAAGCCTTTTTAATGATGGGATATTGCTGGTAGGAGCACATGAAAACATCACATACCTGCCGGTTGGAAATAAGTTTGAGCCAAAAATAATGAAAGGGTTATATTTTAAGAAATAATAATTAATCAAGATAAACCAATTAACAAAGTTTGCAATGAAAAAACATTTTCTAACCAGGAGTAGCTTATTATTGTTGTTGTTGCTTGTTTTAAACAGTTTTAGCTTATATGCTGATAATGAAGATGATGAGCCTGATGTTCGGGATCTTACCTTCAAAGAAAGAGTGTATGTTGGAGGCTCACTTGGCTTACAGATCAGTAATTTTGCTACTTTCGTTGATGTTTCCCCTATGGTTGGTTACAGACTTACAAACAGGCTTTCATCAGGCATCGGTTTAAAATACCAATATTATCACGAAAAGTTAATAGGTTATGGCACTCACGTGTATGGAGGCAGTGTTTTTGCGAAGGCTTTAATCATACCACAAGCTTTTATATACGGGGAATTTGAAACCCTCAATTTAGAAGCGCCCTATTTTAGAGAAAACAGCGGGGACAGGTTCTGGGAACAAAACTATTTTGCAGGCCTGGGTTTCAGGCAACAAATTGGGCCTAAAGCTTTTTTTAATATTATGCTGCTCTACAACTTTAATGATGATAGTTTCGTTTATTTTCAAAACCCGATCTTCCGATTTAGCATAGAAATTGGATTATAATCTACTCTGCTTTCCTGAAAAGCATGTCTGCCGATTGTAATATTTTTAGTCTTAGGTTTTCTGAAATACCGGGATTCTCTTCCAGGAAGTTTTCAACTATGTTTTTAGCCTCTTTAGATGAATACCCGTTCAATGTGGCATTAAGCCATCTTTGAGGGAAAAAGATGTCCCCTGTTTTTTGAATTTCTTCAATCATAGCTAAACTTTCATGTATGTATGATAAGCTTTTATCAGTGCGCAGAGGGTGGTGAAGGTAAGTTAAGGCATCGATAACCCATGGCTCATGTCTGCGTTTTTCTTTAATCTTTAGCTCTTCAAAAAACGTGTCACGAACATCGGCGTCCTGCGATAAAGCAGGAAGAATAAATTCAAACCTCCTCTTCCTGTCAGGATTTTGCATGCTTTCCAATTGCTTGTCAATGAGAAATGCGATGTTTTCATAATCTCTGACAGCCAACTCACATATAATATCAACTTTGTCACTTTCACTTAGCTTAAAACCCGGAATATTATATTTGTCTTTTAAAAGTTCTCTCATCTTTTCTATAGCATATTCTGTTAATCCCATTTCTATAAAAGCCTTGAAATAAAGTTGTGCCTGATCAGAGGTATTACCGGTAAAATGCTCCCATATTAACGCTTCACTTATTTTGCTGTAAGAAAGTCGTTGGTCATCATTCAGGAAGCCCCAGTAAACAGTTTTAAGATTATCCAGAAGAACAGGAATAATTTGCGGGTGTGTTTCTTTGTTGATGGATTTTAAAAGAGATTCATAGTAAGTAACCGGCTTAATATTTCCATTTAAGAAATCTTCATGCAAATTCATTATTCCAACAATTCTCAAATAATCATTATAAATGTGTTGCAAACTCGTTAATAGATACTGCCTGGTTTTTTCCGATGGCAGAAAATATGCATAGCCACAACCGCCAGCTTGCAAAAGTACTGCATTTGGTATATCCTTCCCACACAATTCCTTAAGCAGTGTTTCATGTTCTTCAACAAAAATTTCATCATATAAGACTTCGTTATTATCATAAAGCAATGCATAGCAAATGAGTTGTGAAGGAAATGGACCAGCGGGATCAGGATTTGTGGATTTTATTTTAAAATCCTTGATTTTATTATCTTTACTATAAAGCTTATAGCTTATTTCCGGCATCCCTTTTCCGTATATCCAGGCATCGCTCCATTTTTCAATATTTATTTCGGTATGTTTATTTAAGATTTTGACCAGATCATCCCAATTGGCATTACCGTGTGAAAAAACATCAAGGTATTCTTTAACTGCATTTTGAAAATGCTTATCACTCATTAATTTTTCAAGCTGGCTGAAAGCGATAGGTGCTTTATTATAAATAATAGGACCGTAGAGAGTACCTGCAAGCTTTTGGTTAGGAAGGTCCTGTCTGATCGGATGTGTTCCCCGGCTTCGGTCAATTGCCATTGCCCTTCTATGATGGGTTGTCAGGAACCTCAGTCCATGATCAGCTTCAGGATATTGTGGGTGTACCATTTTGTCAGCCATAAAACTTGCAAACACTTCTTTTAGCCATACATCATTAAACCAGTTCATAGTCACAAGATTTCCAAACCACATATGCGACACTTCATGAGCAATAAGGCTTGCCCGCCCCAGTTGTTCGGACAAGGAAGCCCCTTCCTCCAGTAATAGTCTGCTATCACGGTAATATATAGCTCCCGGGTGTTCCATTCCGCTATACTGAAAAGCAGGAACCAAAATTATATCAAGCTTTTCATAAGGGTAGGGGATAGTTGTATAACCTTCCATCCACTGCAGGGATTCTTTATGCATGTCGATTATTTTGTTAATATTGTTATCGAATAGCTCCTTATCTGTTTCCCTATGGTAGACTGTCATAGAAAAATCCGCATCACTATGATGATATGTTTTGAGATCTCCTGCTGCAAAAGCGAAAAGATAGGTGCTGATTGGCTTGTCGGGCAAAAACGAAACAGTTTTCCTGGAGTTGTTTTTATGTTTTTCATTTTTTGCTCCATTGGAAATTGCTTCCCAGTAATCCGGCATTTCGAGTTTTAAAGAGAACCTTGCTTTCAAATCGGGCTGATCGAAGCAAGGAAAAGCAGTGGACGCACGATCCGGAACGAGCAAAGTATATAAATAATCGGGGTTGCGATTCAATGCCTGGTCTGTTGAGATGAAGTCGACGGATATAGTATTATCCCCCGGCCTAAGATATGTATCAGGGATTACCAGATGTTCATTTTTAAATAGATAGTTGTTTATCAACTGCCCGTTGGCCGATACTTTTATGATGTTTTCTTCAGGAGCCCGGAAATCCAGTATGAGTTGGCTGTTGTTATCAGCTATTGTAAAACTTATATTAGAGGTTCCTGTTATTTTTTCGTTTTCATCTGATGGTAAGTTAAAAAACAAGTTATAATGTATGTTGCTAATGTTTTGCTTGCGATGTTTTGCCAGTTCTATTGATACTCCCGGTTCAAGAAGCTTGTCATCGTCCCTTTTGCAACCAGGGATAACCGCTATGGCTATAAGTGCAATCAATATAATTTTTAATTTCATAAATAAAGAAATTTTGTTTGTGTAATTTACTTTGCCTTTTTGCTGAATAAACGCCAGTCGAAGCTTCTCTTATGCTGCGGCATTCCAAAATAGCCCTCACGCACGGCTTTAATCTCTTCTATGGTATAAAACGAATTAGGGTTGAAATGATTAATACACTCAATAACTTTCTGTACGTTTTTTCGCCGGATAATGGTAAAAACGATTTTAACCTTTCCTTTACCTCCTTCTGCGTTAAATGCCGTAACGCCATAACCCTCCCGACGCAGATGATCAATAAGTTCTGTGGTATCAAACTTTGGAATAATACGGATAACGACATTGCCAAGCGATATTTTTTCTTCAAGCAAAATACCTGTATAATTGCCTACAGCAAAACCTGCAGCATATGCTATGAAGTTGACCGGGTTGTCAAGATGTTTCATTACCTGGGTAACTGCAAGCAACCATATCAGGACTTCAAAAAATCCCAGAATTGGTGCCAATAACCTGAATCCTTTAGATACGAAGATCAACCGGACTGTACCTATTGACTGATCTAAAATGCGTGATGCAAAAATTAACAGTGGAAGTATTACCCACGTCCACCAAAAAGAATCAAATAATGCCAAGGTGTCCATAGTTTGAGAAATTTATTGTTGATTTGACATCAATTTGTTAATAGGGATCCAGTAGTTATCAGTCCCCAGCCTACAGTCTCCACTAACAGATCACTTTTTAAACGACTCAACGACTAAAC
>SLSZ01000034.1 GCA_007130125.1 Bacteroidales bacterium
AAATAAAACCATGAATAACACAAAGTTTAAAATAAGTTAATCCCAATAATAATATTTAGTCGAAAAGTAAAATTTTATTTGCTCTTGGGGTTATAAAATTAATTTTTTTCATTATCTTTGCAGACCGAAATTCAAAAGAATATAAAACAAGAAAAATTTACAGATCTGATGTATGCAATTGTAGAAATAGGAGGCCAGCAATTTAAGATTGGTAAAGATCAGAAGATAATTGTCAATAAGCTTGAGGGCGAAGAGGGCAGTAATGTTGAGTTTGACAATGTCCTGCTATTGGCAGATGGCAAAAAGATAAAGGTTGGCAAGCCGATGGTCCAGGGAGTAAAGGTTAAAGCAAAAATCCTTGCACACCCCAAAGCAGATAAAGTGACCATATTTAAAAAGAAAAGGAGAAAAGGTTATCAGACTCTCAGGGGGCATCGTCAACCAATGACACAAATTCAAATAGAAGATTTAGTAACAGCATAAATAAAAATAAACCGTTATGGCACACAAGAAAGGAGTTGGTAGCTCACGTAATGGAAGGGAGTCGCACAGTAAACGGCTCGGAGTAAAACTTTTTGGCGGACAATCAGCTAAAGCCGGAAATATCATCATTCGCCAGAGAGGAACCAAATATAACCCAGGTGATAATGTAGGTATGGGTAAAGATCATACTCTTTTTGCTTTGGTTGATGGCAATGTTGTGTTCAAAAAGAAAAAAGACAACAAGTCTTATGTGAATGTAGAACCGGTTGCCAAAAGCTAAAATATTTAAAAATATTTTGATTAATTTATAGGTTGAACCGGATTTTCCGGTTCAACCTATTTTTGTTATTATTGTAGTGCATTAAAGTAGTGTATTAAAATTATCAGTTCATTAGGTTATATATACTTCTTAAATTAACAGGAAAAATTATTAATACTTTTAAAAGATGCTTCAGATAAATTTTGTCCGGGAGAATAATCAAAAGATTATTGATCGTTTAAAAGCCAGAAACTTTGATGCTTCAGGTATTGTTGAAAAAATAATAGATGTTGATGTCAAGCGCAGGGAAGCCCAAAAGAACCTTGACAATAACCTTGCAAAGTCCAATGCGCTGGCACGTCAAATAGGCGAATTGTTTAAGTCGGGTAAAAAAGATGAGGCTGAAAAAGTAAAAGAGCAAACCACGCAGCTAAAACAAGAAAACAAGGAGTTGCAAAAGGAATTGGAAAAATATAAGGAAGAGCAGGAGACCCTTTTAATCCAGTTACCTAATATTCCGCATGAAGCAGTTAAGCCCGGTAATACCGAAGATGACAATGAGATTATTTTTCAGAGCGAAACGGACCTGAAGTATTCTAAAGATCTGTTGCCTCATTGGGATTTGGCAACACAATATGATCTTGTTGACTTTGAACTTGGAAACAAGGTGACTGGCTCTGGTTTCCCTGTGTATAAGGGTAAGGGAGCAAAGCTTCAAAGGGCTCTTGTTAGTTTTTTCCTGGATAAAGCCATTGAAGAGGGTTACGCCGAATATCAAATACCCCTTGTTGTCAATGAGGATTCAGCCTTTGGAACAGGCCAATTGCCGGATAAAGACGGCCAAATGTACCATATCCCACTGGACAACCTTTTCTTAATACCTACTTCGGAAGTACCTGTTACTAATATTTATAGAGATGTCATATTGCCAGAAAGTGCCTTCCCTGTTAAATGTACCGCATATTCAACATGCTTCAGGAGGGAGGCTGGCTCCTACGGGAAGGACGTCAGGGGATTGAACCGGTTGCATCAATTTGATAAGGTGGAGATCGTACAAATAGTAAAACCGGAGAATAGTTACGATGTCCTTGATGAAATGGTGAATTATGTGACAAGCCTTGTTAAGCTATTGGAACTACCCTACAGGATTACACGTCTGTGTGGTGGCGATCTGGGTTTTGCGGCTGCAATGACTTATGATATTGAGGTCTTTTCATCTGCACAAAACAAATGGCTTGAGGTAAGTTCAATTTCCAACTTTGAAGCTTTTCAGGCTAATCGTATGAAACTCAGATATCGTGACGGCCAGGGGAAAATACATCCCGCTCATACACTCAATGGTAGCGCATTAGCCCTTCCACGTATAGTTGCAGCCCTTATCGAAAACAACCAGCACGAAAATGGTATAAATATACCGGGTGCTTTAGTACCATATACAGGTTTTGATTCTATTTTATGATTTTTCTTTTAAGTTGAAGTAGTTTTTAAAACATACTTGCTTGAAAATCGTTTTTCCATTATGAAAGACGACTACAAAAAGGATTTTCTATGAATGTACAGATCAAATTTAAAGCAGTATTGGTTTTATTATCTTTATTTTTCGCAATACCCTTGTTGTATGCTGATGAAGATACAAGTGATGAGCGACTTGCTGCGCAATATTTCCATAACGGCCAATATGAAAGGGCGGTCGTTTTGTATGAAGAGTTATTTGAAGAGCAACCAACAGAGGTAATTTATAACAACTATATTACTTGTTTGCTTGAACTGGAGGAGTACAGGCAGGCTGAGCGAGTTGTAAAATCACAGATAGATAACAATCCCGGGCAGATTCGTTATGAGGTTGATTTGGGATATGTAATGAAGAGAGCTGGCAATACAAGGCGTGCCAAAAGGCATTTCGAAAATCTTGTTGATAATTTGCCAGGCCGGCCACAAGGCATTATCAATCTTGCTGATGCATTTATGGAGCGGGGAATGTCAGACCTCGCGCTGGAAACATT
Source organism: Bacteroidales bacterium (assembly GCA_007130125.1). Lineage (GTDB taxonomy): Bacteria > Bacteroidota > Bacteroidia > Bacteroidales > UBA7960 > PUKZ01. Next base: position 2,746 of record SLSZ01000034.1, read on the forward strand.
TAAAAAAGGACGCAGTGAAATTGGTGAAAGACATCCCTTCAATATTGAAATAGCGGAGATATATAAAAAAATTGGCGATTATGATAACATGATGGCTGAATATGTTGATCTTATAGTTTTGGATTCGGGAAAAATGGAAAAAGTAAGGGGGCTTTTACAGGATGCGATTAATGATGATCCCGAATTCGAAAAGAATGATGCTTTAAGGAGGGTTTTGCTAAGGCGGTCGCAGCGCAGCCCTGCCAATACACTCTTCTCTGAAATGTTGTTATGGCTTTCAATTCAGCAGAGAGACTTTGAAATGGCGTTCAGACAGGCAAGGGCTCTTGACCGGAGGCTTGATAAGGGAGGGGAGATAGTTTATGATGTTGGCATGCTTAGCCTTGAAAATAACAACTTTGATATTGCTGAGCAATCTTTTAATCATATAATAAACTCAGGACGTACAGCGGCATATTATCTTGAAGCGAGAGTCGGGTTGTTGGATGTTAAATTCCAAAGGCTCACGGCTTTTTATGACTATGAAAAGGAAGAGCTGGAGGAGGTGGAGGAGGCATTTAAGGCTGCACTCGAAGAGTTTGGAATTCATAGACATACGGTACCTATTATACGCAACCTTGCAAACATAAAAGCCTTTTATCTTAATAAGCCTGATGAGGCGGTAGAGTTGCTTGAAACGATAATTGACATGCCACGGGTTTCCGATAGGGTAAAGGCGGAATGCAGGATTGAAATGGCTGATATATTAGTGCTAAATGGAGAAGTTTGGGATGCTAAGCTTTTATACTCCCAGGTAGATAAAACCTATAGGGATAATCCCGTTGGTCATGAAGCCAAATATAAAAATGCCCGCCTTTCATATTATATGGGTGAATTTGATTGGGCAAAAGCACAATTGGATATTCTTAAAGCTGCTACGTCAAGGCTTATTTCAAATGATGCTATGGCTTTATCATTAAAAATACAAGACAATATAGGCTTTGATGATAATACTAAACCCCTTGAAATGTATGCTAAAGCCGAAAGAATGTCATTTATGAACAGGTTTGATGAAGCATTTGCTATAATGGATTCTATTGAAAATAAATATCCTGATCATCAAATAATGGATTACGTATTTTTTGAAAAAGCTGAACTTAAGCTGCGGCTTGGAAAATATGATGAAGCTGATAGTTTACTTGTGCTTATAGCTGAAAAGTATCCGCAGGGGATATTTGCAGACGAAGCTTTGTTCAAACGTGCTGAGATTAACGAGAATATATTTGACAATCGGGAAAAAGCAATAGAGATGTACCGTAAGATTATGACAGAATACCCGGCAAGCATATATGCACATACGGCCCGTAACAGAATAAGAACTTTAAGAGGTGAGTTAGTAAATTAGAGTAAACGTGACAGTAAAACCAAAAAAATCATTTGGCCAGCATTTTTTGCACGATGAAAATATTGCACGAAAAATTGCTGGAAGCCTTACCGGATACGGCGAATATAATAATCTGCTTGAAGTTGGCCCTGGTATGGGAATGCTTTCAAAGCAGCTTCTAAAAATGCCCGGGATGAGCTGGCATGGTATTGAATATGATAAAGAATCTGTCGATTATTTTGTTGAACAATTTCCACATGCCGCTTCAAAAATAAAACACGGTGATTTTTTGAAATACAACCTGAATTCACTTTTCAATAACAATAAGTTTGGACTTATTGGCAACTTTCCATATAATATTTCTACTCAAATTGTATTTAAAGCCCTGGAGTACCGGAATCAAATACCTGAAATTGTTGGTATGTTTCAAAAAGAAGTTGCAGAAAGGCTTGCCTCAAAGCATGGAAGTAAAACATATGGTATTCTTAGTGTGTTATGCCAGACATTTTATGATGTTGAAATACTCTTCCGGGTTAGCGAAAAAGTTTTTTACCCGCCACCAAATGTAATATCTGCCGTTGTAAGAATGAAAACAAAAAATAATGCGATAGATCTTGCATGCGAAAAAAAATTGTTTGAGATAGTAAAAATAGCGTTTAATCAAAGGAGAAAAACCTTGCGTAATGCCTTGAAGCAAAGTGTGGCAAAGGACGATATGAGCTCCGGGCTGTTTGATAAAAGAGCCGAACAACTAAGTGTTGACGATTTTAAAATGCTTACTGAATATATTATTAATTTAAAATGATGATCAGTTACAGGTTGGAAAAAAGATATTTAGGATTTTTCATTTCTTTATTCTCTTTTTGTAAGAATTTTCGGGAAATTTTAAGTAAGTTTGAATTCGCTAAAACCTTAACAAAAAAATAGTTAAGAAGTTAATTAGCTTGAAACAAAAAGAATATGGTTACAAAAAAATTAAAACATTTTGAATATGGTTGTCATACGGATAAAGGTAAAATAAAGTCCGGTAATTATGATGGTTTTGCATCTTTTGACTCACCCAACGGACGTGTTTTTGTTTTATGTGATGGAAGAGATGAGAGGGGTTTGAAAGCAAGGGACATTGCGTTAGAACGTATCCGGTACTTTATGGAGAAAGAGTACGTTGATAATCCTTTTGAAGCAGTTGAGTCAGCTTTGATATATACCGGTGGTTATATTTATGAATATCTTAGGAAGAATGATGAATGGCATGAGGAAATGGCTGCCAGTTGTTTGTGTGTTTTGATAAGAGATAATAAGATATATTATTCTTCATTAGGCAATTGCCATATGTACCTTTTTAACGGCAAACGTTTATACCAGCTAACCCAGGAAACAGTTTCCGGAATTTCTTCAGATCAGGAGAGGATATCATCACAAGGGTGGATTGGTAGTGAAAAGGTTCCATCACCTTTTGTATGTGATCAAGCATTAGTGCCCTTAAACGATGATATGATTCTGATGTGCACAGATGGCTTATATGAAGCTGTCAAAGAGAGAAGCATTAAAAAGATATTGGCAGATCCTATGCCTGTTTACACTAAAGCTTGCCGGTTGGTTGATATGGCTAATGAAGCCGGAGGTTACGATAATATTACGGTGCAGATTGTTTCTTTCTATAATCTTGACCATGATGAACGGAAATTCGTACCTGCTGAACCACCAAAGAAAGAAGAGTTGCCAAAGACTGTTGACATAAATATTACAGGGAACCCTGTTTGGAATATCGTAATAATTGGAGCAGTGTTGATTATAGCAGGATATATGTTTTATGACTTATTTCTTTTTAATCCCAGGCCGGCAGTTGACATTGAGAAGCAGGAAGAGGTTGATACAGTAGACACTATTCCTGAAACTGAAAATTTAAAAGATAGAGCAGAGGATCAGCCTGTTAACATTGAAGCCGTGTTAAATCATTTTGCCCCTGAAGACACCGTTTACAGAGTGCAAAGTGGTGATTCGTGGAGCAGTATTTACAGCAAATTTGCAGTATGTTCATGGTTTATTCGCCAACATGAGCAAAATACCGGAAAATTTGACAGTGCTGGTAATCCGGTTGCCGGAAGAACAATCTATATTCCATTAAGATATTCGGCAAATCCACAATATAACCCCAGGTTTTATGATGAATTTACAACCGATAAGGTAGGTGGCGCTTGCCAGAACGCCAGCAAAGAGTTTATTGAGAATTTTCACGAAACTCTTAAGCAAAAGTATATTAAGTAGAATAACACTGAGATTAATTCTTACCTAGATGGATCGATTGAATAAAAATTATGGAAAGGTATTGATCATTGACTACGTACATCCTGTACTAAAAGAGAAACTTGGTAATTTTGGTTTTGAATGTAAGGAAACTGTTGATATCACTTATAAAGAACTTGTAAGCGAAATAAAAGGTTGTGTTGGATTAATTATTCGTAGCCGTTTTCGCCTTGAAAAGGATTTTTTTGATGAAGCAAAAGACCTTGTTTTTGTCGGCAGGGTAGGGAGTGGGCTTGAAAACATTGATGTTGAATATGCCGGGACCCTGGGAATTAAGTGCATAAACTCACCTGAAGGTAACAGGGATGCTGTTGGGGAACACGCCTTGGGATTGTTACTTGCATTAATGAATAAAATATGCTTAGCTGATAGTGAAATAAGGCAAGGCAAGTGGTTACGTGAAAAAAACAGGGGGTATGAAATAATGGGCCGTACCGTTGGTATCATCGGTTACGGAAATACCGGCAGTGCCTTTGCGCAAAAACTTTCAGGCTTCGAAGCAGAAATTATTGCCTACGATAAATATAAATCAGGTTTTCAAAACAAGTTTGTCGAAGAGGTAACACTTGAAGATGTATTCAACAGAGCCGATATTGTCAGCATGCATGTTCCGCTGAAAGAAGAAACCACATACATGGTAAATGAAGAATTCATCGGCAAGTTCAAAAAACCGGTGTATTTAATAAACACTTCGCGTGGAAAAGTGGTTGATACAAACAGCCTGGTGGCCGGAATCAAGAGCAATAAGATAATTGGTGCTGCACTTGACGTGATTGAATACGAAAGTTACTCTTTTGAAAAATTAAAACCGGAAAAAAGGCCGGAAGCTTTGAATTTTCTGTTGAAAAGCGACAGGGTTGTTTTGTCACCACATGTTGCAGGTGTGACTTTTGAGGCCCTGTATAAGCTGGCTAATGTATTATATGAGAAGATTGAGGCAATGTGGTTGAAGAATTGTTGATGGGTTTAGGGGTTTAGTCGTTGAGTCGTTGAGGCGGTTGTTGGTTGGTTGTTAATGATTGAATAGTAAAATAATAAATAGCAAATAGAAAAATGTACGTATTTAAATTTGGTGGTGCTTCTGTAAAAAGTGCAAATGAAGTCAGAAATGTTGCAAATATTATTAAAATGTATAGTGACACCAATCTTATGATTGTTGTGTCAGCTATGGGTAAAATAACAAATGCACTAGAACAGCTTACAGAATACTATTTTACGGGTGATAAAGAATCTGCTGAAAAACTATTCGTTGAAATAAAAAGTTATCATGTTGATATAGCCAAAAATCTTTTTAATAACAATAACGGGCAATTTATTCGTCATTTGGAAGATAAATTCAAGTCATTTGAAAGCATGCTTGAAAAAGCACCGGGTGAGAATTATAATTTTGAGTACGACAGGATAGTTTCCATGGGCGAAGAGTTGTCGGCTATGATTATCAGTCATTATCTTAATGAAGCCGGTTTAAATAACCGATGGTTTAATGCTAATGATATTGTCATCACAGATGCAAGATATCGTGATGCACAAGTTTACTGGGATAAAACACAAGTTGCTGTAGAAGAAAAGCTTTTACCTTTTTTTGATAATGCATCAAAGAATAGCAGCCAGGCCATTGCTATAATCCAGGGTTTTGTCGGAGGTACTACAGCCGGATATACAACTACACTGGGTCGAGAAGGCAGCGATTATACCGCTGCCGTACTTGCTTATACTCTTAACGCCCGTGAAGTCGTAATCTGGAAAGATGTTCCGGGCTTGTTAAACGCAGACCCCAAACTGGTTAAACAAAACATCCTTTTACCAAACATTTCGTACCGGGAAGCTATTGAGCTGGCCTACTACGGTGCCAAAGTTATTCATCCAAAAACATTAAAACCCCTGCTTAATAAGAATATCTCGCTTAGAGTGAAGTCATTTTATGAGCCGGGCAATGAAGGCACATTGATAAATTATAATGAAAAGTATGACGGAGAAACACCATCATATATTTTTAAATTTAACCAGGTTATGCTGTCCATATATCCAAAAGACTTTAGTTTCATTGCCGAAGATAATTTGTCACATATTTTTAGTGAGTTTGCCAGGCACAACCTAAGGATAAATATGATGCAGAACTCGGCCATCAGCTTCACAGTTTGCTTTGATTATGACCGGACCAAAACGCCTGCACTTGTAGACGGCCTGAAAAAACTATTTAACATCGAGTGTATATATGATAAGGAATTGCTTACCATAAGGCATTATAAAAAAGCTGATATCAATCCGTTTATCGAAGACCGGATAGTCATATTAGAGCAAAAAACCAGCGACACATTACAGCTATTAGTCAAGAAACAGGAATGATTGTCATCTAATGCTGTTTTCGCTTTTAAAACTTATTAATATAAAGCCTTCCACTTTATTTTTGGAAAATAAAAACCCGGCAGACAAAACCAGCCGGCCGGGTAAAAACAAAGAGGAATTATAGAATCATGTTGGAACCCAATAATCTAATTAATAATCTTTCAACTCTTCCATTAGTTTTTTTCTTGTAAAAAAGATACGGCTTTTAACAGTGCCAATTGAAAGATCAAGCCTTTCGGCTATTTCTTTGTATTTATACCCTTCGTTGTACATTTCAAAAGGTTTACGTTGATCTTTTTCAATGGCATTTATTTTTTTACTTATTTCTTTCTCAGAAAGTTTTGATTCCGGAGAACTCATCTTACTTTCTTTTGAAAGGTTCAGATAGTAAAGATCATCTGTTTTGTCAAGGATCGTGTTGTTTCTCACGCTTTGCCTGTAGTTGTTAATGAAGGTGTTTTTCATTATTGTAAAAGCCCAGGCTTTAAGATTTGTATTGTCAGTAAACTTATCACGATTTGTTAATGCTTTAAGATAAGTTTCCTGAACAAGGTCTTGAGCATCATCATAGTTTGATGTAAGTGTGTATGCAAAATATTTCAGATTTTTCTGAAGTCCGAGTAGTTTATAGTTAAATTCTAGTGCTGTCATGATTTTGATTTTTTATTGTTTAACAATTACGATATAAAGTTAAACACAAAAATCAAATAATCAACATTTTTTTGATTTTTTAACAAATTAAAAATAGATAAAAGTATAGTTAGTCTACAGAAATGGCTTGTCTGTAG
>SLSZ01000225.1 GCA_007130125.1 Bacteroidales bacterium
ATTAAAGTTTGGTGTTTGTAATGTTTAAGAATTTTCAGCGTACATAATTAAATAAAAAGACAACAAAAATGCTTAAAATTTTTTATATTTCCAAAAAAAACGGCACAAATCAATTTTATTATTAATATTGCTGAATCTTAAAAAATAAACAGATGTCTTCTGAAAAATCTGAAAAGATAAAACATGGCGACCGCCTCTATTATAGCATAGGCGAAGTAGCTTCTATGTTCTCAGTAAACACCTCTTTAATAAGGTTTTGGGAGAAAGAGTTTGATATAATAAAACCAAAAAGGAATAAAAAAGGCACACGTTTTTTTACCACAAAAGATGTAGATAATTTTCATCTAATTTATAACCTGGTAAAAGAACGTGGCTATACACTGCAAGGGGCCAAAGAAAAAATAAAAAAAGATCAGAAGCAGGCATACGATGAGCTGGAGTTAATTAACACTTTAAAGGAAGTAAGAAAATTCCTTCTGGAGTTAAAAAAAGAGCTTTAGATCTTTGTTTACTTGCTTAATTTTATTTTTAATTATATCCTGGTTTGTGTTAATTTTTGTGAACTTTATTTCTTAGCTTTTTGATTGTTGAACAAATGTTTAATTTTACAACTGTATTGTTTTTACAAATTCAACCTATAGGGCTAGGATTGAAAATGTTTTTTATATTTGCCTGTTTTCATAAATTAATTTATAACTAACTCTAAAACTATACTATGGTAGAAACGATAAAGAAAAAACTGAACGAAAGGAAATTTGTCAGGTGGAGTGTATTGATCCTGGTAAGTTTTACAATGGCCACCAATTATTACTTTTATGATGCATTAGCTCCATTGGCTGATTTGATAAGAATAAATCTTGGTTTTTCTTCTGCAGATTATGGCTTTTTCATTGCGGCATATTCAGTGCCTAATGTGTTTCTTGCAATGGCTGTGATTGGCGGCATTATATTGGACCGCGTAGGGATAAGAATAACCGGTTTCTCTTTTGTGTTTTTAATGGGTCTTGGTGGAGCCATCACTGCGTACGGGGCTTCAGATACTTTTCTGAGTGGTGGTCCTGGATATGCATTTTTTGATTCTTTTCTTACTGCATATTCACCTGCTTTGAAGGTTATGTCGCTGGGCTTTTTTATTTTTGGACTGGGAGCTGAAACCAGTATAGTGGTTTTATCAAAAGTGGTTGTAAAATGGTTTAAAGGCAAGGAACTTGCAATGGCCTTAGGACTAAACCTTGCAATCGGCCGTCTGGGTGCTGCATTGGCTTTGACGCTTTCGCCCAGGCTGGTACATCCCGAGTGGACAACAGCGATATGGTTTGGTGTGTTATTATTATGGATAGGGCTTTTGGCTTTTATCATATATATGTTTGTCGACCGCAAGTTGGACCGCCAGGCTAAAATAGAAGTAAAAGATCCTGAGGACGACTTTAGGTGGAGTGATTTGAAAGATCTTGTTACCAATAAATCTGTTATCTATATTACTTTGCTTTGTGTTACTTTTTATTCGGCAGTATTTCCGTTTATCAAGTTTGCGCCGGACCTGCTGATGAATAAGTTTTCAATGGCAAGGCATGTAGCGGGCGATGTAACATCTTACCTTATGTATGGTACTATTTTGCTGACTCCACTGTTTGGATGGATTTGTGATTATAAAGGGAAGAGTGCAACTTTGATGTACCTGGGATCGGCTCTTTTGATCATTGCTCATATGATGTTTGCAGTAACTAATATAGAACCACGGATCCCAATAATATTACTGGGTATCGCTTTTTCACTTGTGCCTGCGGCTATGTGGCCCGCAGTAGCTAAAATTGTCAGAGAAAGCAAACTGGGTACAGCATATGGTTTTATGTTTACTGTACAAAATCTGGGGCTCTTTGCTTTTCCGATAATAATAGGATTGGTAGTAGATGCATCTAATCCCTATTATCGTACGAATGTTGATACAATGCAGTATCAGGAAGTTCAGGAACAAAATATGAGATTTTCAGGTAAATATATTGACCGAAAGGAGGAACCTGTCTCTGATACGGAAATAATCCTGACCGCCGTTGTGTTTAGAGATAGTATAAGCGGTGAAATAATCTGGAGAGAAAGCCATCAGGTTAAGACTGACGAAAAAGGTGCTTATCAGATAGAATTTGGAAAAGGGGATGTGTTGATAAATGCTGATTTTGGACAGATCGTAGATACCATTGACTACAGGGCAAAGGTAGAGATTTTTGATAAAGATGATCAGGTCAAGGTTTATAATAACGATCTTAATTATGACGAAAACCTCAATTTTGTATCAAGAATGGACAGCAAACACAGCGAATATTTTGGCGGAAGGCACAGAGGATCATTGATTATTTATGATGATGAAAAGGATAAAAGAGTTTGGGAAGAAACAATAAGGTTCCATGTTGATGATAAAGGTGAATTTGACATCTTACTTGGTTATGGCAGGATAGTTTATGCTGACCGAGATTATTTCGGCCTTAATTTCAGAGAACATGAAGCTGAGATAATCAAGCCACTTGACTACACCAATCCAATGCTTGTGTTTGCAGTATTAGGTCTGTTCGGACTGGTGTTTGCATTCCTTCTAAAGAGAGAGGACAAAACATCGGGATATGGCCTTGAACTGCCTAATAAAGAGAATAGCACTAAGTAAAGGACACATAAAAGAAGTTGCACTTTGGTTTAAAAGTGCAACTTCTTGATCGTAAATAATAAAATTAAAAAATAAATTAACCATGATTGTCGTAACCGGTGCTTTAGGTTTTATTGGCAGCTGTTTGGTTAACAAGCTCAACAATAAGGGTTTTAAGGACATAGTTATTGTTGACGATTTTTCAGATTATGTAAAAAGCAAAAATCTTGTCAACAAAGTGTATTGTCATAAGGTTGAACGTGATGTGTTTTTTGAATGGCTTGATGAACATCATAAACAGGTAAACTTTGTTTTTCACATTGGCGCACGTACCGATACCGCAGAATTTGAAAAATCGGTTTTTGATAAGTTAAACCTTAATTATTCCAAAAAGCTTTGGACAAAGTGTGTTGAATACAACTTGCCAATGATTTATGCCTCATCTGCTGCTACTTATGGTGATGGTGAGCTTGGGTATAAAGATGATCATGATCTTGTTGAGAAGCTTAAGCCCTTAAATCCATATGGCGAGTCGAAGAATGAATTTGACAAGTGGGCTTTGAAACAGGAAAAAAAGCCCTACTTCTGGGCGGGGTTGAAATTTTTTAATGTTTACGGGCCTAATGAATATCACAAAGGGCGCATGGCTTCAGTAATTTATCATGCTTATAAACAAATAACAGAAACCGGTAAGATCAAACTGTTTAAGTCGCATCACCCCGATTACAAAGATGGCGAGCAGCTGCGTGATTTTATCTATGTAAAGGATGTAATAAACGCTTGTTTTTTCTTGATGCTGCAAAAACAGCACAGTGGATTGTATAATATAGGAACAGGTAAAGCCCGGTCATTCACTGACCTTGCTAAAGCGGTTTTCCATTCATTGGAATTAGAACCTAATATTGAATTTGTTGACATGCCCGAAGATATCCGCGATAAATACCAGTATTTCACGGAGGCAGATATCACCAAATTGCGCTCTGTTGGGTATAGTCTGCCCTTTTATACACTGGAGCAAGGTGTGGCGGATTATGTGCAGGGATACCTTATGGGAAGGTTATATTATTAATTGAAGTTAAAAATTTCATAACTATTAAGTTTATAATTAATTTTGTATTTAATTGTTATACGGGCAGTTATCAATATAAGCTATTCATGAAGCTTCTAAACAAAATATTTGCTGTTTTTCTTTCCTGCATATTACTGGTATCTTTTGCAGGCACAAGTATCATATTGCACCATTGTTTTGCTTGTGAGTCAACTGATTTTTACTTTGCTTCCAATTCCGGTCAAATAGAACATCACCATGAGGAATGTACGGAAAAGCCTCCTCCTGATAACTGCGGGCATGCTTCAAAATCCCATGACCATCATAGTGCATGTGGTATTTTCAGTAGTGAAAATTGCTGCTGTAAAACTGAGGTTCAATATTTGCAAAGTGATTTCGAAAGTCTCCAGGTTAGTGGGTTGGATATATTGTTGAAGCCCATGAGTTTAGAAGAAACGATTGAGTCAAAAGATGTTTGCTGCACTGAATGTATTCCTGATGATCTGATAGATTTATCGCATGACCCTCCACCAAAATTGGTTTCACGTGATTTCATAATTTTTACCAACCAAATGAAGTATTGTTAAGTTTTCTTCTTTTTACAGAATTGTTTTAACCGATAAATAATTATTGCGGTTTAAGACTGAATCTTTTTTAGTATTAATAATTTTAAAAAGAAGAGAACTATGAATTTAAAGATAAAGATTAACACAATACTATTAATAACATTATTATTTGGTTCCAATTACCTGAATTCTCAAGAGCATGATCACCATGATCATGATCATGTTACCGGGCAGGTTTATGAGTTGTCAATTACCAATGATGAGGAGAAAGTCATTCCGCTTTCGGGTGCCAGTGTATACTGGCTGGGAACAACCATTGGCACCACAACTGACGATGAAGGAAAGTTTGATCTTCACCCTTATGAGGATTTGCCTCATAAACTGGTTATAAGCTTTGTTGGGTTTCGTGGAGATACTGTTCTGATAGAAAACGAGGATGCTTATGTTGAAGTTGTTATGGTATCATCACAGGATTTGGATGAGGTAATAATATCCGGTCGTCAAGTTGGAGCTCATGTATCCAGATTTGAACCATTGCATACGGAAGTCCTTACTTCTTCAGAGATGCGCAGAGCAGCATGTTGTAATTTGTCGGAAGCATTTGAAACAACTGCATCAATAGATGTGGCATACACTGATGCTGTTTCCGGAGCTCAACAGATACAGTTGCTGGGCTTGGCAGGTACATACAGCCAGCTATTGAATGAAAACATGCCTATGATAAGGGGGTTAGGTGCACCTTTTGGCCTAACATATGTTCCCGGCCCTTGGATGGAGTCAATATTTGTATCCAAGGGAGCTTCTACGGTGCTTAACGGATATGAATCTATTACCGGTCAGATTAATATTGAATTGAAAAAACCGGAAGATAGTGAACCGTTTTTTCTAAATTTTTATGCAAATGATCATGGTATGCTTGAAAGCAGCCTTAATGCATCTTTGGATATTAGTGACAATTTCAAAACCATGGTCTTGCTGCATGGTGAATACCTAAACAATCCTGTTGATCATAACAAAAATTCATTTGCCGATCATCCTCTTACACAAAAAATAAATTTAATGAACAGGTATCAATATGATGTTCCCGGTATCATGGATCTGAAATTTGGTGTAACAGTAATGAATGAAGACAGAAGAGGGGGGCAGGTTGATTATCTTAATGGAGGAGAAAACGCAATAGGTCATAGCTACGGATTTAATAATAACACTACCCGGTATGAGCTGTTTGCCAAGCCCGGCATTTTCTTTCAAAACAGCGATCATGCCAGCCTGGGAACGATGTTTTATTACTCACACCATGAGCATGACTCTTATTATGGTTTAAATGATTATGATGGGAAACAAAACACTTTTTATGCCAACATAATTTATGAGAATATAGTTGGAACCACTGATCATAAGATAAATGCAGGAGTCAGCTATCTTATGGATAACTATAATGAAACACTTAATGACTCGGTTTTTTCTCGAGAAGAATCTGTTCCGGGTGTTTTTGCTCAATATACTTATAGTTACAATGAGCGGTTTACAGCTATTGCAGGCATAAGGACTGATTTTCATAACATCTATAATACCTTTATTACACCCCGCTTTAATATAAGATATGATATTACAGAAAGCACAACAGTTCGTGTTTCAGCAGGTAAGGGTTACAGGGTGCCTAATATTATTGCTGAGAACACCGGCTTGCTTGTTAGTGCAAGGCAGTTTGAAGTCCTGGAAGATATTAAACCGGAAGAGGCATGGAATTATGGTGCTACATTGACTCAAAATTTTGACTTATTTAACAATGATGCTACATTTATCATAGAATATTTCAGGACAGATTTTGATAATCAGCTTATTGTAGATATTGACAATAACCCTTTCACGGCTTTGTTTTACAACCTTGATGGTAAATCATATTCCAACAGCTTCCAGGTAGAGTTTTCTTTTGAGCCTTTATCACGATTTGAAGTAACGGCTGCTTATCGGTATACTGATGTTAAAAAAACTATTGGTGATGAGCTCGTAAGCAAACCTTTCGTTAATTTGTACAGGGGGCTGTTGACAGGTTCTTATGCCACACCGAATAACAATTGGCAGTTTGATCTTACAGCACAGCTTAACGGGCCAGGCAGGATACCTAATTTGGAAAACAACCCTGAAGCTCTTGATTTTCCCGAAGAGTCACCGGTTTATACTATATTGCTTGGACAGGTTACTTATAGATTTAATAATTTCGATATTTATGTTGGCGGAGAAAACCTTACTGACTATAAGCAATCAAACCCTATTATAGCGTCACATGATCCATTTAGCGAAAACTTCGACGGATCAATGATATGGGGGCCGGTTGCAGGAAGGATGTTTTATGTTGGGTTGAGGTATAAGTTATAGCTGGTAAGAAACCCTGCTATTATGTTTATTATATAATAACTTCTGAAAACTTTTGTCAAATAATATTACATTTGTATTTGTTCATTAATAAGTTATGAATTAAATATTTAGTCAAATATGAAAACCGGTTTTAAGACTTTGAGTTTTTTAATGTTAGTATCTTTAATATTAACAAGTTGCGAAAACAAAACTGCTTTGCGTGACCGTACCGCTGTTGCTTATGTTACAAATCACTTCAACCACTCATTCTATGAAGAATATCTGGAAATTAAGGATGTGGAAATAGTTGACGAAAATATTAGATATGAAGAAGTTTATGACATGGAGCTCCATACTTTAACCGTTAATACTACTTTGGATATTAAAGAGGGTTACATTGTCGCCAAACATAGATTAGCAAACTTTCTTGAAGTTAACAGGTCGTGGAAAGAACAAAGACAGAGGCAAATTGATGAGGCAGAGGATGAAGAAGAAATTAATAAAATTAAAGAGCATTATTCAAAACACTTATTTGATAAGGGTGTTCACACAATTCCAATAAGTGTTCAGCTGACATGGAATGAAACGGAAGACCGGTGGATGGTGTTATTTATGCATGTATAAGCAATATATAATTTTGTTTATCCAATGTAATTATAGTATAGTTTGATCATAATATATCATGTCAGGCTTAAATACCTCCCATAACCATGAAATAAAGTCCAAGGTTCAGAGCTTGCCGGCCAAGACCGGAGTATACCAGTTTCTTGATGCAGCCGGCAAGATTATTTATGTTGGTAAAGCAAAAAACTTAAGAGCCAGGGTATCATCATATTTCCGGATTGATAGCAAAAGGAGTGGCAAGTTGTATGTGATGGTTAAAAAAATTGCCGATATTGAAACAATTGTCGTTGAATCGGAGCTTGATGCTTTATTGCTTGAAAACAATCTGATTAAGAAGTACCAGCCGCGATACAACGTGATGCTTAAAGACGACAAGACTTTCCCCTGGATATGTATCAAGAATGAGCCTTTCCCGCGTATTTTTCCGACCCGCAATGTAGTAAAGGACGGCTCAAAATATTATGGGCCCTATGCATCGGTAAGAATGATGAATTCACTGCTGGAGCTTGTCAGGCAGCTGTTTCAATACAGGACATGCAGGCTGCAGTTAACACCGGAGAATATTAAAGCCGGCAAGTTCAAAGTTTGCCTGGAATACCATATCGGTAACTGTAAGGGCCCGTGCGAAGGTAAACAAACAGAAGAAGACTATAATAATACCCTGAAGCAGGTTGAAGAAATAATTAAAGGGAACCTTTCTTTAGTGGTGAAACAATTAAAAACCTTGATGAGGGAATATTCCGAGGCAATGGAGTTTGAAAAAGCCCAGGCGGTGAAGGAAAAGATTGATCTGCTTGAGCATTATCAAAGCCGATCCACAGTAGTAAATCCCAGGATAGATAATGTAGATGTTTTTTCTGTTATTTCTGATGAGAAAAACGGGTATGTCAATTTTCTCAAAGTGGTTAATGGTGCTATTGTACATTCACATACAATGGAGCTGAACAAAAAGCTTGATGAAACAGATGGAGAACTTTTGGAATTAGGTATAGGCGAACTACGGCCAAAATTTCAAAGCAATTCCAAAGAGATAATTGTGCCTTTCAAACCTGAATTTGATATTCCTGATGTAAAAACTACCGTACCTAAAAAAGGTGATAAGAAAGAGTTGCTTGAGCTTTCCGAGCGTAACGCAAAATATTTTCGACTGGAAACGAAAAAACGTAAAGAACTGGTTGACCCCAAGCGTCATACACAACGTATTCTTAAAAACATAAAGTCTGATTTGAATCTGCCGGAGCTTCCGGAATACATAGAATGTTTTGATAACAGCAACACCTTTGGCAAATTTCCCGTAGCAGCCATGGTGGTTTTCAGAGATACTAAACCTAGTAAAAAGGAATACAGGCTGTTTAATATCCGAAGCGTTGATACTCCTGACGATTATGCTTCAATGGAAGAGGTGGTGTATCGCAGATATAAAAGGCTGGTGGAAGAGAATAGGCCTTTGCCTCAACTGATCGTTGTGGATGGTGGAAAAGGGCAGCTCTCGGCAGCTGCTAAAGCTCTGAAAAAACTAAATATTTTGCAACAAGTTTCTCTTATAGGCATAGCTAAAAGGCTTGAAGAGATATACAGGGTGGGAGACAGTGTGCCTCTTTTTCTGGATAAAAAATCCGAAACCCTCAGGGTTATTCAACACCTGCGTGATGAGGCTCACCGTTTCGGCATAACACATCACCGGAAAAGAAGAGAAAAAGGAACACTCATGTCAGAGCTTCCTGAGATTAAGGGAATAGGTGAAAAAACGGTTGAAATGTTACTAAAACATTTCAAATCCGTCAAAAGGATTAAAGAAGCCGGCTTTGAGGATCTGGAAAAAGTCGTAGGCAAATCAAAAGCCGCTATATTAAGACAATATATGGAACAAAAAAACAGAAATGAATAAAACTCTGCCTATTCAATTTTAAGCTCCGCACTTCTTGATCCTATTCGGCTACAATTTGCTTCTACTTCAACAACATCTCCCTTTTGCAACCCGGGCATTTCAACCGTTACATTATGATCGCTTTCGGTTTTTTGTTTTGAATATTCCAAAACTTCAACTTCATCACCATTAACTTTTATGGTAATGGATTCAATGTAATGCCTTTCCACATTCCTCACACTGTGAGAAATGTCTATTTTGAGAATTTCTTTATCGTTTTCTTTCTCATACTTCAAATTAATAGAACTTGGCGAATGAGCAAAAAGAAAAACAGGCAAAGTAAAAAATACAGCTAATAAAATCGATTTAATCATTTTCATAATATAATATTTTATAATAAGTTAATAATAAGCATGTATAACCCGTG
>SLSZ01000002.1 GCA_007130125.1 Bacteroidales bacterium
AGAGGTATTTTACGGCAATTTGTTCGCCTTTTTTGCCGGTTTCATGAAAGTCAGCCATAGTAGCAGGTAAATTGGGTTTTTATAAAAGTAATCAGTTTAAATTGTATGTGTAATGAAGTCCTAAGCTCAAAATAAACTCCAATATTAAAATCCTAATAGTTTGAGATTTTGAATTTGGATTTTGATTTTTGGATTTTGGGTTTATTAATCATCGTATATCTCGTACTCATAATACTCCATTATTGGGTTTGCCAATAATTTTTTACATGCAGTTTCCACTTTTTCTTTTGCTTCTTCTTCATTCTCGGCTTCCAGGTTCAAAGTAATATGTTTCCCTATCCTTACATCCGATATTTCCGGAAGCTCAAGGTTTTTAAGGCTTTTTGCTACTGCTTTACCCTGAGGGTCAAGCAAGGCTTTTAAAGGCATTACGTTTATTTCTGCACGGTAGTTCATGATTTATGTTTTAGTTCTAGTAAGTTTTATAATTCGTTATTTATCTGGTAAAAAACCTAAACACATTTAAGCTACAAAGTGTGTTTAGATTTTGTTCATTTTAAAGATTTTGCAAGTAGTTTTTTTACTTAACAATATTATTCTGCCTTATCAATTTTTAAAACCATATTTAAAGCCGACAAAAGTATGTAAAAAATTATAATAATGGGTATTGCCATAATCCCAAAAATTGTCAAAGCAAAAATAGCAAAAAGTATAATGACATACTTTAACCGGTTTGTGATCAAGTTATAGGACTTAAACTTGAGCGACAACATTCGAACGGGTGAAACAAGCAGAAATGAACTTATTAATGTTAATACAAATAAAGCTGTATAGTTTTCGGAAACATAATATATCAAATCATATAAATAATGTTCCTTAACACCATATTCAAGAATCAATGGTATTGAAGATATTAATATTGCATTTGCAGGTGTTGGCAGACCAATAAAGGAATTTTGCTGACTTTTGTCGGTATTGAATTTAGCTAGTCTGATGGCAGAAAACAGAGTTGTAAAATAAGCCATATATGCCGGCAATTGCAAACTACCGGAGCTTTGAATGTAATCGGTATTGTTCATATAGGCAAATATTATAGAAGCCGGCAAAACACCAAAGCTTACGATATCGCTTAAAGAGTCAAATTCTTTGCCAAAGCTGCTTTGTGCGTTTAATAGCTTTGCAAACAGGCCGTCAAGGTAGTCCAGCAATGCGGATAATAATATGCATATCGACGCTAGGTGGTAATTGCCTGAAAACACTAATGTGATACCGATACACCCCGTCAGCAGATTTAAGCTTGTCAGTATATTGGGGATTTGCTTTATAATCATCTTCAAATTATTTTTTTACACTCCCGATCTTATT
Organism: Bacteroidales bacterium; assembly: GCA_007130125.1. GTDB lineage: Bacteria > Bacteroidota > Bacteroidia > Bacteroidales > UBA7960 > PUKZ01. The sequence continues at coordinate 1,366 of SLSZ01000002.1, forward strand.
CTCAACTGATTTAACTTTTCCTTCAAGCCGGCTTTTACTTCCTTTTCGTATATCAAGCTTGATGTTGGAGTATATTCTGTTACAATCAGGTTCGAGAAGCTTATACGCTTTATCGACAATATTCAATATTTCTCCTGTTGTTTCAGCTTCCACTATAGTGCCCATAGGTGTAAGCTTATAATCAAGACCCGACTCATCAATCATTTTAATTATACGGCTTACATATTGGCTGACGCTTTCTCCCTTATCGGTAGGGAACATAGCAAATTCTGCAAGTACTGACATGGTATTTTTTGTTTTAGTTTATAAAGCAAATATAATAAACTAATAGGTTTAAAAGTTTAAATAATTATTCAAAATTAAACCCGCATTAACTAAAACTTGTTAAAAGAAGAAGCATAATGATGGTGGGGGATGTTTAGAGTTGAGTCGTTGAGTCGTTGAGTCGTTGAGTTGTTGGATATTAGGATAGCAGAAAATTGTTGTTAAAACCCCAGATTCTTCATCATTGATTTATAGCTTTGTTCTTTGGCAAAAAGCTTAGTTGTATATTCGCCTTCCTCATCTTTATCGATTATTACCATTTTCGGTGAGGGAATCAGGCAATGTTGCAGTCCGCCAAAGCCTCCAAGGGTTTCCTGGTATGCACCTGTATGGAACATGCCAATATATTGTTCTACTCCATTGCGGATCTTTGGCAGGAAAACTGCATTTGCATGTGCTTCGGAGTTATAATAATCCTGGCTGTCACAAGTAAGCCCACCAAGGTTTATTCTTTCATATTCTGACTCCCAATTATTAACGGCAAGCAAAATAAACCGTTGTTTGCTTGCCCATATGTCTGGTAGTGTAGTCATGAAGCTGCTATTGATCATGTTCCATAACTCACGGTCATTTTGTTGTTTTTGGTCAAGAACAGAGTATAGAACAGCTCCGCTTTCACCCACTGTGAATGCACCAAATTCGGTAAATATGTGAGGTTCTTCGACCTTATTTTTTGTACATATCTTTTTTATCTGTGCAATTATTTCTTCGGTGATATATTCATAATCATAATCAAACCCTAATGAGTTCTTTACAGGAAATCCACCACCAATATTCAGGCTATCCAATTCAGGACATACCTTTTTCAATTGACAATAAATGTTTACACATTTGTGCAATTCATTCCAATAATAAGCATTGTCTTTAATGCCTGTATTGATAAAGAAGTGCAACATTTTTAGTTGGAACTTCCTGTTATTCTTAATTTTCGACTTATAAAACGGAACTATGTCTTTATATCTAATACCAAGCCTGGAAGTATAAAACTCAAACATAGGTTCTTCTTCAGAGGCAATACGTATTCCAAGTTTTGTGTTTTTTTTCAGAGCATTATCATAAAAATCAAGTTCGTTTTTATTGTCAAGAACAGGTACTACATTTTCAAAGCCGGAATGTATCAGGTCACATATTTTTTCCATGTAGGATTGTTTCTTAAATCCATTACATACTATGAACTTTTCTTTATCAATAAGCTCCATTTTAAGTAATTCTTCAATTATGTGAATGTCGAAAGCCGAAGATGTTTCAAGGTGAATATCGTTTTTCAGGCCTTCTTCAAGAACATGTACAAAATGCGAGCTTTTTGTGCAATAGCAATAATAATAATCTCCCTGATAATCGGCTTTTGCCATAGCTACATGAAACAACCTTTTGGCTTTTTGTATTTGCTGGCTTATTTTTGGTAAATATGAAATTTTGAGTGGCGTTCCATATTGTTTGATTATATCCATTAGAGGAATATCATGAAAGTAAAGTTCATTGTCTATGACTTTAAATTCCTCTTGTGGAAATTCGAATGTCTGTTCTATTAAATCAATATACTTGTTTTTCATTATCATTTAGTGTTTAGTGCTGTTAAGTTGCAATAACACAAGGCTTCACAATGATTATCAAATGAAATAACTTTAAATTTTGCCGGTTATTTCGAGCAATAAAAGTAAAAATAATTAATTTACTATAGGTGACAAAAGGTTTAAAAATGTGCTTTTAAGGGTCATAAATCAAATTGACCCGGAAAGGTTAAGTTGTTTATATGTAATTATTAATCCCTTGTTACAGATTTAAAAAATCTATTCCAACGGATGTTTACCGGGAAACTTTTATCTTTATTGAGCGATAGCCATGTCAGTAATGGTCTCCCGACGATATGGTCTTCAGGAACGAACCCCCAGTGTCTGGAGTCAAGTGAGTTGTGCCTGTGATCACCCAGCATAAAATAATAATCCATTTCAAAAGTATAGCTGTTGGCAGGCTCACCATTTATAAAGATAGTTCCATTCTTAAATTCAAGGGTGTTGTTTTCGTAAGCTGTAATAATTCTTTCGTACAGAAGCAGGTTTTTAGGTGTTAGCTCGATTGTGGCATCTTTTTGGGGTATCCAAAGCGGGCCATAATTGTCGCGGCTCCAGTGGTATTGCTTACTATAGGGAAATACTTGCCTGCCGGATCTGTCAGGTTTTTGCTCGTCCCTTTCAATTGTTTCAACAAATCCATAACTGCTCACGGTCTTAACCATTTCCGCAGTTAGAGGCAATACATAATGAGGGCCATAACCGGCATCTCTTTTATCGTCGCTTGAAATCTCAAGCCTGTCAAAGAACCGCTGACTCAGCAATGTGCCATCTGTAATAACATGGTATCTGTGTTGTACATATTTTGGATTTTCCGTAGGTAACCCGTTAATAAAAACAACATTGCTGCGCACTTCAAAGGTGTCGCCAGGCAAAGCAATACATCGTTTTACATAATTATCACGCCTGTCAACCGGCCTATAAACAACTTTTCCGAAATCTCGTGGGTTTTCATGAACTACTTTCCTTCCAAGGCTTTTTACGAACTTTTTGTATTCATATTCAGTGTCAAAGTTTTTGTTATCAAGCATTGATGGTTGCTGAGCCAGCTGTCTTCGCCCAATCTCCAGGATCAAAGAATGATAATCGGGATTGGGGCGGTAAACCGGCACGGTATCCCCGGCGGGAAAATTAAAGACAACAATATCATTACGTTCTATGCTACCCAGCCCCTTTATTCTCCTGTAATCCCACTGAGGCCATTCGAAATATGACTTTGAATTTGTAATAGGGAAGGTGTTTTGCACAAGAGGAAAAGCTAATGGCGTTATTGGCATTCTGGGGCCATAGCTTAACTTGCTGACGAATAAGTGATCACCTACCAGCAAGGTCTTTTCCATTGAGGGTGTTGGAATTTTGTAATTTTGAAACAGGAAAATATTAATTATATAAACAGCTATCAGAGCAAAAACTAATGCATCAATCCACTCAATCCATGCCGGTGGTTTTTTCCCATCTTTACGTTTTTTCCAGAATCCCCAGGGTATATATTTAGTAATGTAGATATCAAAAATTATAGGCAGTCCAAATAATAACCAGTAATTTCCTATCCATATAACTGTCAAAAGGTAGATCAAGGAGACTATACCGAATTTTATTTTTGTTTTTAGTGGAATGTTTTTCATTCTTGCTTTCATTATATGACAATTTTGTTAATTGTTGATTTGATAAAATTTAGTAAGCGGAATTTGCTGATTATCGTTGATAAAGTAAATGGTTTGTGAAAACCAGCTTAATCCGTTTTAATATCGAGCCATTCAAAATTTCAATAGATCTCTCATAGTCAAAAAGCCTTTATTTTTGACTGCAAACTCGGCAGCAGTTACTGCTCCCATTGCAAATCCACGTCGTGATTTAGCCTTGTGGTTTATAGTTATTTCATCGAGTTCTGATTCGTATTTAACATTATGAGTGCCGGGAACTTCATTTTCACGTATGGCCTCTATTCCAATGGTATCTTTGCCCGGTTGCTTACAAAGGTCCCATTTTTTTTTACGGTTAATAGTTTTAATTATGTCATTTGCCAGAAAAATAGCTGTTCCGCTGGGTGCATCAAGTTTTTTAGTATGATGAGTTTCGGATATTCTTATTTCATAATCGGGTTGTGTATTCATAATGCCAGCAAGATACTTGTTTAATTCAAATAATATATTCACACCAATACTGAAGTTTGAAGCATAAAACAGTGTTTGCTCTTTTTCGCTGCACAATTTTTTAACCTCATCCAGTCGGTCAAGCCAACCGGTAGTTCCGGATACAATGGGTAAGTTAAGCTTAAAACACTCCATATAATTTTCCACTGCCACTTCCGGTATTGTAAACTCAATAGCAACATCTGCTTTTGAGAGGTTGGGGGAGCTAAAATCTTCACCTGTGACAGCAGGGTCGATACGTGCTACTATTTCATGCCCGCGAGAAACAGCTATTTTTTCTATTTCTTTTCCCATCCTACCGTATCCAATGATTGCAATTGAAAGCTTATTTGTCATATTTTAACTTTTTTGATGTGCTAGATTGAGATTCTATATATTAACGTGTTTTATATGATTTGATTGTTAAAAATTAATTGTAAGTTTTAAACCTGCAGTGGGTTGAGGAATATGATTAACTCTTTCAATAAGGGGTTCCATTCGTAGTGACAGGTCTTCGCTTATGTCAAAATCCATTAGATGCGCATCAACACTTGCGTCAAGAATGTTAAGTATATACAGTGCTGCAGCAGCTATGTATGTTATTTCCAGATTCCTTCGGTAATAGTTCATCGCTCTTTTAAGGACATCTGTTGAATATTCAGGGTACTCATCAACTGTATGAGGGTTTCCGTCTATCCTGTAATAATATGCTCTGCGAAAATCCCGATAATTACTGCTATTCATATCAAGAAAGTATATTACTGCACCAAATCCTGCATATATTATTGGTGCTTTCCAGTATTTGCGGTTATAAATTTGCCCAAGACCTGGGAGGGCTGCTGACAACATAGCAGACTTGGCAGGGTCAGGTATCCATTCGTCCGGGTCTTCTTCTGGGGGGGGGGCTTCAGTTAAATCTGCTGTTGCCTGAGATTCTTGCAAAATTATTGTATCTGTATCAGAACTGTATAATGATTTGAGTGCTTGATTGTTTTCAGCAGAAATGTCGGCAGATTTAAATACAGAAAGCAAACATGCAAATAAAATCAAGATTCCGGTTTTATGGATAACCGGAATCTTGAAATTTGCAGGAAAATTAATGAAAATTTTTTTATTTGCACTGTAGGCTTGCACTTATTATTGTTTTTTATTTACAAGGCTTATTATTCTTTCAAACTCAGAGGCTGAAGAGAAGTTGACAATTATTCTTCCTTTCTCGCCATTTTTTGATTTGACTTGTACTTTTGTTCCAAACGTGTCTGTCAGTTCATTTTGTATATCCTCAAAATACTTTGGCAAAACATTGTTTGAATTTTTGCTTTTTTCCTCAGTATCTTTATCTTTATAGGTATTATTTTCGAGGTTCTGTACTATTTCTTCTACTTGTCTTACTGATAGGTTTTGTGCAATAATATCGTGATAAATATCCAGTTGTGTTTGTACATTTTCGATACCAACGAGGCTTTTTGCGTGCCCCATGGTTATTTTTTCCTGTCTGAGTCCAATTTGTATTTCAGCAGGCAGTTTCAGAAGTCTTATGAAATTAGCAATTGAGGATCTGCTTTTACCCAGCCTGTCGCTAAGCATTTCTTGTGTAAGATTGTGTTCATCGAGCAATCTTTGATACCCTATTGCTATTTCGATAGGATTAAGGTTTTCCCGTTGGATATTTTCTACAATAGCCATTTCCAGCATTGCATGGTCATCTGCAGTTCTGACGTATGCCGGGATTTCATCTATTCCGGCAAGTTTGGAAGCTTTTAGTCTTCTCTCACCGGTAATAAGCTGGAATTTCTCATCTTCAATTTTTCTGACAGTAACCGGTTGAATAACTCCCTGTTCTTTAATAGAGTTAGCCAGCTCTTTTAACCCGTCTTCATCAAAATCTTCCCTGGGCTGGAATGGGTTTTTTTCAATCTTATCCAGAGGTACGTTAGCAACAGTGCCTATTGGCATCAGATCTCTTTCGATATCATAAGTAGGTGTGTTTCTGCTGTCGGTCGAATCATTAAGCAATGCTCCAAGACCTTTTCCTAATGCTTTTTTCTTAGCCATTTTATATGTTTATGTTTTTTTCTTTTTGCTCCATTTTTGTCATATTATTGTTTTGGAGTATTTCCCTGGCCAGGTTCAAGTGGTTGACGGCACCTTTGCTTTGAACATCATGCATTATGATTGTTTCGCCAAAGCTAGGGGCTTCTCCAAGTTTAATATTTCTTTGAATGATTGTATCGAAGACCAGTTCCTGGAAATGCAGTCTAACTTCTTCAACAACTTGATTGGAAAGCCTTAACCTGTTATCGTACATTGTAAGAAGTATACCTTCAATTTCAAGTTTGGTATTGAGCCGTGTTTGAACAATCTTAATGGTATTTAGTAGTTTACCCAAACCTTCCAGGGCGAAATATTCACATTGAACCGGCACAATTACTGAATCGGCAGCTGTAAGGGCGTTGACGGTTATAAGCCCCAGGGAAGGGGAGCAATCTATAAATACGAAATCATAGTCGTCTTTGATTTGGTCAACAACCTTCTTCATCATTTTTTCGCGATTTGGAAGGTTGATTATTTCTATCTCTGCACCCACAAGGTCTATGTGAGCCGGTATAAGATCCAGGTTTGGTGTGGAGGTGTTTAACATGATGTTTTTGGGTTCAACATCATCAATAATACACTCATAAATACTGGTTTTAACTACTTTCGGATCAACCCCTACACCGGATGTTGCGTTTGATTGTGGGTCGGCATCAATAAGCAGCGTTTTGTAATCAAGCACAGCTAAGCTGGCAGCAAGATTTATCGCAGTTGTGGTTTTGCCTACACCACCTTTTTGATTGGCAATAGCTATTACTTTACTCATATTATTTCTTTACGGTATTGCTATATGTTTTATTATTTATTTCTTTGCTGTTTTGAGATTATGAAAAATGATTTTTTATTATCTTTATTTCTTTGCTATTATATTATGCGATTTATAGTCAAGTTAGGCCAAAAAAAGCACGTGGCAGAGCTTATAAAGATATAAATTTACCTCAACACAAGGACTGCAAATTTACAATTTTAAGATGCTTTTAAGGTTGTTTTTTAAAAAAAATATAAATTTTTGGCAAATCGTATATTGATTAGCATAGTGTAAAAGCGCAAAACGTATTGAAAAACAGATACGTATACCATACCCTGCAATAAAAAGATGTAATAGCTTTTTGTTGCAGGCACTCACCAGAATTATAAGAAATGCTAAAGATTAATTTTTTTATTTATCTGATTTGTCTTTGTCTTTAGCATCTTCCTCGCTTTCTTCTGAGCTTTCTTCTTCCTCTTCTTCTTTCTCTGACTTGTCTTCTTCTTTTTCTTCCTTCGGACTGTCTTTTTCCTGTTCCTGTTTTTCAGATTTTGCTTCTTTTTCTTTGTCCAGGTCTTCAAATTTTACATCATCAAGGCCTGGCTCGCGTGTTTCAGAAGCAAATTCTTCAGGATTGTTTGAGTCAATAAAAGAAAAAGATTCTTGCAAAGCATCAGTAAATTTTTCAAAATCTTCAGGATAAAGAAAAACTTTGTGTTTTTCGTAATAAAACTTACCACTTTGCTGATTGAAACGCTTTTTGCTTTCGGTGATCGTCAGATAGAATTCATTTGAACGGGTTGTTTTGACATCAAAAAAATAGGTGCGTTTTCCCGCTCTGATTGTTTTTGTAAATACTTCCCCTCTCGGGCCTTTACTTCCTTGCTCGTCCATAAATCCTCTTTTCGTTTTTGTTTCAAAATTCCAAAATTAAAATAAATATCCTTTAACCTTGAATTTTTTATTAAAAAGTTATTAAAAACAGAACTAAATCTTTATACAAATTTACAGAAGATACATTAATTTTTAAAGGAATTTTATCTTTTTTTAAAAATTAGTTATGATTAAAGTTGAGCAAACATTTGATGTATGTTTAAAAAAAAAGTACTTTTGTTTTGTTTTTAAATAAACCAATTATTACTCGGTTTATTGTTTTTATTTAAATTAACGTTATTTGTATTTTTTATGCTCAACAGAAGGCATTTGAGGGTTAAAGTATTGCAGGTGCTTTACGCATTTTTTCAAACTGCTAATGATGATTTGGCCAGCGGCGAAAAAGAATTGATATTAAACATTAAAAAAACATTTGAGCTTTATTTGTATCAATTATTATTGATAGGTGAGTTGGGATATATTGCTGAAAGGTTTTTTGATGAGCGCAAATCGAACAATCTGAGGCAAACCGAAGATGATACAGCCGGTTTAAAATTTCCTGAAAATCGTTTAATTAAGCTTATACGTACCAGTGAGTCACTTAATAAGGCTTGCAAGGATAAAAACATAAGCTGGAGTAATGATTATGATTTGTTAAGGAAAATATTTCTGCATATACGCCGGTCAGAAATGTATCGTGATTACGTAAATAAAGGTTCACATACATTTGAAGATGAGAAAAAATTTGTTTTGAATATTTTCAAGACGCTTATATGTGACTTTGAACTTCTCCATTATTTTTATGAGGAAAGATGTATATACTGGATTGATGACTGGGAGCTTGTTTACAGGTGTGTGGTAAAAACTATAAAAGAGGCTAAAGAAGGTGATAAGGATATTAAACTTATGAGTGTTTTTAAGGAGAACTCAGACGAATCTTTTACCCGTGAACTTTTTAATAAGACTGTGCTTAATAGTAAGGAATTTGATCCAATGATAGCTGAAAAAGCAAAGAATTGGGATATTGAGAGAATTGCTATTATAGATATTATTCTTATTAAAATGGCTCTTACAGAATTAGTGAAATTTCCGGAAATACCTGTAAAGGTTACACTCAATGAGTATATAGAGATTTCAAAAATGTATAGCACACAGAAAAGCAAAATTTTTATTAATGGAGTCCTGGATAAGCTGGCTATAGACCTTGAAAAAGAAGGTAAAATCAAAAAAAGTGGAACAGGATTAATAAGTAAAACATATTCTTAATTTTATTAATTTTGCTAACAGTTGAAAATGAACAGATTTGTTTTAACTTTACTCAAAACATAGCTTATTCAGAATAATAATATAAAACTAAATAAAACAAATTTTTAACTTTAAAACAGATATGATTATGAATTATTTAACAGTATTGTTAATGCAACAAAATGAAGAAGGCAGTGGTTATCACTCATTGATATTTTTGTTACTGATAATAGTGGTTTTCTACATGTTTTTTATTAGGCCCCAGATGAAAAAATCAAAGGAGTTGCGTAAATACCGTGAAAACCTTAAAAAGGGAGACCGTGTTATAACCATTGGCGGAATCCATGGTAAGATAGTTGAGATGCAAGACAAAAGTGTTACTATTGAAGTTGAAGGGCAAAACAGGCTTAAAATCGAAAAGTCTGCTATTGCAATGGATGGGCCCTCAGAAACATTAGACAATCAAAGACAATAGTTCTTTTGTTGAACTGAGTAGTTAACACCATTTTTGTTATAACAATTCTCGCAATCCTTTGAAAAAATTATTCAGAACAAAAAATTTGGGAAATATTTTCCCGAAAGATCCCAAAAGAAGAAAAAAGATTTATACTTTTTCTTCTTTTGTTCTTTTAAGTGTATTGTTTTGGTTAATAATTAAATTGTCGCAGGATAATGAAGCCCGTTTTGAATTAGGTGTTGATATATCGAACATCCCCGCCGGGTATATATTGAAGGATATGAGCCATGACAGGATTGCTGTTGATTTGCGTACCGTGGGTGCAAGATTGTTTTATATTCAGTTGTCAAAACAACCCAATGCTGCTAACCTTGATTTTTCTGAGTTTAACATGATTGAGAGGGATGGTGAAATATTTTTTTACGTTACCAGCCGCGATCTTGAACATAGTCTTCCTTCGTTTTTATACCCCGATTCGGAAATAGTATCAATACATCCTGACACACTTTTTCTTGAAGTTAATGAAGCAAAAAAGAAAGAGGTGCCGGTAGTGTTTAATGGTTCTCTGGATTTTTATGCCCGGCACAGGCAATATGGTGAAATTGATATAAAGCCGGAAAGGATAATGATTTCAGGACCGGCAGATATTGTTGAGACTATAGATACATTGTATACCAAGGAAATTCATTTAAAAAAACTTGATAAGCCAGTTGAAAAGCATGTGGAAGTGATAAATCCATTCCCGGCAGAATCAATAACTCTATCGGATGATAATGTAAAAGTATTTGTTGATGTAAGGGAGTATACTGAATCAAAGGTTGAAGTTCCAATAAATATTAAATGCCCGGAAGTTTACAATGAGCAAGTTGCTAATATCAGGCTATTTCCTTCACGTGTCACTGTATTTTACCTGGTAGCTCTCGAAGATTATGGAGAAATCACTGATGATATGTTTTCCGTGAAAGCAGAATGCCCTTTTGAAAAAGCTAACAACAACAGGCTGAGTGTGGAAGTTGAAAGCAAGCCATTAAATATTGAGATACTAAGGTTTGAACCACCCCGTGTCGAATATATTTTATTACGTTAATGCTAAAAATAGGAATAACCGGAAATATTGGCAGCGGAAAAACCACTGTTTGCAAAGTTTTTGAGTTGCTTGGCATTGAGGTCTATTATGCTGATGAAAGAGCAAAACAATTTTTGCATAGTGATGAGTCCAAAAGCCGGATTAAGGAGCTTTTCGGTGAAAAAGTTTTTGATAGAAACAATAATCTTATAAATCAGGAACTTGCAAAATTGGTTTTTGATGATAAAGAATTATTGCAGCAGTTAAACAACATAATACATCCGCAGGTTAAAAAAGATTTTAAACTTTGGGTGAAAAAAAGAAAATCCGGACATTATGTTTTGAAGGAAGCTGCAATACTGATTGAATCAGGAAGCTACAAAGAGTTGGATAAGGTCATTGTTGTAGCATCAAACATTGATCTTATGATAAAAAGGGTGAAAAAGCGTGATAATATTCCGGAAGAGGCAATAAAAAAACGCCTTGACAACCAAGTTGACCAAGAAGTTAAAATAAAGAAAGCGGATCATATTATTTATAATAATGAGAATAACCTGATAATACCCCAGGTAATTAATTTGCATAACGAGTTGATTAAATTGGCAACGCATTATCAGAGTTCCTGAAAAACCATAAAGTAAGTAAAGTTGCGGCTTTCTACCTAAAAGGAGGTCTGCGGGTTTGCCTTTTTTGGAAAAAACAATTATTTTTAACCTGTTATTAATTAAAAATATTTCTGCTATGAGTCAGATAATTGTTGGAATAGATTTTTCAAAAACATCAATTTTAGCATTACAATATGCTTTAAAAATAGGTGCCAAAACCGGCTTAGATATTTTGATGGTCAATGTTGTGAAAGAAGGGGATTATGAGATGCCTTTCAAGAAAGATGAAAAGGTTCCACAGACTGATATTGAAAAGAACTTTCATAAACTTTTGGATAGATATAAGGATCAAATAAAAGGTAAGCTCGATTATACAATTCGTGAAGGCAAGGTTTATGAAGAGCTTACTAACCAAGCAAAATACACCGATGCCTGGCTTATAATCACGGGTGCTCATGGATTATCGGGTTTTGAGGAGTTTTGGGTTGGCAATAATACATACAAGATAATGACCCGAGCCCATTGCCCGGTGATAGCAGTAAGGATAGGATATCCTATAGACAGGGATTTGAAAAACATTATTTTGCCTATTGACAGCACGTTAGAAACAACCCAAAAGGTTGAATTTACCACAGAACTGGCACGTAAGTTTGACTCAACTATTCATGTTTTATCACTATACAGTGCATTGATACCCGACATACAAGATAAGGTTGATAACAGTACCCGCGAAGCTTTGAGGATCATCAAAAATGCTGGTGTGAAATCAGTACAGGATAAAGCTGTTTCAGACAATATTACTGATAGCACCATAGAATATGCAAAAAAGAATGACGGGGATCTGATATCTATGATGACAGAACAGGAGTTTGCTCCCGGGAATATTTTTCTGGGACCATATGCCGAACAAATGGTTAACAGGTCACCAATACCGGTCATGAGTATACGCGCAAAAATGCTTAAAAGAGAGGAAGGCCAGATTTACTAATTGCAATAAATCTGTTTGATTTCCCGTTTAATGAAAAGTTATCGAAAGAGGTATTGTTTATTTAAAATTAATTTCCATATAATTTTGAACTTATTCGGTTTAAAAAACGCCTTATTAATATTTTTTCTTTGCCTTGTTGCAAATCCGTTAATATCTCAAAGCGGCAGGGTGTACGAATTTTTGAACCTTCCAACTTCGGCGCGCATAACTGGGATTGGTGGTTATGGAGTGCCCGACATTGAGGATGACCTGAATATGGCATTGTTTTATCCCTCACTTATTAATGCTAATATGCACAATGACCTGTCCCTTAATTTTGTTAGTTACTTCGATGATATTCACTATGGAACAGCTGCTTATTCTCACACTTTTGAGAGATATGGGAGTTTTACCGGCAGGGTGCAATATATTAGTTATGGCAAATTTGATGAGAGAGATGAGACCGGCCAGGACTATGGTACTTTCAGTGCCGGGGAGTATGCTTTGGTTGTTGGCTGGGGCAGGCAGTTGAGTGACCAATTCTTTATAGGAAGTAATTTTAAAATTATTGGCTCAGATTTTTATGAATATAGCTCTTTCGGCTTGGCTGTCGATGTTTCTGGGAGCTATATAAACCAGGAACGTTTGTTTGCTGCGAGCCTCTTGTTCAGGAATATAGGCAGGCAAATAACCACATACCACGGTAATCATGAGCCACTTCCTTTTGAGGTTTTAGCCGGTGCTTCAAAAGAATTGGAGAATGCTCCTTTCAGATTGTTTGCAGTAGCCCACAACCTGCAAAAGTGGGACCTGACCTTTGACAGACAGATAGATTCAAGATATATGCCTGCCCAAAATGGAGATAGAAGTGAAGATGATATTGGTGATTTTGCCGACAGGTTGATGCATCATTTTATTTTGGGAATAGAATTTATACCTATCGACAATCTTAGCTTTCATATGGGATATAATTATCGCCGCCGGCAGGAAATGAAAGTGGAAAGCAGGCTGTCTACAGTTGGCTTTTCATGGGGTTTGGGAATAAAAATATCAAGGTTTCAATTCAGCTATGGCCGGTCAAATTACCATCTTGCCGGAGCACCCAACCATATCACCGTTGCTTTTAATACCGGGGATGTTTTTGGAGGAAGAGCATCTTCAATGCCTAATGAGGAGTAAAGTTTTATTAGAAGTATTGCTGTGTATTACTAAACTATTTTTTCCTAATGATCATTAATCCATCTCTAAACGGCAGCAGTAAATTTTCTGTCCTGGGATCATTAGCTACATGGTTATTGAATTCAATAATTCCAACGGTTTCTGTGTCTTTTTTATCAGGCTTATTAAGTACTTTCCCGCTCCAAAGTGCATTGTCGGCAATTATTATACCACCTTTAACCAGCTTTTCAATAGTCAGTTCGTAATAATTGACATAGTTCTCTTTATCAGCGTCAATAAATGCCAGGTCGAAGGAATCATTAAGGTTTGGCAATACTTCAATGGCTTTTCCAATATGCAAAATGATTTGGTTATCCAATCCGGCTTTGCGGAAGTATTTTCTTGTAATATCCTCCAGTTCAGGGTTATGGTCAATAGTGTGCAACTTGCCATTATCCCTTAATCCCCGGGCAAGACAGATGGCTGAATAACCTGTATAGGTTCCTATTTCAAGAATTCTTTCAGGTTTTATCATTTGACTTATTAGCTGCAATAGCTTACCTTGCAATTTGCCCGACAGCATTCTGGCACGCAATACTTTCATGTTGGTTTCGCGGGCAAGCTGATGTAAAACCTCATCTTCAGGGGTAGTTATTTTTTCCGCATAATCTTCAATATCTTTAGGCAGGAAGTCCATAGCAGGTTAAATTGTTTTTGGTTTGTTATATATAATTGTTAAGCATTATATTACATGGTGAGACAAAGTTAAGTTTGTTTATAAGTAAGCATACTAAGTTTATCCTGGTCAAATATTTCATTAGCTGTTTCCAGAAGGTGAGATGCTGAAACGTCATCAACTCTTTCATATATTTCTTCCAAAGACTCAATTTTGTTATGCAGGAGAATGTTTTTACCCATTGACAGCATCTTGTTTATATTAGATTCGAAATAGATGGCAGCTTGTCCTTTTAGTTGTTGCTTTGCCCTTTTAAGTTGCAGGCTTCCCATCTTGATTTTTGTTAATTTATTAAGTTCTTTGTGAACAAGTTCAATTGTTTTATCCAGATATTCATTGTCTGTACCCAGATAAATAGAAAAGGCCCCTGTATCCGAATAAGGCTGATAACTACTTTCTATATTATAGCAGTATCCGTATTTTTCACGAATCGCCATGTTAAGCCTGCAGTTAAGGCCCGGCCCGCCAAGTATATTGTTGAGCAACACCAATGATGTTTTACGATTGTCCTGGCTCGAATATCCAATGTTGCCAATTACGCAGTGAGCTTGGTGATTGCTTCTTTTCAACACTTTTGTAGTTGGTTTGTATGAATCAAAAGGTTTGCGGGTATTATTACGAATTTGTTCAGGAATATGTCCTAAAAATTTTTCAGCCAGGCTTACAAGTTTGCTAAACTTGATGTTTCCAACCGAACAGATTATCATTTCGTGTGTTGAATAGTTTTTATCCAGGAAGCTGAAGATGCTGTTACGATCAAACTTTTTTATGTTCTGTGGTGTTCCCAATATGTTTTTTCCAAGGGAATGTTCTCTGAACAATATTTCATCAAAGTCGTCAAGTATCTGTTCTCCCGGTGTGTCTTTGTAGGAGTTGAGCTCATCGATCACCACGTCTTTTTCGTTAAAAATAGCTTTTTCAGGAAATGTAGAATTAAAAACGATATCAGAGATCAGATCGAGGCATCTTTTGTAATAATTGCTTAGGAAGGAAGCGTAAATGCAGGTATCTTCTTTTGAGGTATAGGCGTTTAATTCTCCGCCTACATTTTCCATATGGCTAAGTATTTGATACATTTTTCGGCGCTTGGTTCCTTTGAAAATAAGGTGTTCGATAAAGTGTGCAAGGCCTTGTTCGTGGCTTTCCTCATCGCGTGAGCCGGTGTTAATGGTAATACCACAGTGAGCAACAGGCGAAAGGCTATGCCGGTGAACTATTTGTATACCATTAGGTAAAATGTGATGATAGTAATTCATGAAAACAAAGCTCTGTGTGACAAATTAGCCTTTTTAGCTGTATGACTTCTGCTTTCTGGCAGGAAATTTCATTCTGTAATTAACATCTACCAACCCTTTAGCTATCGAATTAAGCTTACCTTTGATGATTCTGCGTTTTAAGGGTGATATTCGATCAATAAAAACGATTCCTTCAATATGATCATATTCATGCTGAAGGATACGTGCTGCAATTCCATCATATTTTTCTTCATGAAGGTTGAAGTCTTCATCATAATATCTTATAAATACTTCCGGTTTTCTCCATATATCCTCCCTAATATTAGGAAAACTAAGGCAACCTTCATTAAACAGTATTTCTTTACCTGTGCTTTCAATGATTTCAGGGTTTATGAATACTTTTTTAAAGCCATCCAGTTTTTCGTCGTCTTTCTTAAAGGGTGTGGCATCAACCACGAATATTCTCAGGCTTTGTCCTACTTGTGGTGCTGCTAGGCCCACACCTTCAGCTTTGTACATGGTTTCAAACATGTTTTCTATTAACTCCCTTATGCCGGACTGATTTTTATCAACCTCAGAAGCCTTCTTCTTAAGCACCGGATCCCCATAAGCTATAATTGGTAGTGTCATTATCCTTTATTCCTTAATGATTTCATTTCCAAATATGATTGCAAAATCAGCGTTGCACTAATTTTATCAACAAGTTCTTTATTTTGCCGGGATTTTTTTTTCAATCCGGCATCGCGCATAGTTTGCATAGCCATTTGCGATGTGTATCTCTCGTCCATACGTTCAACAATTATTTCGGGAAATTGTTTTTTCAAATGTTTTACAAACGGGTCAATAAACCTTGATGAATCAGAAGCTTTGCTTTGCATGTCCAGGGGTTCACCAACAACTATACAATCAATTTCTTCTTTTGAAATATAATCTTTCAAGTATTTTATCAGATCCTTTACGTGAACTGTTGCCAAACCGGTGGCAATAATTCTGTCTTTATCGGTTATTGCCAGTCCGGCTCTTTTTTGACCATAGTCTATTGCAAGTATACGACCCATTTTAAACAAAGATCAATTATGGACGTTAAAAAAAACATTTTTGCAAAAATAACAAAAGCATTCCATTAATAAAAATCCCAATTTCCAAACAAACTTTAAATTTCGAAATCAGTTAAACAAATATTAACGTTACAAATCCAAAATTGTTTATTATTTTTTGTTTGCTTATTATAGTGGTTTGATTATTTTTGTTTGGTGAAGTAGGTGCTTAATAAAAACAATTACCGGTTTGTCAAAAAATCAGACTAAAGAAGTTGAGACGCCTTTGATGCGTCAATACAATTCGATCAAGGCTAAGTATCCCGATGCATTGTTGTTGTTCAGGGTAGGGGATTTTTATGAGACGTTTGGAGAAGATGCCATAAAGACTTCCCAAATACTTGGCATTGTATTGACTCGCCGTGCCAACGGAGCAGCATCTTTTGTTGAGTTAGCCGGGTTCCCCTATCATGCACTGGAATCTTATTTGCCAAAACTGGTTAAAGCCGGTCAGCGGGTAGCTATTTGTGATCAACTTGAAGACCCCAAAAAAGCTAAGAAGATTGTAAAACGCGGTGTTACCGAATTGGTTACCCCGGGTATTGCGTTTAGTGATAAAGTCCTTGATTTGAAAGAAAACAATTTTCTAGCCGGACTACATATTCAGGATCAAAAATATGGCATTGCTTTTCTTGATATTTCTACCGGAGAGTTTTTTGCCGACCAGGGTAGCTATGAGTATATAGATAAGCTAATACAAAGTTTTAAACCCAGTGAGATAGTGCTTCAGAAGAACAAAGCAAAAACCTTTAATGAAGTTTTTCCAGGTAAGCACTATACTACAACATTAGATGACTGGGCATTTACCAGGGAATTTGCTGATGATTTGCTTTTGAATCATTTTGGTACATTGTCTTTCAAGGGTTTTGGCCTTGAGGAGTTGGATATGGGCATTATAGCAGCCGGTGCAGTACTTCACTATCTTTCAGAAACACATCATGACAAGCTGGAACACATAACTAAGGTTTCACGAATTGATGAGAATCAATATGTTTGGCTTGATAAATTCACTATTAGAAACCTTGAGTTGTTATATAGCCCCAATGAGGATGCTGCAACTCTTATTAATGTTATTGACCGAACTATATCACCAATGGGAAGCCGGCTTCTGAAACGCTGGGTTATATTGCCATTAAAGAAAAAAAGCCTGATAAGAGACAGACATGATGTGGTGGAGTATTTGTTCAATAACGTGGAATTGTCAGAAAAAATTTCCGGCTGGATTAAGGATATTGGTGATCTGGAAAGACTGATTTCAAAGGTTGCTGTGAGGAGAATAAACCCCAGGGAGGTGCTGCAAATACATAAGGCCCTGGAGTCAATTGAACCGATAAAGGAAACTTTGTCTGAATCAGACTGCTCTTCACTCCAAAATATCTCTGAACAACTTAATTTATGTACTATTATTCGAGACCGTATTTCAAAGGAGATAAAGCAAGAGCCTTCTGTTTTAATTACTAAGGGTGAAGTAATTAACGATGGAGTATCTGATGAACTTGATAAACTTCGTTCAATCAGGCACTCTGCCAAGGATTATCTTTTGAATTTAAAGCAACGTGAACTTGAGCGTACAGGAATACCATCATTAAAAATTGCATATAATAATGTTTTTGGCTACTATATAGAAGTAACCAACACACACAAAAACAAGGTGCCTGCAGAATGGGAGAGAAAACAAACTTTGGTAAACGCTGAGAGGTATATAACTCCTGAGCTGAAAGAATACGAGGAAAAGATCCTGGGTGCTGAAGAAAAGATACTTATTCTTGAAGAGCAGCTTTATTATGAGCTTTTGGCTGCTCTTTCAGAGTATATTGAACCAATTCAAATAAATGCAGGAATTATTGCCAAGCTTGATTGCTTGTTATGTTTTGCGAATCTGGCAAGGCAATATAATTATGTGAGGCCTGTTATCGATGACAGCTATGTTGTTGATATTAAAGAAGGCCGTCATCCTGTTATTGAGCAGCGTATGCCCATAGGGGAGGAGTATGTTACTAATGATGTTTACCTGGATAATGAGCAACAACAAATAATGATCATTACCGGTCCAAACATGTCGGGAAAGTCAGCTTTGCTGCGCCAAACGGCATTAATAGTTTTATTGGCACAAATGGGCAGCTTTGTGCCGGCAAGTAAGGCATCTATAGGTTTTGTCGACAAGATTTTTACTCGCGTTGGTGCTTCCGACAATATCTCTTCAGGGGAATCTACTTTTATGGTTGAGATGAATGAAACAGCCTCTATTCTTAATAATATTTCAAACCGCAGTCTTATATTGCTTGATGAGATAGGAAGAGGTACCAGTACTTATGATGGCATCAGCATTGCATGGGCTATTGCTGAATATTTGCATGAGCATCCGATGTTTAAAGCAAAAACGCTTTTTGCCACCCATTACCACGAGCTTAATGAGCTGGCATCTTCATTTCCGAGAATTAAAAACTTCAACGTTACTGTTAAGGAGTTGCAAAATAGAGTAATATTCCTGAGGAAATTAGCTGAAGGAGGCAGCGAGCAT
This sequence comes from Bacteroidales bacterium, assembly GCA_007130125.1. Lineage (GTDB taxonomy): Bacteria > Bacteroidota > Bacteroidia > Bacteroidales > UBA7960 > PUKZ01. The sequence goes on from SLSZ01000002.1 coordinate 20,195, forward strand.
TCGTTTGGTATACATGTTGCTCAAATGGCAGGTATGCCATCGGTTATAGTTCAACGAGCCTACTCTTTGTTATCGGGTTTGGAAAAATCACATAGTAGCGGCGAGCTATCAAAAGTCCCTGAAACTTCAAAATCTGATGTGAACAAACATGACGATTATCAGCTTAGCTTTATTCAACTGGAGGATCCGCTTTTGCAACAAATAAAAGAAGATATACTCAACACGGATATTGATACACTGACACCTGTTGAAGCTTTAATGAAGCTCAACGAAATAAAGAGATTGCTTAATAAAAAATGACCGGATCAATTACGGTATCCGAGTTGCTTGAGAACGTCATCGCTTAGGTCATAACGGACATCGGTATATATCATATTCGGGCCGCTTCCTTTATCAAAGATCACCGCATAGTTTCCTCTTGTGGCAATTTCTTCAACAGCTTCATATATTTTATCCTGAATAGGCTGTATCAACTCCTGTCTTTTTTTGAACAGGTCACCACCTTGTCCAAAGCGTTGCATTTGAAGCTGTTTAGCTTCTCTTTCCAGTTCCATTATTTCACTTTCGCGGTCGCGCTTTACTTCATCCGGTAGCAAAGGAGCTTCAGCCTGGTATTTCTTGTAGAGCTCTTCAAGTTTATCAAACTTAGCTTCCAGTTCCTTTTGCCATTCAGTGGAGAGCTGTTCAATTTCCATTTCTGCTGCCTGGTATTCAGGAATGTTATCCATTATATATTGTGTATCAATGTAAGCAAATCGTTGTGAAAAGGCTGATATTGTAAAGAAAGCCATTAAAAAAACCAGAACTGTTGTTTTTTTCATTTTATTTACCTCCGTATTGTTTAATGATAAAGGTTTATTAGATTTTTCTTTTGGTCTCGTAAAATTATTTAAACCAGTTTGTTTACTTTTAGTCAATAGAATGTCCGATAGTGAAGTGAAACTGACCTTTGTGAGCATCGGGCATTCCTGGTATTTCGTCAAATCCGTAGCCCCAGTCGATTCCGAGCAATCCGAACATCGGTAGAAAGATCCTGAGACCAACGCCAGCTGAACGTTTTACGTCGAAGGGGCTAAAATCATCAAAATGCAGCCATGCATTACCTGCTTCAACGAATGCCAGGGCATATACAGTTGCCATTGGGTTTAATGAAATTGGATAACGTAATTCTGCTGTATAACGGTTATACACATTAGCACCAATAGGTTGTCTTCTATCGTCCATCGGGGTTAGAGTATAGTCATCATAACCTCTCAGTGCTATGATTTCACGTCCATCTATTTCCCAACCCGATAGTCCGTCACCACCTAAGTAGAATCTTTCAAACGGTGGTTGTCCTATGTCTGAATTATAATAACCCAGAAAACCGAATCTTAGCCTTGTTGATAATACCAAATCTCCAACAAGTGTTGTATACCAATTAGATCTAAACTTCCATTTATGATATTCAAGCCATTTGAATTTTTCCTGATCCGTAGCTTGTGTGTAATCCAGATCAGAAAAGTAGCTGTATGGAGGTGTTAGCTGTAATGAAACTGACACTTCAGAGCCTGACCTCGGGAAAAGTGGGGCGTCTATAGAATTACGGCCGAAGGAAATAGTATAGCTTAAGTTGTTTGAAACCCCTTTTTCAAACAGAAATGGTATTGGGCTGTTGTTAATATCATAGTACTGATAGTTAATAGATTGTCTCAGAAAGAAGAAATCATCCGGGAATCTAAGCCTTTTTGATAATCCTACTGATGAACCCAAAATACTATAGTAACCATAGTTTGCATGGTCTTTAGGTACATTTCTTCTGTGTGTTGTACTGTAGAAAGATATATTTAAGGAATTATCTCTTTTTCCTCCCAGCCAGGGCTCCATGAAAGAGAAGCTGTATGATATATATCCCCGGCCATAAGTTTGTGCTCTGAGTGATAATTGTTGCCCGTCTCCGGTTGGCAGTGGTCTCCATGCTTCTCTGTTGAGTAAATTTCTTGTAGAGAAGTTATTGAAGATCAAGCCCACAGTTCCGATTATCCTGCCGCCACCCCAGCCACCGGATATTTCAATCTGGTCTGAAGATGTTTCTTCAACAATATATTCAAGGTCAACAGTTCCGTCTTGTGGATTTGGTTTTGGTATAACATCAATTGTTTCCTGGTCAAAGTACCCGAGTTGTGCAATTTCGCGATGGCTACGTATAATATCGCTTCTGCTGAAAAGTTGTCCCGGACGTGTCCTGATTTCACGCATTATCACATGATCATTCGTCCTTGTATTCCCTCTTACAGACACCCTGTTAATTTCAGCTTGCTGGCCTTCGTAAATCCTTATTTCAAGATCAATAGAATCTTGTTCCACAGCAACTTCCACGGGGTTAAGATTAAAGAATAAATAACCATCATCAAGGTAAAGTGAACTGACATCCATTCCTTCTACATTCATGTGTAGGTTCTTGTCAAGCTTTGCCTGATTATAAACTTCACCTTTTTCAATGTTCAATACCTGATTTAGAGTTTCAGTTGAATATACGGTGTTCCCAATCCAGCTTATATCTCTGAAATAATATGTTGGTCCTTCATCGATATGCAGATCAATTTCAATTCTATCATCAGCAACAAAATAAACGGAATCTTTAACTATTTTAGCATCCCTTTTCCCAATTTCATTATATCTGTCAATAATATTTTGTTTATCTTGCCTGTAATCGTCTCTAATAAATTTTGATGAAGAAAATATAAAAAGCAAGCTCCTTTCCCTTGTATCCTCCATTAATCTTTTGATTTGCCAATCTGTTAATTCCTCATTTCCATATATGTTTATAGAACGGATTCTGGTACGTTCGCCACGATCTATTTCAAATGTAAGGTTAACAGTGTTTGGGCGTACCGTATCAGGTTCATGATGAAACTTCACCGAGGGCCTGAGATAACCTTTTTCAATATAATAGTCCTTTATAGTATTTTCTGCTCTAACTAAAAGGTTGTCAGTAATCACATCTCCGCGCCGGATATTTAGCTTTTCCTCAAGATTGTCTTCATCTGAACGTCTGGTCCCTTCAAACTCGAAGTTGGCTAACCTTGGTCTTTCTTCAAGCTCAATAACCAGATAAACGTATTCGTCATCTATTGCTGAGATAGATATTGCAACGTCTTGAAATAATCCCTGCTTCCAGAGATTGTTAATGGCATTGGAAATATCATCCCCCGGTATTAATATTTGGTCACCTACATTTAATTGAGAAACCATTAAAACTATGTTTTCATCTATATTCCTTATACCAGACACGGAAATTCCGCCAATAGTATATTCCTTTGGATTATTATAATCAACACTTACTTGTGAATTTTCCCTGGGAAATTGTGAAGTTCCCTGAATCAGTATGAATGTTGAAATAATGAATGTAATTAAAGCCTTTTTTAACATTATATTAATTGCTGTTTTTGGTAAAAATTTTAATTCAATTTAAGCTTATTAATACTAAAGATCAATTGTTTTTATTTAATAAATAATCGCTTGTTTTTCCAAATCTGCGTTCTCTTTTTTGATAATCTATTATTGCCTGAAAAAAGTGCTCTTTATTAAAATCGGGCCATAAAACAGGCGTAAAATATAATTCGCTGTATGCTATTTGCCATAACAGAAAGTTGCTGATTCTTAATTCTCCACTAGTGCGTATCAACAGGTCGGGATCGGGAAAATTGCTGGTATTAAGATATTGACTAAAAAAAGCTTCGTTGATTGAATCAACTTGCTTTTTTCCTTTCTCAAAATCTTTTACAATTCTTTTAACTGCATTGACTATCTCCCATCTGGCACTGTAGCTAAGAGCAACTATTAAATTTAGCTTGTCATTATTTTTGGTCAGATCAATAGCTTCTTTTAGTTCTTTAAGGCATTTTTCAGGCAATGTTTCAATATTACCTATTGCATGAAGTCTTATACCGTTTTTATGCAATTTTTGTGTTTCATTTCTAATGGCATTTACAAGTAGCTCCATTAATGTATCAACCTCTTTTTTTGGTCTACTCCAATTTTCAGTTGAGAATGCGTAGATAGTTATGTATGGGATTTTTAATTCACCGGCTGCTTCTAAAGTATTTCGAACGGCTTTCACGCCATTTTCATGTCCAAAAATACGTTCTTTGCCTCTTTGTTCGGCCCATCTGCCGTTTCCGTCCATGATCAGGGCAACGTGTTTTGGTAGCCGGTTATTATCTATTTGTTCTTTTAAATCCATTTTAATAGTTAACTATCTCTTCAAAAATTTCACAAATTTCACAAAATGTTTTGATAAATAAAAGTTTAAGCTAAAAGTTTAAGATTTTTTAATCATAGGCCGGACATACTTCTTTGCTTAAACTTGGTAATTTAAATGTTAAAATAAACCCGGCAAAAGAATACCAGTCTTTATTGTTAGGGTTTCCACGCATCATATTTGTGTTATCTCCTCTGTTTTCCAGTGATCTGTCTGAGAATTGATATGCAACCCCGCTAAGAGCTTCAGGCTCAGGGTAAGTTGTACTCACATCGTCCAGATAATCGGTTGTGGTTCTTCTCATACCCCACTCTATTCCTCCTGTAAAGTTTTTTGATATATTAAACTTATATCCTAAACCAAACAAGTAAGATACTGCATATAAATCATAAGGTTCTCTGTTTGGGTAAAGCTCGCTGTTTTGTCCTTCGGTACCAAGTGGCTGCAGGTCATACCATTGGTCATCGTCACCTCTTGCTTGTGGGTTAAATCTGAATCCACCTATACCTGCAAAAATATATGGTGTATGTAAGGTGTTAGGATTTCCTATTTCAAAGGGCAAAAATGTAATTTCTCCTTGCAGTGAAATTTCCATAATAGTTGATCTGAAATGCAGATTTCTGTTTTTATTGTATTCAATAACCGCATCATCTGCTTCCACGCTTCCATAGAAGCCGCTAATTCTCAGGCTTTTGTGTTCATCAAAATTATACCTGTATAATCCGCCATAAGCAAGGCGGGCCATAGCGAACTGCCGGGATGGGTTTAAATCACCCAAATAGTAGGCTAATCCATAATATACTCCCAACTCGCTATTCTGCTTTCCGTTTAACATATGCTGCCCATTAATCAATACAGGAAACAAAAGGATAGAAGCAAAAGTAAGAAGTAACAATTTTTTCATCAGTTCAGTTAATTGTTGTAATAATATGAATACAAAGCGTATACCTTACATGTATTAATAAACGCAACAAGTTAGCCAATATTTTTTTCCGGTATTAAAACTTTGAAAAAGTCTTATATGTTAAAATCTTGGTAACCCATAACTTGGTCTTAATTCGGGTAATCTGTAATAAACAGTAACAAAAGCAAACATATAAGAGTCATTTGAGGTTGGGCCACCCCTTTGCATTCCTGGTGCAGTAGTGCTTTCAGGCAAACTATTATTAGTTGGGTTCGAAAAATACTCAGCCAGGGCAATTGTTTTCGGGTCATCCCACATTTGGCTGTATATTGCGGGATCAACATAAGTTTTACTTACGTCATCAATATAGTCTGTCCATGTTTTCCTGTATCCATACTCTATACCAATAGACAAGTCTCTGCTAATATGAAACATTGCACCAATACCTATTGGTACAGAAATTTGTATCTGGCTATAAGTTTCTCTTGTTGGATAATAACCTTGTCCTTCAGTACGCAGCGGAGCTAGGTCATACCAGCCATTTTCGGGAAGCTCATCTACATTTTTTATGGAGCTGTGACCCAACTCCAGGTAGTGATCCCTGTCAAATTGTGCCTGAGGATTAAAATAAAAACCACCTACACCGGCAAATGCATAAGCAGAAATGTTATAACCAATCCAACCCCTTCCCCTGGTTATTCTTCGGTATCTTGCACCAACTCTTTCAGCACTGAAAAAATAATATTCTCCCTGTGCTGAAAGTTCTATTATAGGTGATTTGAAATGGAGGTTTCGATTGTTGCGGTAAATTTCGTTTGTATAACTGTCACTTCCCGATATCTCACCATAAATAATATTGGCCCGGGCAGCAATATCTTCATAAAAATGATACCTGTACCCCAACATTATAGATGGCTTCACAGCTTTAAAATCAAAATCACTAATTCCAAGAGTGCTTGGATCATCAGCACCTCCTAAATCACCCATAAAACCACTTCCGCCCAAACCTAATACGATGTGGTGCCTGTCTCTTCTCCATTGCTGTCCAAAACTGTCAGACACGGATAGTGCAAACAGAAAAAATATCAGGAATAATGAATAGAACTTCATGATTAATTGCTTGGGTTTGTAAAATATTGCATAAAAAACGTTTGTTAATTGCGACAAAAATAATTATTTTTTTTATACAGACTAATATTTTCTACAGACGGGTAACAAATAGCATCATTAATTTCTTTTATCAAGGCCCCATGCCAATTTGTTCCTTATTGTTTTGAAGAAATCTTTATTTTCCAGGTTTACCAAGTTTATTTGGAAATCAGTTTTACAAATTGTCAACTCAGCCGGTGCGCTTAATGCTTTTGAGCGGGAATCCAGAACACATAAAAAATCTTTATTTATATCTTCAACTTTAAGTTTTATCCTACAGTTGTCAGGTATAACAATAGGCCTTACAGTAAGATTATGATTGGCTATAGGTGTAATAACAAAATTTTTTGATTCAGGTGAAATAATAGGCCCTCCGCAGCTGAGTGAATACCCGGTGGAGCCGGTAGGTGTTGATATAATCAACCCGTCAGCCCAATATGTATTCAGGAAATAATCGTCAATATAGGTTTTTATGGTTATCATTGTTGATGTGTCTCTTTTAATCACTGAAAATTCATTCAAACCAAAATCAAGATTACCGAACAATGAAGTAGGTTCTTCAAGTTTAACAAGTGTTCTCTTATCAATGTCAAATTTTTGATCAAGTATTGCGTCAATGGAGTTTTCTGTTTCATCAATAGAAACAGATGACAAAAAGCCTAATTTTCCTATATTGATCCCGAGTATTGGAATGTTTGAATCTCTTACTATGGTTGCTGCATCCAGAAGAGTGCCGTCTCCACCAAGGCTTATAAACAAATCGGTGTCCTTGTCAATTTGTCCATATCTGTCAAATAACAGGATGTTATTTTTTTGTTTTAGGTGTGGTCCTATTATATAATATAGTGTTTCGTGTATTTGCAAGGCGGTATTCTTCTTAATTAAAAGATTAACCAGCCTTACGATTTTCTTTAAGTAAAAAGAATTAAATTGATGCCCAAAGAGTGCTATTTTCATTTCAAATTAAGGTTTATTGGATATGTCAGAATCTTTCAAGCCTTCTTGTATCTAATTTTAAAAAAATAAATAGTAGAATAGTGAATCCTACCATAGATGATCCACCATAGCTTATGAAAGGTAATGGTATCCCTATTACAGGCGCCAAACCGATTGTCATGCCTATATTAATAGCAAAGTGAAAAAAGAAAACGGATGCTACACAGTATCCGAATATCCGGCTGAAAGATGATCGTTGTTTTTCGGCAATCAATACGATTCTTGTAATAAATATCAGGTAAAGAATAATAACAAAAGTGCTGCCGAAGAACCCCCATTCTTCACCTATAGTACAAAATATAAAATCAGTGTTTTGTTCAGGGATGAAATTGAATTTGGTTTGGGTACCTTGTAAATAACCTTTGCCCCACACTCCACCTGAGCCGATAGCTATTTTTGATTGATTCAGATTGTAACCGGAGCCCTTCATGTCAATCTCGTCACTTAGAAGAACAGTAATACGTTCCCTGTGATGTTGCTGAAGAACATTCTCAAAAACATAATCGACAGAATAAACATACACTGATAATAAGATGCATAGGCCTATTAACTGAAACACATCAGCTTTTCTTTTGCGTAGAGCAATTGCTAAAATTATGGTCAGGCCAACTAACCCTGCAATAATGTAATATTCATTTATAACAAGAGTAAGAACAAACAAAAACATAGCCATAGCTACGAATGAAAGTGCAATGCCGCTAAAATATCCTTCGCGGTATAATACTAATATAAATGTAGAAAACACTAAAGTAGTGCCTAT
>SLSZ01000260.1 GCA_007130125.1 Bacteroidales bacterium
AACATCTTAAAAAATTATTTAATCCTTTAACTATCTCAATTGCCCCTTTGTTATCGTTTGCTTTGATTTCAAAAGGCACATCCCCCCTTATTACCAAAGGAAGCATATTTCTTCCATCACCGGAAAACAAATAAACTTTCCCGGAATTTTTGTCAACCACACCGGCAAACAAACCCTTTTCATTTAAATCAAAAACAAACGGTGGAACATTAATATCATTATCAAACTTATACGAAAATATTTTTTTGCCCGAGTAGTCAAAAACTGACAGAACATTTTCATCCAAAAACAGGTATTCTTTTTTCCCGTCACGTGTAAAATCATGATAGGCAAAAAAATGATCTTCAGAAAATTCGTCTATTGCAAATTTTGATATGGTACCATCAAGCGCTATTTCAATAAGCTGGCCATTATTACCTGTAATCATAAAATGTGGTTTGTCTTCTGTTGGATCATAAAAGACCGGATTTTTTTTAGATATTTTAAGCTCTTTAGGAGTTTTTATCCTTACCTGCCCTCTTCTGTTAAGTATTTCTGACCGGCCGGTATTGTCAATCACAAATAAGAAGTCCTTTCCCTCCATGCGTATATGTTGCACAGGTTTACTTACAACATTATTTGATCTTTCATACATCCATCCAGCCACAGGGCTACCGGTTTTATCAAGATTTAGAATTTTTTTACTCTCAGTAGGGATAATCAACCTGTAATTTTTATTATTATCATAATCAAACAGAGCCATAGGTGCAGATGCAGACTCCTGAAGCCTCAAAGGATAATTAGCTACATCCCTTCCCAGCCTGTCGATAATATAAATATAATTTTGTGTATTAAAAAGATATTGATACTTGTCATTTTTATAGTAATCAATTTGAAAGATATCAGACATCAACGGCTCTTTAAGTTCTCTTTCCCACAATAATTCACCCCGGTCACTTATCAGGTAAATGTTATTACTGCTATCCGTGACAATTATCTCCCGGGTATTATCAACATGGCTTATTACTTTATACAGTCTTTTATGGACATTATCATTTAGCTCAACCTCCCATTTTTTCTCAGGTATATTTTGAGCACCAGGGTTATGGCTTAAGACTGCATGCGCCTGGAAAATACCTCCTTGTTGATGCATTAACTGAACAGCAGCTCGGTCAAAACGCTTAAAAGTTTCATTATTTTCTGCCAGAAAATCCTTTACTTCCTCAGTAAACAGATCATCCATTAAAGAAATTAAATCAGGAATATGAGTGTAAATCAGATAATTGCTTATTACAGGTAGCTGTTCAAAGACTTTCTCTGTATATGGGTTATCTGACAACATTCGTTTATTCTTGTAATAATCATACCAGCTTTTAACGTCATCAATGATTTCAAGAGCTACCATTAAATTACCATAACAAAGCAAATACTTGTAATCATTGGAAAGCCCAAACATTTCAAAATCATTTAAAAAATCATTTTTATTAATTCGATACAGATAAATGTTTTGCTCTTCAGCAAAATACTCACGTATATTTAATTGTTTCAACTCATAATCCTTAGCTAATTCGTTTGCAAACACTTCATCTTCAAGTTTTATAACAAACACCGGGGCAATTTCTTTATCCTGTTTATTTATGGCATACAAAGCATATCCTGTTTGTTTAACAGGTATTTCTGAAATGTTATTGCTATCATATATTTCATTATTCCCGGATACAGAATTGGTATATACCTGGTTATTACTCATTTGGTCATTTTTGTCAAGACCTTGACCACCTGAAGTTCGCGATATAAAAAGAAAGGTAGTAGAAGGTAACACAGGAGGTAACTTATGCTCTAAGGGATTGTCCGTTGGAATAACATTTTGACCTTCAGCAGGAATTAAAAAACCATTTAAAGTGAGGTGTTGGTCATAAACACTTATATCCAGTGCGAGCCATGAACCAAAATTCTTACAATCCAAAAACTCATGTTTATCAAGTTTTATAAGTTTGTTTATATCATCGCACAGATTGCCGATGTTATAAAATACTTTATTGCCAGACACAGATATTTTGAAAATATCTTTGAACTCTTTATCAGATAGAAGGTTTGTGCCGGAATTATATTGTGTTATTGAAGTTTCAACAAGTTTACTATGACTGCTTATCAATAAGCTTCCCTTATAAAACGAATAAAACACAGTGTCACTTTTGGGTAGATGGCCTTCAAAAATCCGGGCATCAAGGAATTGATATTGGTTTAACGTCTCTAGACCAAATTCTTCCTTTAAAATACCGCTTATATCTTTCGAAGCATATTTGCGCTTAGGAGTGATATTAAACAACCCGGCATTCAACCCTTGCCTGACTTCATGGAAGGACAAATAAAGCATGCTCGAATTAAAAAAGTCCTGAACCTTTGTTGATCCTTTTATTAAAGAATCCAGAAAAACTACTGATTCATCAATCTGTTGTAATTGTTCAATGCCGGTTAATTCCTGCCAGAAAACAGTTTCCTTCATTTCGTCAATACTTGTGGCTGGGGTTTCAACAGTGATAAGGAACAAAGCATCAGAAGGGATAAGACTTCCGGGGTTATCTGCCACCGTATATGTTTTTTTTTGCAAAAAAAACAAAACACCCCAAATGACAAGCAACAGAAATATAACACCTGCAAAAATTACAATGTAAGGCCTATAATTATCGTGCATTTCTATTTCTTAAAAAAGTCCAATATAATATTACAAAAATAAAGTAATAACAGGCTATTTTCCAGCCACAGGCGGAAAGTTGTAAAAAAGTTATCAACCTGTTTAAATGCCCGATTTTATAAAAAGAACAACAGCAGTATTGCGTTTACTAAAATGATAGCCCCCATGCCGGTTATTATAGGTTTTCTCAAACTCTTTCTTGCAAAGATCATAGCATAACCGGTTTTTAAAATATTATTGCTTATAATAGCCTGAAAAGTAGCAAGTGCTATAGCATTGCTCTTGACATCATATTTACCCTGGAAAATGTTAAGCAGGAAGGGGTCAATATCTATAAAGCCCACTATCCAGCTTAAAACATTCAATCCGCTTACACCAAATGTTTCTATTACGTAATAATTGATGAATGAAAAAGCAATAAATAGTAATGTAAAGATTATAGCTACCCTGAATTCAAGGGGGTTTTTATCTATCATTATTTTATCATCTTCAACGACATTTCTCTTTTCAGCTTTAAAGAATATTGCAATTCCCCAAATTGTTGAAAACACTATCATTATCAAAAAAACCGGAAGAAGATATGCTGCAAGCTGAATATTAAATATAGTCATTAAAACCAAAATCCTAAAATACATAACAGCCATGGACAGTATAATGGCAGAAGCATATTGATGAACTTCATTTTGATTGCTCAGATTTTTACTTTTTCTGGAAAGAACAACGGTAGTAGCTGTACTACTGTAAATCCCTCCCAAAACACCTGAAATTATTATACCGGATTTTGCAAAGACAAATTTTCTTAAAAGGTAGCTTAAGTATGAAATAGCCGAAATCACTACCACAGCAATCCACACATTAAAAGGCGTAAGATTTATAAAAGGTACAATTTGTTTATCAGGGACAATAGGCAAAATAACACCGGCTATTATAAGGAACTTGGCAAGGGTAATAAATTCATCCTTGTCAAATTTTTGAGATATTTCAACAAATGAACTTTTAAGTTCTGAAAAAATCAGAACCGTTACCACAACCAAAATATAAAGCCATGCAGGCTGCGTGATCACTAAGGGTGGAATACAATAGGTGATAAGCCCCACAACTATGGTAGTAATACCATATGTGTTTAACTCCTTATGTTTAAAAATGTAGTAAATAACCAGCAAAACTGAAAGGGTTAACCAACCTCCAAGGTATGGCAGCAGGGTTTTATCATCAACAATGTAAAGAATATATCCCAGGATACCGATAAAAGTGAAAGTCCTGTCGGTACCGAACACCTTAAACTCATCTTTTTCTGTGTGAAGCCTACGCTGTGCTAAGCCTATCACTAATGACAATAGTGTTACAAGGATAAATTGAATAAGTTTTTCCGGAATAAAAGCTATAAACTCTGCCATTGTTCCAATATTAACAACCTAATTAATTGCTTTGAATAATCTTTCTGTTGATGGTTTTATTACCGGCCCGTATTTGAAGTATTAAAGCTTCATTATTAACATTAGGAGAAGGCATATTAAAACTAAAATGGTATTGGCCTTCCTGCAAGTATTCATCCAAAAGCAGTCTAACCGTTTTCCCCTGCAAATTAAGAACCTTTATTGAATAATGCTCCGGCTTTTCAACTTCAAAAGCAATATTTAGTTGATTCGTAAAAGGAACGGGAAACACCTGGATATTATCATCAGCTTTAACATAACCGGCAATAGTAACAGTATCGTTATCATCATACAACCCATGGTATAGATCATAAGCAATTTTGGCACTATTTTTCAGGTCGTTCAGATGATCTCCGGCAATAACACCAAATACAACTTTCACTGTATCGCCAGGAGAAAAGCTATATGGACCGGTACTAACCAAAGTACTGATATCATTATCTTTATCGTAAACACCTGCACTCGTACGATTTGTTTTTAATGCTGTATACTTCTCAAAATTTGTGAACCCATCACTGATATTTATACTACCTCCAAAACCCTTGTTATCAAAAGCATAATGCCTTATCTGCCCTTCACTGATCAGGCTTATGCCCTTATAATAACCACCTGTAGCAGAATAAGCATAACCCATTAGTGTTTCAGCATCAAAAAAGGCGCGGTGCTGCTTATTATCTGTTATTATCCAATCCGCAAAAAACCCGGCATAAAAACTACCTATCTCGTCATCGCTGGTATTTATGATATCATACTCAAGAATAATAAATTTGTCTTTGGGTGATTCTTCCCAGGCATATGCATATTGGTCAACTTTTATATTCAGACCAAAAGGTGAGGCATCATCATCCTTAAATGAACCTTTAACATCAAAATCAGAAAAAACAGATTCTTCTTTCTCCCTGATGGTTTCAACAGGTATAAATAATTGATTAAAAGAATTTTCAAAAGCCCCGTAAATATTATCAACAACATTACTTGTACTTTTGCCGGCAATCAACCCTGCACATTTTATCATTGACCTGCCTTCATCAAACATAAAGCCAACTCCCTGCTGATAATTAGGATAGTTGTATCCCAGGGTTCCCCTGCTCGTCAACGTGGTTCTAATCCTGTTAACATCAACAAGCAAGTAATCGATATTGACAAATACTGAAAAGTATTGTACTGCTTCATAGTTATTATTGTCAGAATAAGAAAGCTTAAATTGTATGTAATGATTTACCGGAATATCTTCTTTCAACCTGATCTTGAAAGGTTCATCATTGTTTGCAACAGAACCCATAGTTTCAACCGGGCCTGTTTGAAAAACACTGTCAATCATTTCCACATATGGAGATGATGATGATATTCCAACTTCTATATTACCTGTTGGAGCAAGAAAATTAACAAACGTACCTGCAATATTCATAGTATCATTTGCATTATAGAGAGAATACTCTTCATCGGTATGCTGGTGCTCCATTAGCCTGAGTGAAGGGTGTTCCGTTTCAGTCAATGCCCTGTAGAGGTTTATCCTTCCTGTTCCCAGCAAACCTGTATACTCAGAGTTTTCCGGTATGTCATAAATATTGTCGGTGGTTATTTTTAATTGTTCTGCAATTTGCAGGGCATTATAGTCTGAAAAGTGTGCCCTCATAATTGCTGCTGCACCTGAAGCAATGGGTGCAGATGTAGAAGTGCCACCTGAAGACAGATAGCCTGAGTTGACCCATGTTGACAAAATGTTGGTTCCCGGAGCACTTACGTCAACATTTATACCATAACTTGAAAACCCTGCTTTAACATCATCTTCGTCTGTTGCAGCGACGCTTAACACATGTTCATAAGATGCAGGATATAGAGGGACCTGGTTGTCTGAGTTTCCTGCAGCAGCAACAACCAGCACATCACGGTTAAAGATTGCATAATTAACAATATCCCTTCCATATGGGCCGGCACCCAGGGTTCCGCCCCATGAGCAATTAATAACGTTTGCACCCCTGTCGGCAGCATAAACGATACCCTCATAAGCCATAACCAACCTGCCATATTCATCATCAATTTTTACAGGCATAAACATTGAATTATATCCGGCGCCGGCAATACCGGTACCATTATTTGCTGTTGCCGATGCAGTACCTGAAACATGAACACCATGGGCATTGGCATTATACTGAGGCATGTTATTGTTTTCACCAAGGTCCCAACCATAAAAATTATCCACAAAACCATCATTATCACTATCCTCGCCATTTATGGGGTCGTCATAGTTATATTTAATACTATTGATAAGGTCAGGATGATACAGATCGGTACCTGTATCTACAATACTTATTACAACATTTGTATCGCCCATTGATATTTCCCATGCATCAAATGCCCGGATGTTTTCAAGGTAGTACTGATCGTCCAAACGAGGATCATTAGGGTAGTGCTGCAACAATTGTGGAATATAATGCGGCTGAGCGTATTCAACCATGCCGGTTTGATATAACTGATTTATTGCCTCCTCAAGGCCTTTATCACCATGGATGTCGGTAAAATAAATCCTCGATAGGTCAACCAAGGGAAATCCCGAATCATGATATTTACGCGAAGGAGCCGCATGATCGGGAAACCTGCGCTTGAACTCCGAATAATCCTCATGACCGGTAGCATATAAAAACACCTCTGGAAACTCCCCAAACGACTTTTTGTATGAAACAACCTCCGGTTTTATCTTGAAAATTATGCGCCCCTCCACATAATCATCGGAGGTTATTTCAGCCGGCATAACAAACCTTTCATGCTGAGAATAAACCAAGAAAGGAATAAAGTATAAAAAAAGAAGAAAAAATGTAACATAAGACTTTTTCATAACATACACTAAGTTACTGCAACAAATAAAGTAAAAAGATTTTATAGTTATAACGTCTGTTATCAAAACAACAATAGCTAAGTTAAGATTTTTCTCTTTACCGGTTTCCAATTTAGAATATAATTTTTTAATTGTTCCTGTTTTATACTATCAAATTCATTATATTTACAATGCTTTATTAAATTATTAACCAAAACAGGAGGCTTTTATGAAAAGGTATTTGTTTTTATTAACCGGCGTTGCTATTATTTTAATGGTAGTAACAGGGTGTGCCGAAGCACCACGCGATGAAGAAGAGAAGGAAAAAGAAAAAATCGAAAAGAAAGAAGAAGCCAAAGAAGAAGTTGAAATTATCGAAGAATATTCGGAAGATGCATTTGTTGAAATCTGGGCACAAATGCAATATCTAACCGAAAAACATCTTTCAGAAGATTTCAGTGGCGACATGAATGCATACACTGCTGCAATTGAGCAGTATGACTCAGAGCTGCAAAAAGTGTTTGATGAATACAATGCAAACCACGATGTATTCAATGACTGGCTAGAGTATCTTGGGGAACACCCTGAAAAAAACCATGAAGTTTTCCAGCTTGCCAACAAAAGGCTTGAAGAACTCAGAGATGATGAGTAACATCAAGCAAGAATGCTAACGAAAAAATTTTTTCTATAGATCACGACTACGAAGGCTTAGGGGTAATAAAAGACTAAAACTGTTTGCAAATAAACAAAACAGTTTTTGAGTTTTCTATATAACTAATTGCAACACGCTGTATTAAAGTGACATTATTATATATAAATTGCGAATGCTTTGTGGCAAAGGGAGATACTATAAATCTTCAAAAACGGGGATATTATCCAAAAAAGAATATTTGCCGTGATCATAATCAATCATACAACAATAGTGGGATAAGCCATTAGTGATAACAATATACTTAACACCTAAAGGGTAATTGTAACGCACAGCCTGATCAAACACCTCCTGTGATAATTTTACGTTTACTGACTTGCATTCAATTATCATTAATTTTTCTCCGCATGAATTGAAGACCAATGCATCACATCGCTTTTGAATCTTGTCATATTTTAAAGAAGCCTCAACTAACATTAAAGAACGCTTGTATCCTTTTTCTTCCGCAAGGTAAGTCAGAAAATTTTGCCTTACCCACTCCTCAGGTGTTAAAACAACATACTTCTTTCTGAAGGAATCAAAAATATGAGTTTTGTCTCCCTTTTTAAGATACTTAAATTTATAATCAGGAAGGTTCAGTTTCAAAATCAGATTAATTTTAAGGTTTGATCTTTAAAATTATTCAAATCTAACTTATAATATAATTGCATTTCAAGTTTTTTATAAAAATTTGCATAACCATTCAATATTCGGTTTTTGTAAAAGTGCTTATATGTAAAAAATTACGGCACGCTGCCAAACTAATCAACAAGTTTATATTGCCGATTGTCGATACTTCGATTATCTTTGCAACTTATGATATTCATGGCAACAAAAACAAAAACAGATGAAAACACGCGATGAAATAACCAGCAACTGGCTGCCGAGGTATACAGGCACCGAATTAAAAGATTTTGGTAAATATATTATTCTGGTGAACTTTAATCAATATGTACACATGTTTTCCGAATGGTTTGAAACACCGGTAAACGGTTTGGATAAAGTAATGCTTAATGCTACCAACAAAGATATTTCAATCATCAACTTTGGCATGGGTAGCGCCAATGCTGCAACAATTATGGACCTTCTGACAGCTATCGAACCAAAGGCTGTTTTGTTTTTAGGCAAATGTGGTGGTTTGAAAAAAATCAACCAGTTAGGCGACCTTATTTTGCCAATTGCAGCAATTCGTGGCGAAGGAACATCCAACGACTATTTTCCACCGGAAGTGCCGGCACTTCCGGCGTTTAACCTGCAAAAAGCAGTATCTACAAATATACGCAACCACAACATGGATTACTGGACAGGCACTATATATACTACCAACAGAAGAGTGTGGGAACATGATGATGTATTTAAAAATTACCTCAGGTCAATACGTTGCATGGGTATCGACATGGAAACTGCTACAATTTTCTCCGTAGGATTCTATAACAAAATACCTGCCGGCGCTTTGCTGCTGGTATCAGATCAGCCTATGATATCTTCAGGAGTTAAAACAGAAGAAAGCGACAAAATTATATCTGAAAAGTTTGTCAAGAAACATCTTGAAATAGGCGTAGATGCTCTTAAAGAACTAATTAATAATGGATTGACAGTCAAACACCTTAAGTTTGATTATGATGAACACTAAGAAAATATTTGATCATAAACATTTTTGCTATAATCTTACAATCTGCTTTTTTTGCACTAAAAAACATTTTAAGTAATTAACAATAATGAAGTTTGAAAACATCATAAAAGATCTGCGCAATAAGATATACCACCC
>SLSZ01000032.1 GCA_007130125.1 Bacteroidales bacterium
AAAATCAATGTAGAAGGAACAACAAATCTTATTAACGTTGCTTTGAAGGAGGGGGTTAAAAAGTTTTGCCATTGCAGCAGTATCGCTTCTTTGGGCCTGGCAGAAAAAGATGAAGTAGTAGATGAAAGCTTTTTTTGGAAGACTTCTCCACGCAACTCCAACTATGCCATCAGTAAATTTAATTCAGAGCGTGAGGTTTGGAGAGGATCAGAAGAAGGTCTGGATGCTGTTGTTGTAAATCCATCAATAATTATCGGGCCGGGAGATCCTGCCAGATCCAGTGGCCAAATCTTTAAATCACTCCTGGGAGGATTGAAATTCTACAGCAATGGTATAACAGGTTATGTTGATGTAAGAGATGTTGCCGATATTATGATAAAACTAATGAATAGCGACATAAAAAATGAACGGTTCATTTTAAACAGTGAAAACATATCATACAAAGAGGTGTTTACTAAAATTTCAAATTGCTTTGATAAAGCACCACCAAAGTATAATGCCGGAAAGGTTTTGAGTGAAGTTGCCTGGAGGCTTGAGAGAATGAGAAGTATTTTAACAGGCTCAAAACCTTTGATAACCAAAGAAACCGCACGCTCAGCAAATAACAAAACATTCTATTCAAATCAAAAGATTAAGAATACGCTTAATTATGAATTCACACCGATTGATGATGCAATAACAAACACTTGTGAATTTTTAAAAAAACATAATTACGAGCCATAATGAGTGATTCCGGCTTGTATGAAATTGCCCAAATTATCTCAAATAGTTTTTTCTTTTTGAAAGGAAATATTGAACCAAAACATAAATTATCATCAGCAATGAAACAAATGCTGCGAATCTTCCAAAGTAATCTCCATGCAAAGTATAAAAAGTTACCTTTTGATTTTTGTTAATGCTGTTGCGTAAAACAGTCCTTTCATCATACCCTGAAGCTTCTACGATATCGCCTCTTTGATTGATAAATGATGATATTCCTGTGCTTGCAGCGCGTACTACAGAACGTCGTGTTTCAATAGCCCTGAGCCGTGCATACTGATTATGCTGTCGATAGCCGGGTGTATCCCGCCACCATCCGTCATTGGTTATTATAATGATCATTTCAGAATTTTGCAAAACAAACTTACTAATATACTCCCCGTAAATAGACTCATAGCAAACAGGCACAGTTATATGTGTTGAATCACGCGTATGGAAAGGTTTTTGATTTTCCCAAGCTCCCATACTTCCCGGTATACCACCAAGTTTTCTTATTAATCCTTCAAGAGGTTTAAAAAGCCGGAAATATGGCATCCGCTCTACGCCGGGCACAAGTATTGACTTAGAATAAAACTGGTAATTAGCATCACTGTCAGTCATTAACGCAGCATTAAAAACATCATAGTATTCATTAGTATTGCCGTATTGCCTGGCTGTTGGTGAGGCATCCGGTTGCTCATAGAATTCATAAGCCATGACACCTGTTATGAGATAAAGAGATTCATGATCCGACAAAAAACGGTTGATCTCCTGCATGGAAATATTATTATCAGGATCGTTGATATCAATGTTTTCAGGTAAAGCCCCCTCGGGAAAAACTACAAAGCCGGTTGCAGATGTAAGATGTCTTTCTGCAAGATTAATCATTTGATCAATCCTTTGCCTTATCTCTGTTTGAGTACGTGCGCGATCATAAGGGTCATAGTTTGGTTGAACCATCACAATTTCAACGGGATCATATTTTTCTTCGTAGGTATAATATTTAACAAAAGAAATCGTAGATGGTATTACAAAAAATAATATCGTTGCGATAACTATGAATTTTTTAAACCGCCGGGAAAAGTAATGCCCTGTAATTAACCTGATTAACTGAAAGAAAAGCAAGTTCATTAACAGGATCCAAAATGTGCCACCCAAAACGCCTGTATATTCATACCATTGGACCCAATGCGGATAACGTGCAAAAGCATTTCCCAGGTTAAGCCAACTCCAGCTTAACTCCCAGTTCATGTGAAGATATTCAAAAGTTAACCATAACACTATAAAAGAAATTAAGCCAAGGTTTATTTTTACTTTGCGCCTTATAAGGTGTATTATAAATAATGGCAGAGCCATAAAAAGAGAATTGATAAATATTGCTAAAAGTGCTCCGGGCACAGTAGCAAAAACAATCCAAAAAGTTGTTAACCCATTCCAGATAATG
Source organism: Bacteroidales bacterium (assembly GCA_007130125.1). GTDB lineage: Bacteria > Bacteroidota > Bacteroidia > Bacteroidales > UBA7960 > PUKZ01. The sequence continues at coordinate 2,183 of SLSZ01000032.1, forward strand.
AAAGCCAGCCATGAAAGAAGAAGGAACCTTAATGCTGAAACATGGTTTTTGTTTGTCAAAATTGTTTCTTCCATTACCAGTAAAGGAATAAATGCAAAAAATATAATGAAAGGAAACCCACGGGCAGGCCAACTCAAGGATAATAATACCCCGGCAAGCACAGCTAATAAAAACAATCGCCGTAATGAATAGTTGGCGAACAAGTTGCTTGTTATCATAAATTGTTGTTTGTTAAATAACAAAAATACATATTTTCCGAAAAGACCGGCAATTTAATGTTAAGTTGTAAAAACATATTTCCGAAACATCCTGACCAAATAAAAAAATCATCAATTATTATTCACAAACAAATACAATAACAACACACCTAAATGTATTATAAACGATGTTTAAAACTTTGTTTAAAACAAAAATTAATTATACCTTTATGGTACTCTAAGTTTTCTTCACACAAAAATTCACTGGAAATGACAAAAAATAAAAAAACCGAACAAAAAATTTTTGAAGCAGCAACGGAACTTTTTCTCGAAAAAGGCGTTGATCGCACAAGCGTCAGAGACATAGCTGCTAAGGCAGATATAAATCTTGCTCTTCTGAATTATTACTTCCGCAGTAAAGAGAACCTCTTCAATGCGATCTTCACAAAGCTCATGCAAGAAAATACTAAAAAGCTTATCGAGATACTTGATTCGGACATGAGCCTTGAGGATAAAATTCACCAATATGTTGTGGAATACATTGATGTGTTACTTGAAAACCCCCTGCTGGTATCTTTTGTAATGGCTATCCTTCACCGCAGTTGGGATAAGATAACCCAGATGGAAGCCATAAGCTACCTTTACAGTACTGAAAAATTCACCCAACAGCTTTTTAATGAAGCAAAAAAAGGCAACATTCGTAAAACCAACCCTACACAATTTTTTGTAGATATGTTATCATTAATAACATTTCCCTTTGCAATAAAATTATTGATAATGGATAAAGCATCCATTACGGAGGAGGAGTTTAAAACCTTTATTCGTGAGCGGAAGAGGCGGGTTCCAAGAATACTTATTAATGAATTAAAAGGAAAGTAAGTTGTTTAAGCCCGGGAGCATATTGTCCTTATATTGCAAGAAATATTTTTTACCTGCCGGCATTTACTGGGTATAAATCAGCTGTTTCATCACTCTGGAAAAATTCACCGTTATCAATATTTATAATACTAAGCTTCTTTCCCCAGCCTGCACCTGTATCGGTCAAAGTAACTTCACAAAACTTTACAGGTGAAAAAGAATTAAATCTTAGTGAAGGAGTATGACCAACAAACACTTTATCAAAGCCCGAAACATTTTTTTTATTTACATTTTTTTGGTATGCTTCAAAAACGAGGCTTCTATCCCATACAAATGTTTCTAAATTTTGCTCTTCAAGCGGTTTATTGGGCTCAAAGCCACCATGAACAAACATCATATTATCAATAATATGATATTGTTTTGCTCCTTTCAACAATTCAAAATGGCTTGAATTAAATGATCCGTTATAACTTTTTATAGTTGAATGGCCTCCCTGGTCGAGCCAAACACCGGGAGTATTTCCACTTATTGCCCATTCAAGGCACCACACATCATGGTTACCTAAAATATATACAAGGTTTTTAATGGTTAACAACTCCTCAAAACTTTCCGGCACATTTGCATATCCGTCACAAACATCACCAAGACAGATCAACAGATCTTTGTCACGATCAAATTTCGACCTTTCCAAACACTGCACCAGAGCTTTATGTGCTCCATGTATGTCACTAATAACAAAACGAGCCATCTTTCTTATCTAAAATGTATATTTTCAAATCTTTAGGCAACCCATAGCAATGTTGCTGTAAACCCGGAGTATTTTTCTACTGTTGCCCGAAAATGCTTGACAGTCAATGAAAAACAATCTTCAATATACATTTTTTTCGGCAAACAGCAAAGAAATATTCAACAAATATTTAACTACCTGACAAATTCAATATTGCTTTTTAGCTTGTCATACTTTATCCTAGATATCGGTGAGTTTGTTTTTTTTATGAACGATGAGTATTGTTCTTTTGTAAGATTTTCCCAATGACTACCATCAAAATCCAGAACAGCCTCATTTAAAAGGAAAGTATTTTTATTGGCAGGTCTTGCAAACCTGTTCCATGGACAAACATCCTGGCAAATATCACATCCAAAGATCCAGTTATCAAATTTTGGGTTATTCGGGTTATCGGAAATATTATCTTTAAGTTCTATTGTAAGGTAAGATATGCACTTTTTTGCGTTAACGAAACCCTCCTTATTTATCGCTTGTGTAGGGCAGCTATCAATGCATTTTGTACAATTTCCGCAATAATTTTTTTCCAAGGGTATATCATAATCAAATTCCACATCAACTATCAGTTCACAAAGGAAGAAAAAGCTGCCATGTTTTGGTATTATCAGACACCCATTTTTACCTTCCCAGCCCAGTCCGGCTTTTTGTGCCCATCTTTTTTCCATAACAGGTGCAGAGTCTACAAATCCACGTCCTGTTATTGAGCCGTTCTCTTTTTTGATTTGTTCAAACAATAATGATAGTTTGTTCTTTAATACTAAATGATAATCCTTACCATAAGCATATTTAGATATTTTGTATCGGGATTGAGAGTTTTGAGCCTTCTGAGGGTAATAGTTTATTGCTAATGATATTACCGATTTGGCACCTTCAACAAGCTCTGAGGTATCAAATCTTAAATCCAGGTTTTTTTCAAGATAACTCATTTTCCCCTGGCACCCCATCGACAACCATTTACTGAAATACTGCCTGTCTTTCAGAAGCTTGCCGGCAGGAGCTATTCCGCAAAAGTCAAAACCAATATTACGGGCAATATCTTTTATTGTTTGCGAGCTAATTATGCCTTTATTTGAGGTTTGATTACACATGTGGGCAATACTCAATGGTATCAGTCAAAAAGCGATTTTTGAGACGAATTTTTAATCTTTCCAAGGTGGGAGTATGCATTTTCAGTTGCTTCACGTCCACGCGGTGTTCTTTGCAGGTACCCCTCCTGAATGAGAAAAGGCTCATATACCTCTTCAATGGTGCCCGGGTCTTCTCCAACAGCAGTAGCTATTGTGTTAAGCCCTACCGGGCCTCCTTTAAATTTTTCAATTATTGTGAGTAATATTTTATTATCCATCTCATCAAGCCCATGTTTGTCAACATTAAGAGCTTTCAATGCGTACAGGGATATATCAAGGTCAATATCACCATCACTTTTAACCTGCGCAAAATCTCTTACTCTGCGCAAAAGGGCGTTGGCTATTCTTGGAGTGCCTCTGCTTCGTCGTGAAATCTCATCAGCAGCTTCATCGCTAATATTAACTTTTAGAATTGAGGCTGACCTTAAAATTATCTTTTTTATAAGTTTGGAATCATAATAGTTTAGCCTTGATGTTATGCCAAACCTGGCTCTGAGTGGTGAAGTGAGCAGCCCTGAGCGGGTCGTTGCTCCGATTAAAGTAAAGGGGTTTAATTTGATCTGCACACTCCTGGCATTGGGCCCGCTTTCAATCATTATATCAATACGGTAATCCTCCATGGCAGAATATAAATATTCTTCTATAACAGGACTAAGGCGGTGAATCTCATCTATAAATAAAACATCATTGTTTTCAAGATTGGTAAGCAACCCGGCCAAATCACCCGGTTTATCAAGCACAGGCCCGGAAGTAAGCTTTATGCCTACATTCATTTCATTTGCAATGATATGTGCAAGAGTGGTCTTTCCCAAGCCCGGAGGGCCATGCAACAATACATGATCAAGAGCCTCTTCACGCTGAATAGCTGCCTTGACAAACACCCTAAGATTATCAACAACCTGTTGCTGACCGGTAAAACTTGCAAAATCATCCGGACGCAAAGCTTTCTCAAACTCCTTTTCTTCAAAAGAAAGGTTTTCAGAAGCAGGATCAAGGTTTTTGTTCATCTAAATTAAATTCTATTACAATGCGAAATTAATAAAAGATTATAAACTAATTGCAGAATATTGAAACACAAAAGCGCTGATACACAAAGATCATAATCCTATGCATCAGCGCCTTTTTATTTTATTATCAAAAGATTGTATAATTAGTACCCGAAAATATCTTCAAGGGTCAGGTAATTTATTTTTCCATATTCCTGAAGAGTGTTTACATCAATTTCTTCTGTTTTGCCCAACACCAGGATATTATAATTATTATCTTTCACAAATTCTTGCTGAAAATCTTCCAGGTCAGCAAAAGTCATATCCTGCACTTTTTCGAACACATCTCTTCTTATATCATGGTTTCTTCCCATTTTGCGGGCGCTTTCATAGTTGAACAACACACTTGTTCCCGTAACTCTAGCACTTCTGATCCTTTCCAAAATGGTTTCTTTGGCTGCTTCGAAGGCATTCTCAGAGTAGGGCATTTCATTCAACAAACTATTCATGCCTTCCATTGCTTCAGGAAGCTTGTCGTTTTGAGTAGCAATGTACGTGCGAATAAAATGGCTCTTGTCAGGCCTTGATGGAGTGGTATAGCCTGCCCATGCAGCGTATGCCAGGCCTTTTGCTTCACGTAGCTCCTGAAAAACTATAGATGACATACCTCCACCAAAGTAAGAGTTAAACATATTTATAATTGGAATTTTATCCTCATTATATTCTGTTGAACGTGTCAACATCATTAATTCAACCTGGGTCATGTCATAGTCAACCACAAAAACCTGTGTGTGATCGCTGTCAAGCTTTGTATACTCAATTTCTTCAGGTAAAGACAAAGGCTCCTCAGGATAGTCATGATATTCTTTCAATAAAGCTGTTAAATCTGCCGGGTCATGTGTGCCGTAGTACAACACTCTGTGTGGATATGAATTAAGTTTATGTATCCTGTCTATCAGTTCATCACTTGTTACCTGTATTAATTCATCTTCGGATAACATATTGGTAAAAGGATTATGACTGCCATAAACACCATAATTGTACATACCACTCCACAGGATAACATTCTTATTCAATTTCCTGTCTTCTCTTTGACGCATAATGTCGCGTTTAAGGTTTTCCAAAGCCTGTTCATTGGGCTGAGCATCTGCCAACAAGTTTTCAAAAAGTTCAAGGCCTTGCTCCATGTTATCGGCCAAGCCGGTAAGGTAAACATAAACCTGGTCATCAGAGCTGAAAACATTATATGAACAACCGATTTTATAAAATTCCTGTCTGACCTGCTCAGGTGTCAAATCGCTTGCGCCAAGATATTCAAGGTAATTTATAGCCAGACTTAGCTTCCGGTCGTGATTCGTACCCATATCAAAAAGATAATATAACGTAAATATGTCGTTCACGGTGTTTTCTTTGTAGTATACCGGAATATGCTCATTCAGTGTTTCCGTTATTATATCTTTTTCATAATCAAGGAAAACCGGTTCTATTGGATCTGATTCCATACTCAATATATCTGTGTAAAAATTACTTTGCTCATCTCTGTTAAGCTTAACAGGCGTAATGTGAGGTTTATCAACCTTCGCTATATTTTCAGCTGTACCGGTTCTTTTATAAACAACAGCGTAGTTATCGTTGTAATATTCATTGACAAAATCAACAATATCTTGCTTTGTTATTTTCTCGTATCGGTCAAAGGTTTCCAGAACATATTCCCATGGCATATCATGAATAAAAGAGTTTAAGATCATTCTAAAACGTCCTGAGTTGCTTTCATACCATCTTAACTGCTGAAACCTGAGGTCATTAACTGTTGCTTCAATAAGCCATTCAGGGAAATCCCCATCTTTAACAAGCTCAATTTGTCCAAGCAACAAGTCACGTACTTCTTCTAGCGACTGGTCTTGCTTAGGCCTTCCATAAAAAAAGTGAGAGCTGTAGTCATCTTTAATGTATGTTCCTGAACTACCGGAAAGGACTTTTTGAGCCTGGTTCAAATTAAGATCAATAAGACCTGCGGTTCTGTTAAACAAAATCCTGTTTGTAATAGTAAGCAGATCTGCTTCTTCCGTACCCGAACCCGGTAAACGAAAACCTAACCGTACAAACTCAGCATCAGGACCATAAACATCAACTTCAACGGGTTCGGTAATGGTTTCCTCTTCACCCCAGGTAAACTCATCAATTTCTCCGGGCTCAAAACCACCAAAGTGCTTATCAATCTTTTTTATAACCTCTTTGGGGTTAAAATCACCGGACATTATAATAGCCATATTGTTAGGCACATATTTTTGGTTATAATACTCCCTTATATTTCTCAGTGAGGGATCTTTAAGGTGTTCTTGTGAACCAAGGATTGTTTGTGTTCCGTAGGTATGATGCGGATATAGTGCAGCCATCAATGCCTCACTGGCTCTGCTGGCATCACGATCAAGACTCATGTTTTTTTCTTCATAAACAACTTCAAGCTCAGTATGAAAAAGTCTGAAAATAGGACTTCTAAATCTTTCAGCCTCAACAGTAAGCCATCTTTCAATTTGATTGGCCGGTATATCGTTTATGTAAACCGTTTGCTCAACACCGGTGAAGGCATTTGTTCCGCGGGCACCCATCGATCCCATCATTCTGTCATATTCATTGGGAATAGCATATTTTGAAGCCTCATATGACACTGAGTCAATAATTTTATAGATAGCAGCACGTTCTTCGTCATCAGTCAACGACCGGTGTACTTCATAGAGACTGTCGATTTTAGCAAGGTAATAACTTTCCTTTTCCCAATCAAGGGTTCCAAACCGATCTGTACCTTTAAACATAAGATGCTCAAGGTAATGAGAAAGCCCGGTATCATTGGGGGGATCATGCTTGCCACCGGCACGCACTGCAACAGCTGTCTGGATACGTGGTTCCAGTTCATTTACTGTTAAATATACCTTCAATCCGTTATCAAGCTCATAAATATGAGTGTCTAAGGGATCTCCGGAAACAGTCTTAAGATTATAATCTGCTCTTTCGCAAGATGTACTTATTAAAATTGCAAAAAAGCAAAACAAAGTAGATTTGATGATTTTGTTAATAGTTTTACTCATGATAGTTAGGGAATTTTAGTTTAAAAGGGGGTTTAATTAAAAGGTTACAATAAATTAAGCATATTAAAAAAGTTTAAATGTAAAAATTTTATTTATAA
>SLSZ01000092.1 GCA_007130125.1 Bacteroidales bacterium
CGTTCGGCACGCATCTGGTTTTCATAATCTCCCGAGAAATGAAAGTTAATCCCTTGTGGTACTTGTAATTCTCCGGCTTCAATTTTGTTTTCTATAAGTTCTGTAGCTTGATTAATTACCGACAAATCTGCAAATCCGGGTTCTTTATCAAAAGTAATGTATGCAACAAGGAATGTTTCCTCTCCTCTTATCATGCCCGGACCTTTTCTAAACGTTACTTCCGAAACTTCTTCCAGTGGTAGGTGGTAACCGGCAGGTGATTTAATCCATATATGCTTCATGGCTTCGGGGTTGTCGCGGTACTCCCTTGCATACCGTGCACGTATGTTGTATCTCTCGCGACCTTCTACGGTAGTTGTCATTGCCATACCTCCAATAGCTGTTTGCACAACATGTTGAAAGTCATCAATTGTAATACCGTGCCGGGCTAAGGCCTGGCGGTCGGGATTTATCTCCAGGTAGGGCTTGCCGATAACACGGTCGGCAAACACTGTTTGGCTTCTGATTGCCGGCACTTCCTGCAAAATGCTTTCCATTTCAGTGGCAAATCCGTCAATAGTTTCGAGGTCAGGCCCAAATACTTTTAATCCCATAGGAGCTCTCATCCCAGTCTGTAACATTACAAGGCGGGTTTCGATAGGTTGAAGCTTGGGTGCCGATGTAAGTCCCGGAAAGCGCGTGGCTCTTGCAATTTCATCCCATATGTCATCCGGGCTTTGAATATGATCTCGCCACTGGCGGTAATACCTGCCACGACGATGAGGAACAAGGTTATCATCTTCATCACGCACAAAATTGCCTTCACTATCAACCTTAAACCGAATTTTTCGTCCGTCCATATCGGTTTTATACTCACTTTTGTAGTTGATAACATTTTCAAACATGGTCATTGGTGCCGGATCCAACGGGCTATCTGCCCTTCCTGCTTTGCCAACAACCATTTCAACTTCAGGGATTGCTTCTACGCGGCGGTCTAACGCCTGCAATACTTCAAGATTATATTCTATACCGGTATGCGGCATGGTTGTGGGCATTAACAAAAAACTGCCTTCATCAAGAGATGGCATAAACTCCCTGCCTAACCCGGGAAAAGCATGATGGAGACTGCTCCAGACAGATGTGGTGCGTATATTTATACCTGCATGATCAAAACTGCGAGCTACAAATCCAAACACCTGCCCGAAACCAAGCCAGATATTTGCCCCCAACAACAATAGCAATACAGGCAGTATGAGAAATATTTTTTTGTTGCCCAAAAACCACATTAGCAGGCGTGGATAATAATGCATGAACACCCTGAATAACCCGAGAATAAGGGCAATTACCATTACCAGGAAAATAACATTTATAATCAGACTGCGCTCCACTCCAATGGGTAGCCACTGTTGAGCAAGCAATAAGAGTACTACCAGCAGCACCATTGAAAGATTAATAATGGTTTTGTGTGGTTTAATATATTTTGGAAATACGTTTTGTAAAATACCTGAAGCTCCTAACAATATCAAATACAATCCTGCCCACCATGACAGATATATAACTGTTAATATGCCTGTAAGCGAAACGATACCGTTAATGATAATCCGTGCAAGTGGTGTTTTCAGACGCTTGCCAAGTTTTTTAAAAGACAACTTGCCTGAAAATTGATAAGCCAGCGTAGGCATGAAAGCCATTGTAATGATGAGTGATGCTATCAGGGCAAAGGTTTTGGTAAAAGCCAAGGGAGAGAACAGCCGCCCTTCCGCAGCCTGGAGGGTAAATACAGGTAAAAAGCTAACGATAGTTGTAGATACTGCCGTAAGTATTGCCGGGGCTACTTCGCTTGCTGCTTCATAAATAGTTTCCAGCCGTGATTTGCCTGAATCGCGCACTTCCTGTAAATGCCTCAATATATTCTCATTCATGATTATGCCCAGGTCAACCATAGTTCCAATTGAAATAGCAATTCCCGACAAAGCGACTATGTTTGCATCAATCCTGAAGTACTTCATAAGGATAAAACTCATGAGGACCGCCAGGGGAAGCAGAGCGGATATTAATAAAGAGGTACGCAGGTGATAAACCATTATTATGATCACAATTACAGATATAAGAATCTGCAAAATGATGGCATCGTTAAGCGTTCCTAACGTTTCATAAATTAACTGCGTCCGGTCATAAAAAGGAACAATGGTCACTTGCGATTCGGTGCCATCAGGCAGTGTGCGCGAAGGTAGGCCCGGGCTTATTTCATCAATCTTTTCTTTTACGTTTTCGATTACGGCCAACGGATTATCTCCATAACGTGCTACCACAACACCGCCAACTGTTTCTTCGCCTCCTTTGTCAAGTATTCCACCGTGATTTCTTACCGCCGGTCCAATATTGACTTTCGCAATATCTTCTATCCGCACCGGTACGTTATTATGCATACTAACCACTGTCTGACGTATGTCCTCAAGTGAAGTTATATAGCCCAACCCTCTTACCAGGTATTCAGCCAGGTTGTATTCAATAGTATTTGCACCTACCTCTTTATTGCTTTTGCGCAAAGCATCTGATACATCCTTTATGGATAAATCATATGCTTTCAATGCATTCGGGTCAATATCAACCTGGTACTCTTTAATATGCCCGCCAACACTGGCTACTTCCGACACACCCCGTGCACTGTTCAGAGCAAGCCTTACATAAAAGTCCTGTATGGAGCGTAACTCGTGTAAGTCCCATCCTCCCACATTGTTTCCTTTTTCATCGTGCCCTTCAAGTGTGTACCAAAACACCTGCCCCAAAGCAGTAGCGTCCGGTCCCAACTGGGGGTTTACTCCTTCAGGAAGCAACCCTGCAGGTAGAGCATTCAGTTTTTCAAGGATACGCGAGCGGCTCCAATAATATTCGATATCCTCGTCGAAGATTACATAGATGTTGGAAAATCCAAACATTGAAGTGGAGCGTATGCTTGAGACACCCGGAATGCCCAGCAGGGCAGAGGTCAATGGATAGGTTACCTGGTCTTCAATATCCTGTGGTGAACGTCCCATCCACTCGGTAAAGATGATCTGCTGATTCTCTCCTATATCGGGTATGGCATCTACCGGCACCGGATCGCGTGGAAGAAAATCTATTTTCCAGTTGAAAGGTGCTACAGAAATACCCCAGCCAATAAAGAAAATTATCAGCAACCAGGCTACTAGCCGGTTTTCGAGAAAGAAACGTATGAGTTTGTTAAGCATGACATGATATGTGTATTGTTCAACTATTGTCAACTGCCAACTGCCGACTGCCGACTGAAAACTGCCTATTGCTGATTATCAGTTCCCGCGTTTGCAGCAACCTGACTTTTTCTCCGGATTATCAGGATTTTCCGGTTTCTTTATTCTTTCATAATGGCAACAGGCAGGCATATTATTGTATACTTCATCTTTCGCCCTGACTTTTTCAGTATCATGACCGGCATCGGCAATACTTTGATGGACATCTTCAAGATCAACTTTTTCTGGATTGTAAACGATAGTCAATATTTTATCTTCCATATTCCAATCAGCAGAAGCTACGCCATCAATTTTGGCTGCTTCTTCAATCCTTTCTTTACACATACCGCAATTGCCGGCAACTTTAAAAGTTTCTTTCTGCTGTGCATAAGCGGATAAACTTAATAATGATGTTAATAATAGAATTCCAATTGTTTTCATAACTTTCAAGTATTATATTAAGACATATGTTAATTATAAATAAAACAAATAATAGTTTTGAATTGTTTTATTGTTTTTTACGTTTTCAGTGTTATTATTAATCAATTTTTATATTAGCATTATATTTTATTGTTTCGTCATTTAATATGTAAAACTGGTCAAACAGATTGACTTTAAAAGATCCCGGTAAATTGCCTTTTTCTTTATTTGCTGCTATTTCTCCGGCTATTGACATTGTTAGATGGCTTGCTACTGTTGCGGAGAAATAATTGGTTTCGGCTCCGCAAAACGCAGCTGTTAATGCACCCAAAATACATCCTGCACCTGTTATTTTTGTTAACATTTTGGTCCCGTTATCTATAAGCACGGTTTTTTCGCCGTTTGTGATAATATCTGTTCTTCCTGATGCTGCTACTATGCAATTCCATTCATTTGCGAGAGTTTTGCAAACTTTTATACCGTCACTGCCATCGTCAATAGAATCAACGCCACGAACCTTCCCGCCTTTGCCTGTCAATGCTTTAATTTCTCCAAGATTTCCTCTGACAACGGCTATATTGCCAAATTTTCGCAATTTGTTTATTAATCCTATTCTTCTCGGTATTGCAGCACAACCAACAGGATCCAGCACTACCGGCAGGTTGCTGTCATCTGCGGCCTTAATTGCCTGGAGCATAGCATGTTCTTGCTCTTTCGTTAATGTACCTATGTTGATATACACAGCATTAGAGATTAAACTGAAATCATAAGCTTCATCGGCAGATTCACACATAGCAGGCGATGCACCTAATGCAATTATAGCATTGGCACAATCATTAATTGTTACGTAGTTGGTAACGGCTTCTATTAGTGGTGTTTTTGCCCTAAGTTTTGATATTTGGTCGAACTTGAATTCCATATAAGAGATTAAATTTTGAATTTTTAATTGATTAATAATTTTTATAGATTTTGCACATAGGCCAAAGGCTTGATGACAATCAGATGCTGAAGTAATTCCTCTAACAGATCATGCTGCTTATTTGTTTGGCATTACTATAGACCGAATCGCCTTCAAAAATTGAAGATACCATAGCATACATGTCAGGATTATATGGAATTAACTGTTTGATGTTTTCTTTTTTGATGCCACCTATAACACATACCGGTATTTTTAATTGACTTTTGGCTTGTTTTATTATATCCATAGATATTACATTGGCTTCCGGTTTTGTTGGCGAGGAGAAAAAAGCTCCGAAAGCAGCGTAATCTGCTCCTTCTTTCTCAACTTTTTTTGCACGCCGGTTATCACCATAACAAGAAACTCCGATAATAAAATCCTTGCCCAGTATAGCTCTTGTTTCGGGAACCGAAAGGTTGTGAAAACCCACATGAACACCATCAGCTCTGATCTTTTTGGTTAATTCAACCCTGTCGTTTATTATAAACAATGCGTTATGAGATTTGCAAAGAGACCGAATTTCAGAGCATACTTCAATTAAGCCAATATCATTTGACTTCTTATCTCTCAATTGAATTATTTTTACTCCTCCATGAAGCGCTTCTGAAACTTTTTCTAAAATAGTATCCGGTGGTGTTAATATATCATCAGTAATAGCATATACACCTTTTAAAGCATTTTGATCCATGTTTTTTTAATACAAAAATAATAAATCTATCAAAACTATAGAAACAATAGAATAAAAAATATTATATTTGAAATAACAAATGTTAAAATTATGAGAGTAAACACTAAAATAAGATATGCTGTAAGGGCGATGTATGAAATTGCCGCAAACAATGATGAAAACGGTATACTGCAAAAAGATATAGCGGTTAGTCAAAACTTATCTTTGAAGTATCTTGATCATATTATATCTGCTTTAAAAGCAAGAGGGCTTATAAATAATAAAAAAGGAAAACGAAGTGGTTTGGTTTTGTTAAAAAAGCCTGAAGAAATTACTATGTACGATATATACCGGGCTTTTGAGAATGATATAAGTATTGTTGAGTGTGTCAGGGAGCCTGCGGGCTGCCATTTTATTGATGATTGCCCTTCATATGATTTTTGGGAAAGGTTAAATAACCGGATTATTGAAACCTTTAAATCAGAGACTTTGTATGATATATTAAAAAAGACCAGGTAATTATTTTTTTATTACTTGGTGGCAGTTATGATAAAACATATAACAGTTATTTTATTTTCTCAGAAACAAAAAACCCTTATGGTTTTAATTTAGAATATTGTTTTCTTTCAGCAAAGCACTGCCAATAGCACATTCTAGGCATTTTTTTGAAGTACAGTAATTTTTCTTCAATTCTATTAGAGCTTGTGAATCTGCAGCATTTGAAGGTTTTATTCCTGTTTTTTCCCAGTTATTGATGATAGAGTTCTTTTCCGGCTTTAATTCGGATAACAAGTTAAAAGCTTTTTCACACAAGACATGATTGTTGGCATGTTTGCCGTATACGAACATGACCGGAGCAACAGTGTTGATAAGGATGTTTTCTATACATGTATCGCCAATTTTTTTTGGCTTGCCTTCTGATTTCTTTTCAAAAACGTAATGGTTGTTCCAGTAGTCAGAAGCGGTAACAGTCAGTATATTTTTAATAACCCCTGGGTTGTGTTTGTTTATTAAAAGGCTCCATAGGTTATCGGAAGCATGAATAACCTGCGCAAGCTGAACTAATCGAATAGTGGGGAAATTTGGAGGCCGCAATTTTGAAAACTTCCATAAGCTATTGTTAATAGGGTTAAGATTATATTTTTTTCTTAAAAACGCATATTCATGATATAGTTTCTTGGGATAAGCTTCGGAAAAGCTTGGTTTTAACAGGCCTGCCTGTCCGAACAAGAGTGCTTCCAACTGAATAATTTGGTCTCGATGCTTGCTTAATATTTTGTAAGGAAGGCTTTTGGCTAGCATTTCAAAACTTACGCTGTTTTTTTTAAATCCAAAGTTTCGGCAAAGAAAAAAATATAGAGTTTCGAGCCAGTCGTTATCAAAGAAATTATAGTAATGAATTATTTCGGCTGACTTTCGTTCCAACCGCTCTGCCAATAAGCGGTTGAGCCAGCTTATAATTATTATTTCATTAATATTGCCGATATCATTTTGACAGGGAATCCAATTTTTTGATAATAAAAAACCTCTGTATCTATCGAATAATTTTTTGTCGAAAAGATTTTTTATTTCCAGTACAGGGTACTTTGATAATGCTGTATCACACTCTTTTAAATCATTTTCATAGACAACGTGCAATATGATGTTTTTATATGCATCATCCTTATGATGGTCGTGTTTATACCAGTCGGAGGTTTTAACATGTATTTCCACATTTCCGGCCCATTTGATGCCATCCATCTCAATTATGCTGTTCATAAAATCCGGCCCGGCATCATTATTTTGAATACCGAAATCCAGTATACGTATGGGAGAGCCTTGGTGTGTGCGAATCTTTTGATTTTTTATCAGCTTATTTTTCCACAAATATTGTAAAAAGTGCTCATTCATATATTAAATATAAATTTATACGAATTTCGTGAATAAATTTAATTTTTACAAGTAGAAAGAGAAATTTTTTGAATTTACCAAAAGAAACTGGAGTATATTGTTTTGCGTAGTTTGCAGGGCTTTGTTTATTATTTGAAGAAAGTAAAGAGGGCTGCTTTATAAAAGACAGCCCTCAAGTACAACCAATAATTAACCAATTAACCAAATTATTAACCAAAAAAACTTTTAGTTAAATTACTTTGCTTACAGTAAAGATACGTTATTCTATTTTTCTTATTGTCTTTTTTTGAAATTTTAAGAAATTTCACATACAAAAATGTATGTTTATAAAGAAAAGTATTGTTTTTTTTGAGAATAGATCTAACCGTTATTCAACATATTCTCTGTCCAGTGATTCGTCTGTGCTTTCCCATTCTTTTAGTTGTTCTTCCAGCTGTTCTTTATGAGCATCGCTGATGCTTTCATCCAGCATATCTATCAAATCAGGTTGTCCTGCATTAACCCAGGCAGTATACCAGAAGTCACCAATTGATTTAACGGCAAGTTGCATTTGTTGTTCAACCATTCCATTCATTTCATCGTGAAAGGCTTTTGAAAAGGATCTGGAATATGGCCTTACGAAGCTTTGTCCTCGCATTTCATGTGAATAGATCATATCCGAAGGCATAGTTTCATAGAGGTGATCGTATATTTCATATATTGTTTCAACTTTGTTGTGACTTACTTTAACTATTTCCCAGATTCTCTCGCGTGGTGATTCTATATATTCTGCCCTGCCGACAAAGTAGTTATAATCATCTGCAAAAAGTTCAGGAATGCGGCTTTCCCAGAGTGCATGTATTCCTCTTTGTTCGGGAGTGCGCCCATTGTAATATACCGTTGTATGCAGCGGAGTGCAGGCGTCGGCTATGTAATGGCCAATATGAGCTGAATTATAAAGTATCCTGTCAACGTCTTTATCCCTGAAAGCATATGTAAGCCTGCGCATCATAACCTCTATGTGCCATGGAAGTACACCGTATTCCTGCAAAGTATCGTCGGAAAACTTATCAACAGCTTCATCCCATTCCCTGGGCATTATCTCGAAAGGTTCCTCTCCAAAATGATCAATATCTATGTAATGTCTTTGAGCTTCCCCCGGAACAGCATGGGCGCGGCGGTCAGGATCAATAGAACGTTCTGTAAGATATTCAATATGCTTGCGATAAAAGGGCAGCATCTCGGGTGGTAATGTGAAAACTGCCATCCTGTTTATCTTCCGGTGTGCAAAGAAACCGAAAGACATCAAATCTAATGGCAATAAAACCACTACTAATGCTACAGACAATATAAGTAAAGTTCTTTTATATTTGAGGATGATATTCATATGTTTGTTTTTTCAAAAATTAGATTGCTGTTATTATTAGATTAATACCGGCTAAAACTATCGTTGTATAACTCTAGTATAATAACAGTGAATAAACAATAAAAATTATTTCGGGTTTTATCAAATTTATAAATATTTAAGCTTTAAATTTTACATTACAAATGTTTCTAAAAAAAAGTATAACAATATTCACACCAAATTACTAATAATTTGATAAAAGGTTAATCATCAGCAATATTAACCAGTTTGCCATCTTTTAAAACAGGAACCACTTCAGCAATGTTCATTTTCATGCAATAATCTATAATATTATCCAGTTTCATGTGTTTTAGTCTGTATCTGTGGGATGCCTTATTAATATATTTTCTCGGGTCATTTTTAGCTACTTGCCATAAATCCATTGCAGCATTGGTAGCATCACATCTGGTAAAAAACAGGTTTTTTTCTTTGTCTAGAATTTCCCGGGTTAAAGCTCCGGCAAACAATGAGTCTTCAAGACTGAAATGATCTTTATACCCTGAGCAAAAAATCAGAATGTGTTTATTGGCTTTAATTAAATGATTAGTCACTGCTTTCAGATTTACGAATGCACCTATAATTACAGGGTTGCTTTGTTTGCTTGCGATCTTTATTGTTCGTGTGCCATTGGTGGTGTTTAGAACTATTGATTTTCCGGTTATCTCCGGTGTTAAAAACCCGTCCGGTGAATTACCCATATCTGCATAATCCAGGACCTTCCCTTCACGTTCTCC
>SLSZ01000036.1 GCA_007130125.1 Bacteroidales bacterium
CCTCCCCACTGTGCAAAATGGTGAAATACATACTCGAGGCTTATGGGTAGATCCCATCCTGTTTTTATACCCAGATATTTTTGATGCAGTAGCACACCTTCAACATGCCTGTTGCTTTCAAACCATCCGTGTGTAAGCCCTCCTTTTATTTCAAGCCAATCATTTGTGTAGGGAACTTTTACATATCCCGGCGTGCCCAGTTCTATTTTAGGCATAGGCCGGGCGTTGGAAGACCATATAATTGAACCTGTCGACAATGGAGTGTACTCATTGCCTAAGGTCTCTTCTTTAAAACCTGCCGAAAGCCTTAACAAGTCTTTGTAGTCCAGTTGCAAATAAGCCTGGTTGAACCACATATTATCTGATCCGTCGTAATTGCTTATAATCTCAAAGCCATAGTTTATGTCAAAAACATTAGATGTGTCGGCCTGTGAGTTAAGCATTAATGATGAGACAACACCGTTTTTACTTAACGAATGCCTGCCATATTGATTGGAAACAAACCAGAATGGATTTTGATTGCCTGTGGCCGCATAGGTGCTGATCTCAAGGCGGGTGTTTGGCAACTTATCTTGCGAATACAAAGGGCTGAACAAAAAAAGAAAAAAAAGTGTATATATAATAAATATTGGTAAGCCGGTATTCTTCATAATTGTTTGAGTTGGACGATACATTTAAGAAAACAGTTGTTAAGATTAACAGAAAACAGTGTTCTTTATTTGCAAAAATACGTTGAAAAAAAAGAATGATGGCAAAGTACAACACAATAACTTGCCGGAAAATAAAAAAGTGCCTGATAATCAGAGGTTTTTGTTTTAGTTTGGAGGGATAGTAAGAGTCCGGGTATCAACCCCTCACCCTCATCTTACTGCCCGGCTCAGGTTCATTAACCCTATCTTTATCGTCATCATCATCATCAGGTATATATTTTAGCAGTATTTTGCCATCGCTAAGGCTGTTGTCAATGATAAGCAACAGGGGTAGGTCGTCGGGCAAAACGGCTGAATCTATTCCGTAAACCGTTTGTATATCAGAATATGTTTCTATTTCCATGTTTGCATCAAGGTTTATCTCGCCGTCAATCATTTCCATACCGCACCTTAGGTTTGTGCCTTCAAAGCTTAAGCAGTGGTCAATCAAGCTCATGGTCGACTGGTTGCCAAAAAGATAGTTAGCGTGAAAAGCAGGGTGTTTGCTGTGAAAATCCTTTTCCCATCTGCCAATAACATCTATAAAAAGCTGCCGCGATTCCTTGTGTAAGCCTTCTATGTCGTATTCTTCCGGTTTGTATGTATAGTGTTCGATAAGCATAGTTGTTATGATTTATGTTTATGTAAAGATAAAGATAATGTGAGAGTACGACAAAGGGTGACGTTGTGGATATTAAATTTCATTTAAAAAACATATCATCTTCCCAGTTCTGCTGATTATTGATGATATATTTTGTGATCCGTTGATATGATTCAGCGTTACGTATGACTTGATCGTAAAAATGAGATTGCCATGTGAAACATATTGTGATTTTACTGGCGTTAATGGTGCAAATACGTTTGTATTGCTTAATGATAACGTCTAATATTCCCGGTTTCCATTTCTGGTTTATTACTGCCGGACACGATCTGCCAATCGGAAAATTCATCATCCGATTTGCCAATTATTATAATGCCATGAAGATGATTGGGCATTACTTCTAATGCATCCAGTATTACAAAGGAAATGGTTGGGGGTTTTTAGTTTAAACACGACAATACACCGGAATATAAAAGAAAAGCCCCGCTTTTTGCGGGGCTTTTGGCGGTCCGGACGAGACTCGAACTCGCGACCTCCTGCGTGACAGGCAGGCATTCTAACCAACTGAACTACCGGACCAATATTGTAATTTAAAACGTGCTTATTTTCTGAAAAAGCTTTGCAAAGATAGAGTATTTTTTGTGTTCTGCAAAAAAATATGAAAAAAATTTCTTTAAAAAATGGGGCTGTTACAGTGTGGGCGTGTTTCTATTTGACAGTCAGATTCTTTAATATTCTTTTAAGCAGAAAATAATGTAAAGGCTTAGTCCAAAACCAATATAATCTGCCGGTAAATCCCAGTGGTCTGAAAATGAGAGTTTGCCTGTAGATAAGTTTATTTTTGTACGGTATTATTCTGAATTCCAGCCAGCCTTCACCGGGCATGAAAAGATCGGCAAATAGTAGTATATGCAGATTTTTTTCGTCAGCTATCTGTGCTTTCCAAAAATCAAGCTTATCTCCTCTGTTGATTTCGTTTTTGTTACTTTGCTCTTTTTTTGTAAATATCAGCCAGTTTGTCCAACCCTTGAAATGCCATAGCCAATCGATAAGATACCATCTATTGTCATAGCCGATATTATTTATTTTGTTTATAATTCTATCTGCATCTTTTTTTTCGATTTCTTTTTCAAGTTTAATATGCGAACATCCGTATACCGGCGTTCCGTAGTAACCTTCAAAAGCATACGATGCTACAGGGGTTGATAATTGGTCTAAGGTTTTTTTTCTTAGCTTCAAAGCGGAAGTAAATCCAAGAGTAAGTTTTAATGATTCAGTATAGTTGTGTTGTGTGTTAATGTCGGGGGTTTTATGTTTTTTACGGTTTTTGTGCCGGCTTTTTAGTTTTTTCACCAGGTTTAATGACCTGTATTTAGGTGTTTTGGCAAATATTCTCAACAAAAAAGCAGAAAGCTTGATTACCGGTAAGGGCATAGAGATCAATAATCTTAGCATTCCCCTGTTTTTAGAATAAAGAAGCATCATTTTACCCAGGCTGATAGTATCATTGGTGCCGATAGTGAATGATTTGTTGAAATAATTTTCATTGTTAATTGCCGAATATAAATTTTCGAGAAGGTCATCTATTGCAATTGGGTTGCATGGTGCCTTTATCCATTTTGGGACAATCATTACAGGCAGTTTTTCAACAACATTTCGAATAGCTTCGAATGATGGGCTTCCCGACCCGATAATAAAGTCTGTTTTAAAGTATGTTATTGCAAACGAATAATTATCAGGCCTGGTTGCCCGAGAGTCTTTATAAAAATGTGGGCATTCTCCATCAATTACTGACTCCAGGCAAATAAAATGCTTGATGCTTAGGTTTTTTGCAATATCAAAAAAATCAAAATAATTGGTTTGAACAGAATCTTTGTCTGTGCCAACTCTATTGTCCTGAGGAAAATAAAAAGCAGCGTCTGCTTTACTACTTTTAAGTGTTTGTGCAGCTTTATCTTGATTAATTACTGTGAGGTTGTCAGGGGTTGATTCGGTAGATTTACCGCATTTTATGGCAATAACTTCACAACCTTTGCTTAGAAGGTATGATGTGAATTTCCTGCTTACATAACTATCGTAATTTGCTACAATTATTTTCACTTACCTGTAAAATGTTTTTTTATTAATGTTATCCCGGTACATTTTTCGTTTTATTTTGCCATTTTAAAAGAATAGCGTAAAGTTCGTTTGTTGTAACCGGTTTTGTTATATAATCATCAAGCCCTTTGGCTATGTACTTTTCCGGGTCACCTGCCATTGTGTGAGCACTAAGGCCTATAACCGGTGGCAGGTTTTTGTATTTCTTTTTTAGCTCTTTAAGAGCAGTTATTCCATCCATTTGAGGCATCATAATATCCATTATGATTAAATCATGCTTCTCCGGAGTATATATTTCTAAAGCTTCAAGTCCGTTGTTTGCAAAATCAACCCGGCAGTTGGCTTTTTCAAGCATAAGTTTCAGAACTTTCTGGTTAACAATCTTATCTTCAGCAACCAGGATGTTCAGGTTGAGGTTTATGCTTTTTTGTTCAGTCTCTGTTTTAGGTTTTTCGATGGGGGTCTTTTTGTCTGTTATGGGGGCATAAAACGTAAACCAAAAATCGCTGCCCATGTTTTCCTTGCTTGTAAAGCCTATATCACCATCCATTAGGTTTATCAACTCTCTGCAGATAGAAAGCCCCAGCCCGGAACCTTCAAATGCCCTGGTATTTGATGCATCGACTTGTGAAAACTTACTGAAAAGTTTATTTTTATGCTCTTCTTTTATGCCAATTCCGGTGTCAATTACATCGATTTTGATAGAAGCTATATTGTTTTTCTTTTCGAGAAGTTTGATGTTTATTGTAATTGAACCTTCAGCTGTGAATTTACATGCATTTGACAGGAGGTTCATTAGTATTTGTTCAAAGCGGACTTTGTCGGTAATAATGATATCCGGAAGGTTTTTGTCAGTATTTAAATTTAGTGAGACTTTGTTTTGATTTATTTTTGGTTTAAAAAAGTTAATTATTTTGTAAACAGACTTTTTCAATTCAAATGGTTTCGGATTTAGTTCCATTTTGCCTGCTTCGATCTTTGCAATATCAAGAATGTCATTTATAAGATTTATAAGGAGCTCGGAGGATTCTTTTATTGTATTCAGATAGTCTTCTTGTTGTTCATCAAGGTCGGTTTTGTTTAATATATCTGTCATGCCGATAATTCCTGTAAGCGGTGTGCGTATTTCATGACTTACGTTTGCTAAAAATTGATCTTTATGTAGGGATGTTCTTTTAGCCACTTCAATTTCATTTTTTAGCCGATTCGCGTTCTTCTGATCAGTAATATCTTTAGCAAATCCGTCAATAATAAAATCTCCATCGGGCAGTTTTTTGCTTATCAGGGAGTTTTCAAGTACCCATATTTTCGTTCCGTCTTTACGGTATACCTGGTATTCGAAATTTTCAACAAACCCTTGGTTTTTAATTATTTGCAGGAACTCTTTTCTTTTATCCGGGTTGACATATGAGTTTCTCTCCACGTTTTTTAAAGATGCAAAAAGTTCATTCTTGTTTTTATAGCCGAGCATTTTCGCCATTTCGTTATTTGCACTAATAAGGTACCCTTTAGAAGTAGTTTGGAAAATTCCTACATTAGCTTTTTCAAAAATGTTCCGGTATTTTGTTTCGCTTTCTTTAAGCTTTTCTTCGTTCTGTTTTCGCTCGGTAATATCTCGTAAAACAGCCAGCATATGTGTTTTGCCTTTATAAGGAAAGTATATCCCTTTAACATCTATGGGGAAACGTGTGCCATCCTTTTTTATATCATATGCTTCGCTATAAAACTCTTTGCCTTGTGCAGTATCAGTCAGGAATTGCTGGAATTTAGGCAGGTCCTTTTTATCTACTATATCTTTGCCTGACAGCCCAATCATCTCTTTTTCTTCGTAGCCGTGCATTTGATTTGCTGACTTATTGGCTTCAACGATTTTACCTTTACTGTCGAAGATCAGCAGTCCGTCGGTTGTTGTTTCTACGATCAGCCGGTATTTCTCTTCACTTTCCCGTAAAGCTTTTTCAGCATCAACTTTTTCTGAAATATCTCTTATTAAGCCAATAAACCCTGTAGTTTCACCGTCTTCGTTTTTTAACAAAAACAGATTTGTTTCTCCAGTGAATATTTTGCCTGATTTTTTCCGGTACTTTGATATTGAATATTGATTGCGTTTTGTGATATAATCTTTAAGGTTTAGTCCTGTTTCACGGAATTGGTCGCGGTCAGCGTAGATCATGTGAGCCTTCTTTCCTTTTATTTGCTTGATTGAATAACCAAACATTTCGGAAAAAGCAGGGTTGCAATTAGTAATATTCAGCTTGTTATCAACTACTAATATGGCATCTTTGACACTGTTGAACAGGTCCCGGTATTGTTTTTCGTTTTTTTCCAGTTCTATTTCGGCCTTTTTATAGTCTGTAAGATCGACAAATGAGCCTATACCACCAATCACTTTGCCTGAATTGTCAAGCAGGGGTGAGATTTTCAGATGAGCCCATATTACTACATCGCTGGTTGTTGCCTGGTAGTAGCCCACATATTCTGCATTTTTGCCTTTTAAGCCTTGTGAGATTGCCGGGAGAATACGTTGATCTTTTACTTTTTGAAAATCAAGCCCTATTAAATTTTCACGGCTGGTACGCAATATTTTAACTATTTGTTTATTGCACTCTGTAATCTTGTAATTGTTGTCATAGACAAATACTCCAAGTGGTGATTGATGAAAAAGTGCCTTGTATTGACCCTCTAATTCCGGATTAGGCTTTTTTGGTGAATTCATACTGGCTTAATTGATCAGTTATTGTCTATTTTTTGTTTTACATTATTTTAACAGCAACTATAATAGTAAAAAGGGTGTCGGCAAATGGCAAAATTAACAGGGTTGGCTCTTCAAATATACATAATTTGATTTTATCCTGCAAAGTATAATTGATATTCTGCATTTATAAAGATTATGTGTTGGGATTCTTCTGTGAATAAAAAAACTTTTTTATCTTTGCACCGAAATTCAGAAAACCGGTTCCGTAGCTCAACTGGATAGAGCAACGGCCTTCTAAGCCGTAGGTTGAAGGTTCGAGTCCTTCCGGAATCACCAAAAGCCCTTGCAATTTTATTATTGCAAGGGCTTTTTAATACCATTAACAAAAAAGTCGTAGTTTTGCCGCAAATCTTTTATCTGGAATACTTTATTTAATAATTGAAGGTTTATTATGTCTGAAATAGCCGGCAGGTTTTTTATGTTGAACAGTGAGCTGAAGAATATCTCTGAGTTTGATGATTCTTTTTTACAAGAGCCGCATTATTTGTATGAAATATTAAGAACAGTAGGAGAGAAACCTCTGTTTATGGAAGACCACCTTGAGCGTTTTGAACATTCATTAAGGCTTAGTAATATCGGCATCCCTTATCCCAAAGAGGATATAGCCAGGCAAATAAAAATGTTGATCCGTGAGAATAAGTTGGATACAGGTAATATTAAGATGGTTTATTTGCCCCATGAGTCTACAACAGGCTTTAGCTTTATGATATACATAACACCTCATAACTATCCCACGGATGAGCAGTATATGCTTGGTGTACCTGTTTCTTTGTATTATGGCATACGTAACATCCCAAATGCAAAGATTATGGATGCGGCACTGCGTGCCGAAACTGACCGCACAAGACTGGAGCAAAATGTGTATGAGGCATTGCTGGTGGATAATGATGGATATATTACAGAAGGAAGCCGTTCAAATGTTTTTTTTATTAAAGATAATAAAGTGATAACACCACCAATAGATTGCATATTACCCGGAATTACAAGAAAACATATAATTGCTTTGTGTGATGAGTTGGACATAAATATTCAAGAACAAAAAGTCCATAAAGACTCTGTTGCTCAAATGGAAGCAGCCTTTATTTCCGGCACATCAAGAAAAGTTTTGCCTGTAAACAGAATTGATAATCACACTTTTCCTGTGAATCACCCTATTTTAAATAGTTTGAAAGAAGGATTCAATAGGAAGGTGGAGAAGTATTTGGTGAGGAGTTAATGTGCATTGGGACTTTGAGAAAGAGGTAACAGGTATTCAGTAATCAGTGGATGGTAAATATGGTTAATAATTTATATAACCAAATTTACAGCATGATAAGCTTGCCTGTGAATGCCTACTTATTGACTGAAAGATATTTCTCCAACATGTTTATGGCGTAATCCACGTCACTATGATCATTAAAGAAGTTTACCGACATTCTGATTTTTTGATTACGAATAGCGACAAAAACTTTATTCTCTTTAAGATAGTCGGCAATTTGCTGATTATCGTGGCCCGGAACCTCCAGGCTGACAATGCCTGTTCTTTCTGATTTCTCTGATATAGGAGATTTAATCACGACTGGTAGTGCAGATAGTTTTTCCAGAAGGTAATCCGTTATTTCAAATATCCTTTCTCTTATATTTTCAAAACCGATATTGTCCATGTATTCGAAAGCGGTTTTAGCACCCAGGATTACCTGGTGGTTGGTAGTTCCAAAATCGTATTGTTTAGCTGATTCATATTGTTGAAATTTTTCATTTTTTTGTGTTGGTATAAAGTCATAATCCGGCGGTAATACCGACAGCCAACCTGATATTGGTGCGGGGAATTTTTTCCTGTATTCTTCTGTTGTGAAGAACAGGCTTCCGACATGGCCTGCACAACCCCATTTGTGAAGCGAAGCAGACATTACATCTATGTGCATTCTTTTTACATCAATGGGAAAAACCGGGAAGCCTTGTGTTGCGTTGACTATGAACAACAAACCTTTTTCTTTGACTTTTTTACCCAGTGTTTCAATATCCTGGCGAAACCCTGAACTATAATTGACATATGAGGTTATTACTGCTTTTGTATTATTATCTATCGCAGAAGTTACCTTGTCAATAGGATAGCGATTGTCGGGGGTTGGTTTTACATATTTTACATTTATACTTTGTCCTTCGAACGGAACATTGGAAGCAGGAAATTCATCATACATTGTTACGATGTTAAAATCTTTGCCAAAGGTTTCTTTTAGAGCAAGTGCAACTAAAGAAAAAGCCATGGAAGTGTTTGGCAAGAAGGTTAAATTATCTCCTGATGAGTTGATCATGCTTCCAATATTATCACAAAACGTGCGTATTGCTGCCGCATCTTCTTCCCAGCTAATATCACCAAACTGACTTAGCTTAAAATATGTCTCTTTTATAGTTTCATAAACCTGAACAGGTATCGGCGACATTCCGGCACTTTGAAAAAATGCAAGGTTTTGAGTTACTGGAAAATCCTTTCTTATGTTTGTCCAATTAATGTTTTGTGGCATATTTATTTGCGTTTTTTGTTATAATTATAGTTCCTTATCATCGGGTGATGTTGTCAGCTGCCCTACGTTGATGTTTAGAAAGTCCTGTTTTGGCAGTAATGAAGGGGCAAAATTTGAAACGGGCCTGTAAAGAAGGCTTGAATTTTGCTTTTTTTCTGATATAAACTCTACATTTTCGTTTAACATATTCACAAAGATAAGTAGTATACTGATGATGAAAGCTGTTTTCAGCACACCTATAACAATACCCGCAATCCGGTTGAAGATGTTAAGGAACATCATCTTGAATATCCTTTCAAAGATCTTTGCCAGCAAATTTAAAACGAACAGTATAAGTACAAAAATAATTATAAAGCTTATTATTTTAACCGTAGTAACATTAACATCAACAATGCCATCAATGATTAATCCAATAATATCAGCAATAAGAACCCCTAGAAAAATACCTATTATCAGGCCGGCAAGCGTGGCTATTTCAACAAAGAAGCCTTTGCGAAACCCTCTTATTGCACCCA
>SLSZ01000212.1 GCA_007130125.1 Bacteroidales bacterium
AAGAAAATAGATTCTCACATGCATGTGAATTTATGTGGATTTGATGCTGAAAACATTATAGAACACATGGATGCTGAAAATATTGACAAGTGCTGGCTTTTGACATGGGAGGAGAAAAACCCAACCTTCAGTGAACTATATGACAACATTGCTATCAGCGACATAATTGAAGCACACGAAAAATGCCCGGATAGGATAGTACCTTTCTATGCACCTGACCCAACGAGAAGTGACTGGGAAAAAATAATGCGGCACTATAATTCAATAGGAATCAAAGGGTGCGGAGAGTTAAAGGTTACATACAAATGGCTTGATGATGAAATTGAAAAAGTGTTGGATGGTATAGACAAACTGAAAATTCCGCTCGTGTTCCATATGGAAGACCCCAATTATCATTTTTTCATAAATCAAACCAACCTTTTTTACAAACTGCTGGACAAATTATTAAATGGTGCCTTTAACGGACTTACAAGAAAGTATGCTGAAAAGTTTATTAACAAAACAGGGTTCTTCAAAAAAAGCTTTGAAAAAAGGCTAAGCTATTTTCCCGGATATTTGATGGACTTTGCCGGCCTGGAATACAGATTAAAACAATACCCCAATTTGAATTTTATTGCTCATGGCCCGGCTTTCTGGAATAACATTGAAAGCAACCCCGACTCCCACAAAACCCTTGGGAAAGGCAAAATAAAAGAAAAAGGTATTGCCGTTGACCTTCTGAAAAAATATGACAACCTCTATGCCGACACATCAGGCAA
This sequence comes from Bacteroidales bacterium, assembly GCA_007130125.1. GTDB lineage: Bacteria > Bacteroidota > Bacteroidia > Bacteroidales > UBA7960 > PUKZ01. Next base: position 759 of record SLSZ01000212.1, read on the forward strand.
AAGTGGGTTTAACGCCCTGAAAAGAGACCCGGAGTTTACTAAAAAATTCCTGCATGAGTTTTATAATAAAATTCTGTACGGTACCGACAATGAATATAAATTACCTTTTGAAATGATTATTCGCAAAGCTAATTTACCTACTAATAAACTTAAGAGAATTATGGCTGAAAACGCTGAAGCTTTATGTGAGTAGGTAGTATGGCTGTTTATCTATCCTTTTGCCCAGAAACTTGCCCAAATCCCCTAATTTAAAAGCAAAAACTTTTAACCCATTTATATTGTAATAGTGTAGAACTCCTTCCTTTATTAGATGCTTTGTTATTTTATGCCTGTTCCACAGAATAGTCACATACTTGTTAAACCAGTGCTTGTTAATGTAGTTTGTTACAGTGATTTTTTTATGATTGTTTTCATCATGATAAATAACTCCATTGTAAACGAATGGTTCTATGTAAGGAACCATATGCTTGTATTCAAGGTAATGGATCTGGGAGCTTACAGTCCATTTTGTTCCAATATTTATACATAGAATATTATCTTTTTCAAGTTGCTCATAGCAGCTGCCTTTCCCGAAAGTTTCACTGGTGAAAAGATTATCAAAACAGTAATCCCCATACACCAACAATGAATAGATAGGATCGTCCGTCCGGTATGAGGCATCATTAATAAATAAACCAGAAAAGGTTCCGTACTCAGGAATGGAATACTTTTTATGAAAAAGCCTGGATTTTTTGAATGAAGGGGTAAATCCAGGCACAATAATGTTGTTGAATCTTTTTGTAAGCGCTTCAAGAGTGAAGTTGTATGGGTTAGTGTTGAAAGCACTTTTTATCTGCCCTAAACCAATATGTACAAATACAGTATCATTTTTTTTGTACTTGTCAAGAATATCCAGTAACAGGCTTGGATCAGATGGCTTTGCAACACTTTTCTGCCTGAGCAAATAATTGTATTTTAGAGTATTATAAATTACTTTTGAATTTCTAAAAAAATTTTTCATGCAAATAAATTTTAAACCATAAGACCCCCATTCTTCAATCTTCCAATCTTCCAATCTTCAATCTTCTAATCTTCAATCTTCTAATCTTCAATCTTCTAATCTTCAATCTTCCAATCCTTTATAACTCAGGGAAAAGCTTACTATAAAAATCCCAAACAACAATCCCTGCCGTTACACTGACATTAAACGAATGCTTTGTACCGTATTGGGGGATTTCCAAAAACTGATCACATAACTTCAGTACATTTTCCTGCACACCTTTTACTTCATTTCCAAAAACAACAGCATATTTTTTATCTTTCTCGGGCTGAAATGTTTGCAGTGAGGCAGAGCCCTCTACCTGCTCAATGGCTAAAATGGCATACTCCTGCCGTTTAAGCTCCAAAACAGAATCTTTAGTCTTCTTATAATACTCCCAATCAACTGACCTAGTGGCTCCAAGTGCTGTCTTTTCAATTTCCCTGTTTGGTGGAGTAGCGGTAATGCCACAAAGGCATAACTTTTCAAGTCTAAATGCATCAGCCGTACGAAATATCGAGCCGGTATTATGCATGCTCCTGATGTTGTCCAGCACCAAAACCAATGGGAATTTTTCTTTCCTTTTAAATTCCTCTTCATTGAGTCTGTTCAACTCATCCATTGATAGTTTACGCATTGTCTTTATTTTGCTTTTTCAAGAAGCTCATCAACAAGCTTAGGGGTGCCTTTACCTGCTGTTTCTTTAATAATCTTAACACCGGGAATATGTGTTGCAGGCACTTCGCCCGGATCTATCAAATAAATAGGCGTACCGGGGCTAACGTAGTTAACCAGGCCGGCAGCAGGATAAACATTCAAGGAAGTGCCGATTATTAAATAAATATCAGCCGTTGAGCTTATTTCAGCAGCCTTTGGTATCATGGGTACAGGCTCACCAAACCAAACTATGTGTGGACGCAGTTGAGAACCCTTTTCACAAGTATCACCCTTCTTAAGTTCCCAACCATCCAACTCATAAACAAGATTTTCATCAACCGAACTGCGAACTTTCTTTAGTTCACCGTGTAAATGCAATACCCTAGAAGAGCCAGCCCGCTCGTGCAAATCATCCACATTTTGTGTAATAATGCAAACATCATATTTCTCTTCAAGCCTAGCCAAAGCATAATGACCCTCATTAGGCTCAACCTCATGTAGCTGCTTGCGACGCTGATTGTAAAACTCATTTACCATATCCATATTGCGCTCCCAGGCCTCAAGCGTTGCAACATCCATAATATCATACTTTTCCCATAAACCTCCGCTGTCACGAAATGTGCTTATCCCACTCTCAGCACTCATGCCGGCACCGGTTAAAACAACAATCTTATCTTTTGACATATGAATTTTTTAATTTTTTTTTTAATAATAGTAGAATTAATGCTAAATTACAAATTTGTTGTGTAAATTGTACGTGCAAATTATATCAAAATAAATTTGTAAAACAGGGTTTTGTTTTAAATAATTTAAATTTTTTTAAAAAATGTTGCTAAAAACCCTTTTTACTAGTTTCACTTAATTTTAAGACAAAAATTTCAAATATATTTGTACATTGATTATCGGGTTTTTTCGAAATATTTTTAGCTTTAATTATAAAATTTTATTAATGTGTTGAATATGGACAATTATTATGTTGTTGAGTCAGAAGATAATCCAAGTGTTTTCTGCGATATTGAAAAAGGATTAATTGAAATGGAAGGCAGGTCATTACCTGAAAACGTAGATTCATTTTATAACCCTGTGATTGAATGGGTGAAAAAATACATTGAAAATCCAAAACCTAAAACTAAGGTGGAGTTCGGTTTTATGTACCTTAACTCTTCTTCATCAAAAAAAATACTTGAAATACTTATGCTTCTGAAAAAATTGTTGCCTGATAATAAACTGGAAATTATCTGGAATTATAGAAAAGATGACGAGGATATGCTTGAAGAAGGCCGGGACTTTGAACAAATGACGAAGTTGAAATTCAATTATAAAACAACTTCTTAACATATTACTTATAACTATTTATATGTTTAAGAAAAGATACAAAATATTTTTATGTGCATTTGGATTGCTGATTTTCTCAGCTATTATGCCTTTTACAGCATTGAACGCTTTGCAGGAGAATGACCCTCAGGCATGGAAGGAAATGGCTAATAAGCATTTTGAGGAAGGCAATTTTAATGATGCTGCAAGATATTATAATAAACTTGCATTCTTTTATTGGGAAAACGATCAGTTGCAAGAAGCAGCAAACAACTTCCTGTCATCTGTTGAAGCTAATGAAAAAATAGGCAACACAAATGCTATAAAGCATATTTACAATAATTTGGGACAAATTTATTTTGATTTGAGAGATTATCAAAAATCGCTCAATTATTTCTCTTTGAACGTTGATATCTCAAGACAACAAAACAGAAGATATGACATTGCAAGCGGACTTATAAACAAAGCTAACGTTACAAACGAACTGAATAATTACGAAGAATCCATAATTGCATTGGAAGAGGCCGAATCTATTGCCAGGGAAATAAATGACATGACCTTACTCAGAACAAGCTATGCTATGCTGGCAGAGGCTTATGAAAGAGTTGGGGAAAGCAATAAATCAAAAGAATACTTCGATCTTTTTTATGCCCTTGAAAGACACTTGCAACAAAAACAAATGGAGCAAACACGCCAGGAAGCAAGCGAAAAGGTCGCAAGAGCCGAAACAAAAGCACAGGAAGCAGAAACTGAAAAAGAATTAACACGCGAAGAACTCAGTGAAAGAGAAAGAACCCTGCAGGTTACCAGGAAAACCCTCGATGAAGTAGAAGAAATTTCACGTGAACGACAACTGCAAATTGATCTGCTTAATAAAGAAAGGATGCTGCAGGAAGAACAGCTCAAAAGACAACAAGCTGTGCGCAACGGTTTAATAATTTTCGGTATATTGGTTGCTGCTGTTGCGGCATTGATACTGTATAGCTACCAACAAAAGAAAAAAGCCAACCGGCTTCTTTCAAAACAAAATAAAGAAATCTCTGAGCAACGTGACGAAATTGCACATAAAAACAAAGAGCTGCAAAAAACTTACCTTAGAATAAAGAAACAAAACAAGAATATCAGTGACTCTATAGCATATGCACAAAGAATACAGGAAGCCATGCTCCCGGATGAAGAAAACCTGAAAAAACATCTGCCGGATAGCTTCGTTTATTATAAGCCCAGGGATATTGTCAGCGGCGATTTCTACTGGTTCTCTGAAGTTAATATCGTTGATAAAAACTCTCCCGGCAAGCAAGAAAAAGGACTTGTGCTTGCATGTGTTGACTGCACAGGCCACGGAGTGCCCGGTGCTTTTATGTCAATGATAGGAATAAACCTACTCGAAAACATTACTGCTAAAGGTGTCGAATCGGCCGGTAAAATACTCGAAGAACTGCATACTTCAATCAGGCAATCATTAAGACAGCATAAATCTGATAACAAGGACGGAATGGAGCTGTCTATATGCCTTATTAACAAAAACAAAAAAAACCTTGAATTTGCAGGAGCAAAAGCACCCTTGTTCTACATTCAAAATGGAAAAAGCAGTTTTATAAAAGGCGACCCCACTCCTATTGGAGGAATGCAGCCCGAACCCAAAAGAAAATTTACCAATCATAAAGTGGAAATTAAAACACAATCAACATTTTACCTGTTTACTGATGGATATGCCGACCAGTTTGGAGGAAACAAAGGATACAAGTTTTCAACAAGAAAGCTTCGAGAACTACTGTCTAAAAACTCTATCAACAACCTTGAACAACAAAAGAAAGTACTTAACGAACAGTATGAAAAATGGAAAAATAATGAGTATAAACAATTGGATGATATACTTGTAATGGGGTTTAAAATATAGTTTTTAGAAGCTTTTAAAAGACAATAGTGCCAATGATATCACAGAAAATCATACCCTATATGCTTTCTTTTCCCAGCACAGTTTTGTTGTGTCTTTTTTTATTGTTTCCAGGATTTACAAATAATGCACAGGAAATCCCTGAGTTCGAAAAAACTACTTTCATTGATTCAGCCGGTAATATTTTTGTTAATGAAAAAATGCCGGTATATCTATTTTTAACTCCTGAAGCTGAGCCTGAAAAAAAGCATATTATCCATTCCCCTTCGGACAATGCTAACCCATTATATTTTGATGGACATGGAGAACACTTCCTTACTCACCATGACCCTGTTAGCGGAAAGAAAGTAAATTATAAAATATTTGCCGACGGATTACCCCCTAAAAGTTCGATGAAAATTACAAAAGGATTAGTTATACAATTTCAGGAAAGATTCTATTGTGATGAACAAATAACCGTGGAAATTAATGCTGAAGACGAGTTTTCAGGCATTAAAAAAACTTTTTACCGTTTTGATGAAGGCGAATTTAATGTTTATCATGAACCATTTCAAGTTAAAGCAGGTGAAACCAGGCAAATTTTTTATTTCTCTGTTGATAATGTCGGCAACGTTGAAAATCCGGTCTTAGCAAATCTGATTTTTGATATTGAACATGTCATTGATCTGGAAAACATATATTTTTCTCACGATTCTGATGCGCTTAATGAAGATGCACAAGAACAACTTGATGAGCTTGCAAAAGCATTGAAAGAATTTCCGGAAATAAGAATTGAACTGCGTTCACATACCGACATCCGTGGATCATCAGCTTACAACCAGCGACTATCAGAAAGGAGAGCAAAATCAACAAAAAACTACCTTGTTGCCAGGGGAATCTCAGCTGACCGCCTGATCGCAAGAGGTTATGGTGATAACAAAATAATAAACCATTGTGTTGAAGGTGTAGAATGCACCGATGAAGAACATCGCAAAAACAGAAGAACTGAATTTCGTATTATACCATTTGATGAAGAACAATAATATATGCACCCAAAGATTATTAAATATAGTATACTGATTTTATTTTCAGGTTTTTATCTGCAAAATTCAATGGCATCCGGGCAACCTGAATTTGAAAAGAAAATAATTCGCGACAGCCTGGATAACCTTATCATCAATGCCGAAACGCCGGTATTTATACATATTTCTGACAATCCTGATGGTAAAAACAGTATAAAATTAAACCCGGAAACACCCGAAGACGTTCCCTTAAAATTTAAAAACAGCGGACAACATAAAATTACTCACTTTAACAAACAAATCAATAAAACAATCCCTTTTTACTTCACTGTTGACGGTATTGCTCCTAATACAAAGTGGCAATCGGGTGAAAACTATTTTTTAAGAAACGATACCATTTTTGGCGGTAAAAACTTCAATGTAGCTTTTAGCAGCCATGATGAGTTTTCGGGAGTCAGTAAAATATATTATGCTGTTAACAGCCGGGAGTATAAGGTTTTTAAAGACTCCATACAACTTCACGAAGAAAAACCTTATGAAGTAAAATATTTCGCTGTTGATAATGTTGGCAATACCGAAAAACCAAACAAAATTATCATTATAGCCAATCACACATCCCCTGTAACACAGTTAGAAATTGTTGGTGACAAGCATGAAAATATTCTTTCTCCGCGCTCAGAAATAAAACTTACAGCATCAGACAAGGTTGGAATAAAAGACATTTATTATTCTATTAATGAAGACCCTGTTGAAAGATACTCAAAAAAAATATCCGTAGATCATCTGCACGAAGGTTATCATACAATAGTGTTTCATGCCACCGACAAAGTCGGTAACAAAGAGCATACACAATCTTTTGAGTTTTTTGTTGACAAAACTCCTCCTATCATAATTGAAGAAATTACAGGCAACAGATTCGTTGCAGGCGGCAAAGAATACTCCTCAGGAAGGTCGCAACTTCGAATAACAGCTGTAGACAACAAAGCCGGCGTTAAAGAGATCTATTATTCTATAAATGATGAAGAATATGAGTTATATGAAAGACCCGTTTTTCTGTCAGGCCATTCCGGTGAAATAAACATAAAAACTTATGCTGTTGATAAAGTTAATAATAAAAGTGAAGGCCGAGCTTACCACCAGGATGAAACACATATACCTTATGTTGACCTTAATGCCCCGGAAATTGACTTTGAAATAATTGGTCCGCAAATTTATCTGAGAAACACATTATTTATCAGTAACAAATCAAAGGTAAAACTAAAAGGCATTGACAGAGAGTCAGGCTTAAACCGTATTGTTTATAGGATAAACCAAGGCGAAGAAAAAATCTTCGAAGAACCTTTCTCAATTAAAAAGCCCGGCAGCCACAATATTAACTACACAGCGTTCGATAATGTGGAAAACGCCAATAATGACAATTTCAGCTTATATGTTGACTTGCAGGGGCCGGAAGTAACTTACAATTTCAGCATTAAATCATACGATGTTTATGAAAAATCTGACAAAAGCTATGAAATTTATCCCCAACATGTAAAGCTTTTCCTGTCCGCCACAGATGAAAAAACCGGCGCTGATCAAATATTTTACAGTATTAACGAACAGCCGGAGCAACTTTACAATGAGCCTGTTACAGGATTTGAAGCCCGCCATGTTAATAACATCTCCATAAGAGCTACAGATATGCTTGGTAATGAAACTGTCAGAGAAATTTCTTTTTACATAACTGACTAGCAATAATATAGGTTCATAACAATTTATTATTAATATCCGAGATATTACAATTCGCCGGCGATTTGTTCAAAGTTTTGTCTGTTATTTTACTAGTTGTTTTGCCATGCGGGCACTTTGTTACGGGTATTGACTGTAGTTGGTTATGTTGGAGAATGTTCTTTAAGAATACTTCAAAAAATTACCGTAAATTTGCTCTTCAAAACCTAAATCAATGTTTATTAAGCTTATTAAACATTCCTGGATAGCTTTCCGCAGGGCGCATTATTTTCAAAAAAGCCTTGGCATCAAACTGCTTATAGGCTTTGTAGTTTTTATAATGTTATTTTATATATTAATGGCAGGCATGGCTTTGCCCGGCATACTGCAGGATATTGCTCCAGGACAAAAAGCTCACGAGATAATTTTTAGTTTTTTGATGTTCCTCTTTCTGGCAGATTTTCTTACAAGGTATTTTATTCAAAAGATCCCGGCACAAAAAATAACTCCATACCTGCATTATCCTGTGTCAAAAAACTCCATTGCATCCTTTTTCTTAACAAGGGCATGGTTCAGTGTTTTTAATTTCTATCTTTTGATATTTTTTATACCCTTTTTTTTTTTTTTTTTAATCCCCAACATTTCACAACAGTCTTTTTGGTATACTATCGCAGGAATGCTGGTATTGTCAGGGCTAAACTACGCTTTGATCTTTTTTATAAAAACTATTGCAGGCAGAAATTATACGGTCAAAATTATTTTAATCCTTTTA
>SLSZ01000051.1 GCA_007130125.1 Bacteroidales bacterium
TCACCTTGTCTATTGAGAAAGGAATTACACTTGCTATCATTGATGATTCCTGGAAAGAGCATCTCAGGGAAATGGATGATCTGAAGCAATCGGTACAGCACGCTGTGTATGAACAAAAAGACCCTTTACTTATATATAAGTTTGAGTCATTCGAGCTATTTAAGCAGATGTTGCTGAAAGTAAATAAAGAAGTTATTTCTTTCCTTGTGAAAGCTCGCTTACCAATAAAAGACCCGAGCCAGGTAACACACGTAGAGGGCCAGGAAAGAACCGATATGAGTAAGCTGAAAACTGGCAGAAGTGATTTTGCCGCAGGAGGTCCGAGCCAGGGACAAAAGAAAGCAGAACCTGTAAGGGTTGAAAAGAAGACAGGGCGTAATGAACCATGTCCTTGTGGCAGCGGTAAGAAATATAAGCACTGCCACGGGAAGGCTTAGGGTAGGCCGGTGGCCGGTAATCAGTAATCGGTGTTCGGTAATCGGTTATATGTTTAGTTGTTTTTATGATTTTAAACAACTAAACGACTCAACAATATACCCCACCTTATCCTGCATTTGTTCTTTTTCGGTAAAGTCAATTTCCGACCCCAAGAGGCTGTGAGGGATCAGGTAGATGATCAAAGTAACTACTGCTGCTACAATCACCCAGGTGCAGTGTTTTGGGTTTTTCCAGACTGCAATTGCTGCAATTACCCAGAAAATAAATGCAACGGCAGTTTTATTGTCGGTCAGATCGGTGCCCAGGGGCCAGCCTGTCCAGTATTCTCCAAAAGCAAACTTTTGCATAATAGGTCCAAACACAAGCCCCCCGATGATAAGAGTTATAAGTGATGCATAGGTAAGCCAACGTATTCCGCCACCTTTAGTAATAGCTTCAATCCCTGCCCTGGCAGAAAGGACCATCGCAAAAAACATAAATAAAACATGAGGTATAATTGCCCATGTCGGTACAGGGTCACGGAAACGTATGATAACAGGTTCCTCAGTCAGGTCTGTGCTTTTGCCGGAATAATGTATTGTAATAAGATACTTTACTTTCCCTGCGGCGGGTTGATGTGGAATATATGCAATCAGTGTATTGCCATCTCTTACCAAAGAATCGGCAACCCATTCATCATAGCTGGGGTATCTTTTATATTTGAATGTACCTTTAATATCTTCATCAGGAACGTTTATTTCTACCGGCGCATCACTATCACCGTCATAAGACCTTATTAAGCTGTAACCAATCTCTTGATCATTTATTTCTACGCTTCCCCTGACTGGGTAAGTAGGGCCGGTCATGCGTTGGTAAACAAAGCTAAACATTGTAATGAGAACTGCTAAAAACCAAAAAAGAACTTTTGTGTATGCTTTCATATCATTTAGTTATGGTTAATATTAATTTAACTGATGTTGCGTTGTCAAACCCTTTTCATCATTATAACCTTTTTGCCTGCCAGCTCTTTTTCAGAAAACTTCATTTTTTTCAAATAATCATAATGAATTTTACATTTGGGATCAGCGTAGAGCCATTTGATATTTTGATCCGTGAAAAAAGAACTGTTTTTTTCGTATATATATTTGCCTACTTTAAAGTCTCTATATTCGGGTATAGCAAAATCAATATCTACCATAAGAGTTTCATCATCTATTTTATGGCCCATAAAAAAGCCTGCTACTGCAGCATTTCGCAGCACTAAGAATGATAAGATATCTTTTTTAGTGTTTACATTGTTTTTAAACCAATCGCAGAAGCCGGGGAAGAAATCATTGATATCTTTGTGGTAGAAGTCAATAAAATATTCCATATACTGGTTCTGCGGCCTTATTTGGAGTATTTTGAAATATTCCTTTTTGGAGTAAATTTTTTGAAGATGATAAATGTTTATAAGGCAGATAAATGAGTTCAGAATACCCACAGGCAGTGCACCTATAATAAAGCCATATGTTGAAAATAATGTAGCTCCTGCAAGATTCAGCCATCGCAGTTTTATTATTGATGTCATCAACAGGGAAAATGCAATTAGGACCGAACCGGCATAACCAATAAAATCAAATATGGTTAATTGTTCCATTATCTATAAAAGTTTAGTACTAAAGCTACTGTATTTTACGAGATTCCAGGTACTTGTTTTTAAGTATGGCATCATATATTGCTTGTTGTATTTCAGCCCTGATATTCATATCAATCAATTTTCTGTTTGATGCCGATGGGTGTATCCTGTTTGACAAGAAAACAAAAACCAGATCTTCTTCCGGGTCAGCCCAGGCGAATGTGCCTGTAAACCCAGTATGGCCGAAGCTATTGCTTGAAGCATTTTTGCATGCGGGAAAGCTATCTTGATCTATTCCCGGTTTATCAAAGCCAAGCCCACGCCTGTTATCATTATCTAAAAATTGCGCCTTTGTAAATTCATTAATGGTGTTTGGTTCTAAGAATTGATGTCCTGCATAATAACCTTTCTGCAAAAAAAGTTGCATCATAACAGCCATGTCAAGTGCATTTGAGAACAAACCGGCGTGGCCTGAGACGCCACCCAGCATGGCGGCACCGGGATCATGAACATGGCCGTGAATTAATTGTTGACGGAACAAAGTATCATTTTCCGTAGGCACTATTCGTGATTTTTCGAATTTTTTCAATGGGTTAAAGGTCATAGTATGCAGGCCCATTGGCTTATAAAAGTGATGATCCATATACTCATCAAGGCTCATGCCGCTTAACTCCTTTACTAATTCTGCCAGCAAGTAAAATCCAAGGTCACTGTACCTGTATGCTTTGTTTTGATTAAGAGGTGCCTCAAGGATTTTGCTGAATATAGTATCACGGTAGTTTTTATGGATAAAAAGGCTCTCAGCTACTTCAACAGGATAATCATCAGAATAAGTATCACTGTATATTAAGGTATCACATTTATCGCCGATTGTTTCAAGATAAAAAGGTATCCATGAACGCAGCTTTGCCTGATGTGCAAGAATATCCGCTAAACCAATTCCTTCAAAGTTTGATCCTTTAAGCCATGGCAGGTAGTAATCTATGCTGTTTTCAACATCAACATAACCCCTGTCTGTCAAATGCATGACAGCAGTTGTAGTTGCTCCGATCTTTGTAAGAGATGCTATATCGTAAATGTCAGAATTTTTTACTTTTCTGTTTTGTTCATAAGTATGATATCCATATGATCTGTTTAATATGACATCACCGCCTTTGATCACTACAACCTGGGCTCCCGGATAAGCTTCATTATTTATACCTTCAATAACTATAGAGTCAATTGCTTTATTAAAATAGGGTGAAAGACCTGCTTCTTCAGGTGATCTATGCCTTATCCTGTAGTTTTTAGGTGTTTCGATGCTTGTTCCTACGGGGAAAAATGGAGTTGCACTAACAGGCAACTTTCCTTTGGCAGGTAATCCGCCGAATATTATTTGTGCTGAAGCAGTTTCATACAAATCACCATCCTCGTAAGATATTAAAAGGGATTCAATATTAGTCAGGTCATCGAAAAAGTTCAGAATATATGGATTGGCAAACAGATTTAATACTACATTATTGCTTTTGGAAATGTTTTCTATGAGGTTTATAATGTTGCCATTTATACCATATTTGGAAGTCGGGAATATTGAATTGTTATGCAGGGATATAATGACAAGGTTATAATTATTTAAGGTGTCAACTAGTTGTTTTAAACCGGAACTGCTTATATCCCGGGAAGCATTTAATAAGTCAACGGGATAGTAATTGTTTAAATATTTCTGAAAAGTGTTTATAGTGTCTGTGCCTATTGCGAGTGATGCAATTTTGAGGGTATCCATGTTAGAAACAGGCAAAAGCTCATTTTGGTTTTTTATTAAAGTGACAGAGTTCTCGATCAATTTTTTATTAATAAGCTTGGCTTTAGTGGTATTTAGATCTTCGTGCAGGTTGTGCTTACTTAATGGTTTGTGATTATCCAGTCCTGACATTTCCTTATAAAAAAGCACTTTTCTGCATTTATTGTTAACATATTCTTTTGATAATTCGCCATTTTCAATTGCCTTTTTTATAGTGCTGATAGTTTTTGGCACATCTTCAGGCAAAAGTAAGATATCATTCCCTGCCATTAGAGCTTTTAGCTCAAGCTCTCCGGATTCAAAGTAATCACTTACACCTTTCATATCAAGTGCATCTGTTATAATGAGCCCATTAAATCCCATATCCTCCTGCAGTAGGCCTGTGACGACGTTTTCAGACAGGGTGGAAGCCAGGTTTTTTGTATCATCATATGCCGGAATGTGCAAATGTGCGGTCATTACCGACTTTATTCCGTTATCAAAAAGTTGTTTGAAAGGGAAAAGATGTACAGAGTCTATCAGTGTGTGTTCATGATTAATGACCGGCAACGTATAATGTGAATCGGTATAGGTGTCCCCATGTCCCGGAAAGTGCTTGGCATTAGCGATAATACCCCAATCTTGCATACCCATCATGTATGCGATGCTTTTGCGTGCTACGTTATATCGGCATTCACCAAAAGAGCGGAAATTTATTACAGGATTATTGGGGTTGCTGTTTACGTCAGCAACCGGAGCAAAATTAATATGAACTCCTATACGTCTTAACTGACGGGCGATCTCCATACCCATCTCATATACCAGTTTATCGTCGGTTATAGCTCCAAGGGTTATTTGTTTTGGATAAGAAATAGCACTGTCAAGTCGCATACCAAGACCCCATTCGGCATCCATTGCCACCAATAAAGGAGTTTTTGCTTTTTTTTGGAATAGATTGGTAGCATTTAGTTGGCGTTCTGGATGGCCACTGAAAAAAGCTACACCTCCAACGTTATATTTTTTAATAAGGTCAACAATACTGTCATAATATGTTTGTTCCTTATCCAATAGCAATTGCAGGAGCATAAAATCAGACACTGCCTCGGTCTTAGGAAAGTACTCATCAGTGTGGACACGTATCATTAATAATTGAGCTATACGTTCTTCCATTGATAATGAATGAAACACCGAATCAACCCATGGTGTTGAGTATAAATCATAATCAATGTATTCCCCCATTTTATCTTTGTTGTGGTGGGCTGATAAAGAACCGGGGTTCTCTGGTATAGCTGCCAGTAAGAGACAAAAAACAGTAATTATTAACCTGTGAAACATGTAATGATTTTATATTTAAATTGATGAATTGTGGATACTTTTGTGCAAAGATAAAATAATCCTTTGGTTCTTGTGCATACATGGGCATAGTAAGGAAAATTATTTTTTAAATATAAATTTGGGGTTAAAACCCAAGAACGTTTGGTGGTAATTATTACCTTAGCTTAAATGCTGCGGCTAATAAATTTGGCCAAGCATTATGGCAGAAGTTCGATGTTCTTAATACCCCCTGGCGTTTGAGGGCGATATTTAGAATTTAAACTGCCACAACATTTATGTGGCGTATCAATATTCGGCTAAAGAATTTATTTATACATTTGCGACTAAACGTTAATAATTCTTCCCGGAAGCTTACTGCTTCCCGGTGATTAAATGATAACTTATTACAAATAATTTAGTATATGAGTCAGGTTATTGTTTTTGCTACCCTTGGAGCCGCTTTGTTGCTTTTTATTTGGGGAAAAGTCAGGTACGATATTGTTGCTTTGCTTGCTTTGTTATTTTTGGTTATCATGGGTATAGTGCCTTCAGGCGAGGCATTTTCAGGTTTTGGCCATCCTGCTGTTATAACTGTAGCTGCTGTTTTGATTGTCAGCCAGGCGTTACAAAATTCAGGGCTGATAGATGTTATTAGTAAGTTCCTTGATGTAATAGGTAAAAAGTTGATTGTTCAAATAGTCATGCTATCAATTATTGTAGCGGTTGCATCTGCTTTTATGAACAATATTGGGGCACTTGCAATCCTGATGCCTGTGGCTATTCATTTGGCACGGAAAAACGGCCACTCACCTTCACACCTGCTCATGCCAATGGCTTTTGCTTCATTATTGGGTGGCATGACTACCCTGATAGGTACCCCTCCAAATATTATTATTGCCACCTTCAGGGCTGATATTGCAGGCGAAGCTTTTGGTATGTTTGACTTTTCCAGGGTTGGTGTTTTTGTTGCATTAGCCGGATTGGTTTTTATGGTTTCAGTCGGATGGCTATTAATCCCCAAAAGAAAGTCACAAAGTTCAGATGAAGATATGTTTGATATTGAGAATTATATCACTGAGGTTAAAGTGATAAGCAAAAGCAAGGTCAAAGGCAAAACCATAGGCGATGTAGAAAAAATAGCCGATGCTGACGTGGTAATCCTGGGTATGGTTCGTGATAAAAAGCGAATCCATGCACCATCTGTATCGCAAGACATAAAAACCGATGATATCCTGATTTTGGAAGCTGACACCGATTCCCTCAAAAATTTTGTTGATAATACCAAAACGGAATTGGTGGGAGGGAAGAAGTTTCACAAAGATGCCAAAGGGTCTGATGATATATCCATACAGGAAGCTATTGTTTTAGACAATTCCTCTTTGGAAGGTGAGACAGCTGCAAGCTTGCGTATGCGATCCAGGTATGGTATAAACCTTTTGGCAGTTTCCCGCCGTGATAAGAAGATCAGGCAAAGGATAGACAATGTCAGGTTTAAGACCGGTGATGTCTTGTTATTGCAGGGAAGAAGCATAAATATAAACGATGCCATAACATCCATGCAATGCCTGCCATTGGCTACCAGAGATTTATCAATCGGCAAAAAGCGCAAAACTTTTTTTGCACTTTCGGTCTTTTGTATTTCCATTTTTCTGGTTGTTGCCGGCTTATTGCCTGTACAAATCGCTTTTACACTTGCGGCAGTAACTATGGTATTATCAAGAATCCTACATATAAAAGACTTGTATACCAGCATTGACTGGCCTGTGATAATTCTTCTGGGGGCTATGATACCTGTGGGTGTTGCTTTTGAAACTACAGGAGGGGCTATGCTTTTAACGGAACAAATAATCACCCTGGGGCAGCAATATCCCCCCTGGGTTTTATTGGCAGCATTGCTGGTAATTACAATGTTCCTGTCGGATTTGATAAATAATGCGGCAACGGTCGTTTTAATGGCTCCAATAGCTATTAATATAGCTAATGAACTGGGTGTTTCTGTTGACCCATTCCTGATGGCCGTGGCGATAGGGGGTTCCTGTGCGTTTCTTACCCCGATAGGCCACCAATCAAATACACTTGTTATGGGACCGGGAGGTTATAAATTTGGCGATTACTGGAGGGCTGGATTACCCCTGGAAATAATTATTGTTGCTGTCGGTGTACCATTGTTATTGATTTTCTGGCCACTGTAGTGTTGTTTGTATAAATAATAAAGCATGCCAAACAATAGTAATAACCAAATATGCCCTTTGTGCCAAAGCCACGGCAGCTTGTTTTATAAAGACAAAAGGCACTTGTATTACAAATGCCGCAATTGCCTGGCAATATTTCTTGACAGATATAATCTACCGGACAGGGACCTGGAGAAAAACAGATATCTTGAACATAATAATGATGTTAATGACCCCGGCTATCAAAGATTTGTTAAGCCACTTGTTGCAGCTGTAATAGATGATTTTGATGAAAAAGACTCAGGACTTGACTTTGGTGCAGGTACGGGACCGGTTGCAGCAAAGTTATTGCATGACAGAAATTATCAAATAGAACTGTATGATCCGTTATTTCATAATAACCCTAAGTTGTTAAAAAGAAAATATGACTATATTATTTGTTGTGAAGTAATTGAGCATTTTCATTATCCGGCAAAAGAGTTTGAGTTGCTTAAAAAGTTATTATTACCGGGTGGAAGATTATATTGCATGACAGATTTACATGATAAGAGTGTAGACTTCCAAAACTGGTATTACAAAAACGACCGAACACATGTGTTTATTTATCATCATAAAACCCTGGAGTGGATTAAAGAAAAATTAAAATTTGCAAGTTTAAAAGTAGATAAAAGGTTAGCAGTTTTTACTATCTAAACTTTATTGATTTGGAAATTAATTAAAGAAATTAGTAACTGCAAACAGGAATTGGTTGTGTTATTATTCTTTGACCATTACATAATTGAAAGGCAGCGATATCATTTCGGAAAGTTCTTCCCCGGCTTCTTTCACATCATCATCATCTTCGTTAAAATGCCAATAGATTTTAAAATCAATGCCTTTTTTGTTGTTATATAATTTGAAAATATTCAGTATATCAGCAATAAATTTGGCTGAGGATGAATTAAAATATATAAGTTTGAAATTTGCGCGAAAAGTTGTGTTTGTATCTTGTTTATTATCAATATTTTCCGCCAGATTTTCAAAAAAAATCATCAATGTATTGATTACGGGTAAGTAAAAGTCATAAACATTTTCTGGCCTGGATTCTCCTTCAATTTCAAAAACATTCTTATCCCGGTCAAGAAATATTTTAGGCGTATAGTTTGTTGCGGCTATATTCATTATTTTAAATTTTTAATGTTGTATATGGTTGCAAGTTATTTCCAAATCAAAATATGAATAGTTTTCATCGACTTCTCCAAACCTATACTTAACTTTTTGCCTTGAGATTTTTGCAATTGTAATTAAACCTAATCCTGCCCCGCCTTTTTCTGAAATCTCTGCACTTTTAAGTTTGGATTTATAGAGTTGTTTTAACTGTTCAGGCTTTAAGAGATTTACCTTATCCAGTGAGTCAGATAAGTCATTTAAGCTATTATTTTCAATTAAATTTCTCGTATTTATCATTATATTCTTGTTGTCTTTTTTTAAAACAAATTGCGGAGGGTAGTCGGTATTAATTTTTTTTCCGGCATTATGTGCAGAGTGTTTTAAGACATTATCCAGACACTCCACAGCCACAGAGTATACCCTGCTAATGATTGTTTTACTAATGCCCATATCAAAAAGAACTGTTTTTATTTCCTGTAAAACGTTATCAATATTTTCACGATTATCTATTGAGGAGTCACTAATTAGTATTTTCTCTTGATGCATCTTAAGTTTTATCTGTGAATGCGATTGAAATCATTTTTTGTAAAAATATTAATTATTTTGATATTGCTTTTAAAAAGTGTTATAAAGTTACAATATTTTTAGATCAAAATGCATCTTGCCTTCA
>SLSZ01000105.1 GCA_007130125.1 Bacteroidales bacterium
AAATCGACCACCGGCAAAATAAAAAGTTTAATAAAATATATGAAACTATTCTTTCAGAACTTGAAAAAGAAAAAATATATATAATCAATGAAAAAGAACTAACCGACGATCAGGGAGCATATGTAACCAAATATTTCCGGGACCATGTAAGGCCGAACCTTTTCCCAATAATGATCCAAAACTTTAAAAGCACCGCTTCATTAAAAGACAAATCAATTTACCTTGCAGTAGAATTGAAAAGCAAAAAAAGAAAGCTTAAAGACAACTATGCTCTAATAAAAGTGCCTTCATCTATCCTGTCCAGATTTTTGATATTGCCCAAAAAAGGTGATAAGAACTATATTATTTTGCTGGATGATGTTATAAGATATAATTTGTCATATCTTTTTTCAATCTTTGATTATGACACTTATGAAGCATATACGATAAAAATAACACGTGATGCGGAGCTTGATATCGACAATGATGTTTCTAAAAGCTTTATGGAGCGGGTTGCCGAGAGTCTTAAGCAGCGCAAAAAAGGCAGGCCTGTCAGGTTTTTGTTTGACGGTAATATGCCATCAGGGTTTTTGAAACTACTTACCGAAAAACTAAAAATAATGGAAACAGATAGTATAGTAAGTGGTAGCCGTTATCATAATTTTAAAGATTTTATGAATTTTCCCAACGTAGGGGGAAGTCACCTGGAATATCCTGAAGCACCACCTTTGCCTCACAAAGATTTGGCCGGGGAAAAAAGCATATTGGCCGCTATCCGAAAAAAAGATATAATGTTGCATTATCCATATCAGTCATTCCAGTATATCATAGATCTTTTACGTGAAGCATCTATAGACCCGAAAGTGCGATCAATAAAAATGACCATTTATCGTGTTGCAACCAACTCCAAGGTTGTCAATTCACTTATAAATGCTGCACGAAATGGCAAATCCGTTACCGTTTTCCTGGAGTTGCAGGCAAGGTTTGATGAACAGGCCAATATTTTTTGGTCACAAAAATTACAGGAAGGTGGAGTTAAAATCGTTCATGGAATGCCCGGGATTAAAGTGCACTCAAAGCTTTTACTTGTAAGACGCAGGGAAAACAAACAAGACGTTTATTATGCAAACGTTGGCACAGGTAATTTCAATGAAGAAACGGCAAAAGTATACGCCGATGACACCTTATTGACATGTGATCCTAAAATCACCGGAGAGGTTGAAAAAATATTTTCCCTTTTCAATCAAACAGTTTATACACCCGTCAGCTTCAGCCAGCTAATTGTTTCTCCTTTTGACACTCGCAATTTTTTTATAAGAAAGCTAAAAAAAGAGGTGAACAATGTAAAAAAAGGTAAACATGGAGAAGCTTTCATCAAAATCAATTCCCTGGCAGACACTGAAATGATAAAAAGCTTATACGATGCCGCCAGGTCGGGCGTAAAAATCCGGCTTATCGTCAGAGGACAATGTGCGTTAATCCCGGGCATAAAAGGCTTAAGCGAGAACATAGAAGCCATAAGCATTGTGGATAAATTCCTTGAGCATAGCAGAGTGTTTATTTTTCATAACGACGGTAATGAAAAAATCTATATCTCCTCATCCGATTTGATGAAACGCAACCTTGATCACCGAATAGAAGTAAGCTGTCCGGTTTATGACAAAGAAGTTCAAAAAGAGTTAAAGGACATGCTAGAAATCCAATGGAAAGACAATGTTAAAGCTCGCATGCTTCACAAGGAGCATTTAAATGAATATCGAAAAAACAAAATCCCGGACAAAATAAGAGCACAAGCGAAGATTTACAACTACTTTAAAGAACAATTTTATCAAACAAAAATAAATTTTTAGGTATGCTTTTGGCTGCAATTGATATTGGCTCCAATGCTGTACGGCTTTATTTTTCGAATGTTTATGAGAAGAATGGTGTGGTTATTGCCGAAAAGGCATCTCTGATGAGAATACCCATCAGGCTTGGAGAAGATGTCTTTAAAACAGGAAAGATCTCGAAAGAAAAGCTGCAAAAGCTTGAAAAAACCATGAAAGCTTTCAATCTGTTAATAGACGTCTATAACCCGGTAGCATACAAAGCTATAGCCACTTCAGCCATGAGGGAAGCTGAAAACAATAGCGAAATAATAAGTTCCATAAAAAAAGAAACAGGAATAACCATTGAACTTATTGATGGAATAAAAGAAGCAACGCTGGTAAGTGCTTTTAATGATATCAAATTCCGTGGTGAACATGATCTTTCAATGTTCATTGACGTAGGTGGAGGAAGCACCGACATATCAGTATTAAAAAACAGTGAATTCATTGATTCAGGTTCTTTTAAAATAGGGACCGTTAGACTATTAAACAATAAAGTCAAAGACAAGGAGTGGAGCAAGCTCAAAAAGTGGCTGGCTCAGTTTGAAGAACAATACGAAAAAATATTATGCATAGGATCGGGTGGTAATATAAACAAACTCACAAAACTATATGGCAAAATCCCCGAAAATATGCTCTCCTATGACAGCCTCAAAAAAGGCATAAAGGACCTGAAGAATTACAGTGTTGATGAGCGCATCCACAAACTAGGCCTCAGATATGACAGAGCTGATGTTATAGTACCGGCAGGGAAAATATTCAAATATATTTTAAAACATACCAGGTCTGATTTTATCTATGTACCGAAAATAGGGCTGGCTGATGGTGTTGTTACAGTTTTATACAAAGAAATTCAGAATAAACAAAACCTTTAACTCGTTGTTTTAGCAATTGACCATATTGTGAATCTGTAAGTCAAAGAAAAAGTGTTTAGTTAAGTGTTTAATTATTCATAAGGAAGTTAAAAACATCCTGCAAACATTTTGTTATCTTTTTTAATGTTTAAATGAAAGCATCCAAGAGAAATTTGTTTGCTTTTTAGTATTGAATATAATTTTGTAAAATCACAGAAATTGATTACCTTACAGTACCAAACTATTAATGAACAATTTATATGGCAGAACACACTGTAAAAAGTAAGAAGCAATTTGATGTTGAACAAGAGAAAAAAGAAATCCTTAAGCGATATCGCAAGCTTTTGTCTGTTTGCAGACCAACCATAGCATCAGAAGACCGCAAGCGAATTCGCCATGCATTCAATTTTGCAGTACAAGCACATGAGAATCACCGGCGCAAAACCGGCGAGCCATATATATACCATCCTATTGCTGTTGCACAAAGCGTTGTGGAAGAAATCGGACTTGGTGCTACCTCAGTTATATGTGCACTGCTACATGATGTTGCTGAAGATACAGATTATACATTAGCAGATATTGAAGATTATTTTGGCAGTGAGATTGCTCGTATAATAGATGGGCTAACAAAAATATCAGACATTTTTGATCAAACCGATTCCATTCAGGCAGAGAACTTCCGTAAAATGTTGTTAACAATTTCTGATGATGTTCGTGTTATACTTATTAAAATAGCCGACCGCCTGCATAATATGCGCACATTGGACGCACTGCCTCCGAAAAAGCAACTCAAAGTTGCAAATGAAACACTATACCTGTTTGCACCCCTTGCACACAGGCTGGGCTTTCATGCCATAAAAAACGAACTTGAAGACCTGGCGCTGCGATATACTGATCCTGAAATATATTTTACCATTTCGCAGAAACTAAAAGAGACTGCTGAAGAAAGGAAAAAGTTCATTCAAAAGTTTACTCAGCCTTTAAAAAGGGAACTCAAGAAACATGGCTTTGACTTTGAAATCGTAGGCCGTACCAAATCAATAAGCTCTATCTGGTACAAAATGCAAAAGAAAGAAGTTCCTTTCGAGGAGGTTTATGATATCTTCGCTATTCGCATTATACTGAACAGCCCTGAAGATCGCGAAAAAGCTGATTGCTGGCGTGCCTATTCCATAATTACAGATATTTACCGGCCAAACCCTGACAGGCTACGTGATTGGATATCAACACCGAAAGCAAACGGTTATGAATCTTTGCATACTACAGTTATGAGCAACGAAGGAAAGTGGGTTGAGGTGCAAATACGAACAAAACGAATGGACGAAATAGCAGAAAAAGGTTATGCCGCACACTGGAAATATAAAGAATCCAAAACCAGTGAAAGCGGAATCGATAAATGGCTCAAAAGAATACGCGAAATACTTAAAACATCAGAAAGAGACGCTCTTGACTTCATGGATGATTTTAAGCTTAACCTCTTTTCTGATGAAATATTCGTGTTTACACCAAAAGGTGAACTCCGAACACTCCCGCTAGGTTCAACCGCACTCGACTTTGCATACAGCATTCACACCCAGATCGGAAACAACTGCCTGGGAGCTAAAGTAAACCATAAACTTGTGCCACTTAACCATCAATTAAAAAGTGGAGACCAGGTTGAAATAATAACTTCCGAAAAACAAAAGCCCAAAGCTGACTGGTTAAACTATGCAACAACAGCCAGGGCAAAAGGGAAAATTAAATCCGCTCTTAAAGAACAAAGAAAAGAACTTTCAGAGGAAGGAAAAGAAATTCTAGCCAGAAAATTAAAACAATTAAAAATTGATAATACGCAAGAAAATGTTAATCAACTGGTTAAATATTTCAGGCTAAAATCACACCTTGACCTTTATTACGAAATTGCTAAGGGTACTATAGGCACCAAAGAACTCAGAAACTTTGTCAGTGATTCTGATAAAACAGGCGGGTTTATTAGCTATCTTAAAAAACCGTTCTCTAAAACCAAAGAGCCTGGCAAGGTTAAAATTGACAACACAAGCGATATTATAAGGGAAAAACTAAAAACACATCCCGACACACTATTAATTGGCGACGGCCTGGAAAATCTTAACTACAAGCTTGCCCCATGTTGTAACCCTATACCAGGAGATGACGTATTTGGTTTTATTACTATTAACGAAGGTATAAAAATACACCGTAACAACTGCCCCAACGCTGTTCAAATGTTGTCAAAATATGCATACAGAGTCGTTAAAGCCAAATGGATCAACAAGAAGGCAATTGCTTTCCTGTCAGGCATTAAAATAAAAGGAATTGATGAAGTAGGCATGGTCAACAAATTAACAAACACCATTTCAAAAGAGCATAGTCTTAACATAAGATCAATTAATATCGAAAGTAGTGCAGGAACATTTGAAGGCACAGTTATGCTTTATGTCAATGACACCCAGCACCTCAAAAGCCTTATCAGAAAACTAAAAAAAATTAAAGGTGTCCGGTCTGTTACAAGAATCAGCAAAGATTGATCTGAACTCACGCGCTGTGAAAATTTTGTCATTTATACAATTTTATTTTTATTTGTATTAAATAAAAATAAAAAAATCATATCTTTATCCCTCGATTGTTTCACTTTTAATTGCAGACACTTTTGGGATAACTTATCGGTTTTTACTATGAACAAAAACGAAGAGGTTAAAGACAACTTTGAGGTTTTCCGGAAGATCTTTTCCGACTACCTTGAAAATAACGGGCATCGCAAAACGCCTGAAAGGTTTTCCATTTTAAGGGAAGTATATAATACAGAAGGGCATTTCGACATAGAATCACTCTATATAAAAATGAAAAACAACAATTACAGGGTTAGCCGCGCTACGCTATATAATACTATGGAAGTTCTCAGAAAGTGCAACCTGGTTGTTAAGCATCAATTCAACAACAATGTCGCTCAGTTTGAAAAATCCTTCAAATACCAGCAACATGATCATATGGTCTGTTCAAAATGCGGAAAGGTTTTTGAGTTTTGTGATCCCAGGCTTGTAGAAATTCAAAAATCCGTTGAAAAACAGTTAAACTTCAAGGTTAAAAGACGCTCCGTAACATTTTTTGTAATTTGTAAAAATTGCTTGAAAGAAAAAAGTGACAACAATGAGGGTTTTTTAAAAAATTATTGACGAAAACATCTTTTCATCTCATAAATATCTTTCGTTATACCAACTTAATCAGTTCAAGGACTACCTTCAATTATTTAAGTGTTTTTTCACTAATCCTGGATTAACTAAATCTCTTCCCACCCCTTTACAATTGACGTTTTGTGAAATTGATACCAGTGTTCAAAAAAGCAAACCACTATGCTATGCATTTGTTACTATAGAGAAAAAAAACTACTTTTGTCTGAACAAAAACACACTTAGTTATAAAAATTACTTGTCAGTAAAATAGGGAATAATACATAATGACAAAAATCCATAAAAAAGCAGATGTACTGCTTGGTCTGCAATGGGGTGATGAGGGTAAAGGCAAAATTGTAGACGTTTTAACTCCTAAATATGATATTATAGCACGATTCCAGGGCGGCCCAAATGCCGGCCATACACTGGAATTTGATAACAAAAAGATTATTTTACATACAATTCCCTCAGGGATATTTCATGAATCCGCAATCAATATTATTGGCAACGGAGTAGTTATTGACCCTGTAATATTTAACAAGGAAATTGAAAGTCTTGAAATATCTAAAGAAGTTCTGCGCAAATCCTTGTATATTTCAAAAAAGGCTCACTTAATATTACCTTCCCACAGGCTGTTGGATGCTGTATATGAAAAATCAAAAGGTGATAAAAAAATAGGGAGCACGCTTAAAGGGATAGGGCCGGCATATACAGACAAGATAGCCCGGCTGGGCCTTCGTGCAGGATGTATAAAACAAAAAGACTTTAAAGAAAAATATGAAGCCTTAAAGCATGTTCATCTCAGAATAGCTGATTCATTTAACATTGATGACGATATACGGATTGAAGGAAAAAGGTTTGAGGAATATGAAAAGCTATGGTTTGAAAGCCTTAAACTACTTGAAAAGATGCCGTTGATTGATTCGGAAATATTTGTCAACAAATCCTTAAAGGATGGTTTAAGCCTGTTGGCTGAGGGAGCACAAGGCACTCTCCTTGATATAGATTTTGGTTCTTACCCTTTTGTAACAAGTTCCAACACCATTACGGCAGGGGCATGTACAGGCCTGGGCATTGCGCCGTCAATGACCGGGGAGGTTCTCGGTATATTCAAAGCTTATTGCACAAGGGTTGGAAGTGGGCCCTTCCCTACAGAGCTTTTCGATGAAACAGGTGATAAATTGAGAACCCAGGGTAATGAGTTTGGGTCAACCACAGGACGGCCAAGAAGATGCGGATGGCTCGACCTGACTGCACTTAAATATGCTATAATGTTGAATGGTGTCACAAAGCTCATTATGACAAAAGCTGATGTACTAAATGATTTTGATGAAATAAAAGTTTGTACTCATTATAAACTAAAGAATCAAAAAATAGATCATTTTCCGTTTGAGGCTGACAACAAAGACTTAACACCGGTTTATAAAACATTAAAAGGATGGAAAAAGCCACTGGAGGACATCAAAACTTTTGGACAGGCACCAAAGCCTTTAAAGGATTTTGTCAAATATGTTGAAGCCTTTGTTGAAACGCCTGTCTGGCTCATATCAACCGGTCCTGACAGAAAACAAATTATTACTCAATAGTAAAACTGGTTTTTAATTTTAAAACATTAAATTATTATGAATAAAAACATTAAAGGAACACAAACAGAAAAGAACCTTTTGAAATCATTTGCCGGCGAGTCACAAGCTACCCGCCGTTATGAAATATTCGCCAAAGTTGCCCGGAAAGAGGGTTACGAACAAATTGCCGGGATTTTTGAAGAAACCGGCAACCAGGAAAAGCAACATGCCAAGGTATTTTTTGAATATCTTGAAGGAGGTATGGTAGAGATCACTGCTGCTTATCCGGCCGGAAAGATTGGCACAACAGCTGAGAATCTTGAGCAGGCTGCTGCAGGCGAAAACGAAGAGTGGTCAGAACTTTACCCGGAATTTGCCAAAGTTGCTGACGAGGAAGGGTTTAAGCAAGTGGCCAATTCATTTAGGCAAATAGCTAAAGTTGAGAAAGAGCACGAAAAAAGATACCTGAAGCTTCTGGAACGTGTAAAGGAAGGGACTGTATTTGAAAGGCCAGAAAAAGTCAAGTGGATGTGCCGCAAGTGTGGTTTCGTATATGAAGGGCAGAAAGCAATTAAAAATTGCCCGTCATGCCGACATCCACAAGCATATTTTGAAATAAAAGCAGAAAACTATTAGCCGGCTGGAGATTTGATTGTTATACGGCTTGGCTGACAGTTATTAAACAGGCAATACCATAAAAGGGTGTGAGAGGTTGATATATTAATCCTGCTCCTTACACCCTTGTTTGTGCAACTAACCGATAATCCTGTTTTATTCAACAACAACTGCCGGAGGAACAATGCCAAATCTTTCATTCTTATAATCAACTATAAGAACATAATCCTCAAAAAACGACTGTGTTATCAATCCTTGATCATTGCCAAGCCGGTAATCCCGCTTAGGCATATGATAAACATTGTGGCTCTTTAGCTTGTATGGTCCAAAATAAAGGTCTTGTTCCGGCTCTTTGCCTCCCAACATTAGATGAAGGTTTTTTGGAGGATAATAATATCTTAAACTGTCTTGTACACTTTTATCAGATGCTATTCGCCTAAAATCCCGGTTACGATATAAAACCAGCGCAGGATTTGGCTCACCATCAAAACTAAGCGATATTCTGCGGCCGTTTGTTCTTAACCTTAAACCAAGAAAGCTGGGAGAAAACCGCATCCTAACCAAATGAGCTTCACTCTCCCATGCTTCCGGAAGCTCATCCAATAAAGCAAAACGAGAACCCCTATGATCAATAATAAGGATCTTTTCTATTGACTGGAAAAATTTATAACCAAAAAAACCACTCAGATTAATATCTTCAGGTTCATTTCTGCTATCTATGACTTGAAAATCATTATAGCCGATAAGCTCATCGTTAATTGAAACCTCAGCCTCTTCAAACACTCTTGTTTGAGTTCTGCCAGCTGAATGCAAACGCAGAATTTTCTTTTCAAGTTCCGGCTTTCTCCACAAAATATTTTCAAAGGCACTCTCGTAGATATAACTGTCAGCTACATCAAGACATAATTGAAATCCTTTAAATCCCGACAAACCCTCAATAACAGGATCAAAACGCATGATCGCACGAGGGTTTTGCAAATGTGATTCCGAAGGCAACCACTCAAAAGAATACCACGTTATCTTTTCGGATCCATCATTTTCTTGTTCCGGCTCCTCCGATAAGCAAACCCCCGCAGCAAATATAAATGAAGCCAAAATTGTTATTATATAGACCCTCATATGGTTCACTTGTTTGAAGTTAAATTCAATTCTAAATCATAATTTTTGATCCAGTCAAATATAAGGCAAGTTTTAACTCAAAAAATCAAGTAAAATACTGAATTTCTATTTCTAAACCAGTACCATGTTGATAAACGTTTTTTGTATTACAAATTACCCCCCGGGAAAAAACTATCATAATAAAACGCAGGAATTGCGAATTGCAGGAATTTTACAAACCAATCCTGAAGTACGAAGCATAAAAAACCACCCTGTCAAAAAATTCAGAAACAAAAAAACATCCAAATGCAATAAAGAAAATATTATAGTTTTTTATTTCATTTTTTCTGAAAGCCCCTGCTGCAATAAGTGAAACCCCGATTAGTAAAAACACCCAGTGTAACAAAGGTATAATGCCGGCTAAAGGCTGCGCTGGGAAACCGGCCATTTCGCTTGAAACTTCAGGGGAAATAAGTAGATAGTTTACTATTTTTATTAATACCGCAAGCAAAATTATGCTCTCCAGAAAAGGCGGAAATTTGTCTTTGACCTCATTGCTTAGAGATCCTTTTACGTTTTTGGAATAAAGAGAAAGAGCCAAAGCCGAACCAAGCACCAAGGTTGTGGCAAAAAACCCTGTTATTGTTGTTGGATTATTCCATGCCGGCACTGTAGGTATCATATATATCCGCGACATTGAATAAATAAACAAAACCCCTGCTACAGCAGTTGCTAAGATCATTTTATTTATTACCCCGGAAGATGTTCTTTTCAAATGATACAAAAACGCCGTCAATGCTATTAAAAACAAAAACAATGACGCCGTGAGTATTTCGCGGCTTAGCCAGGATGTTTGTATATTGCTTAAAGCATAAATTGACCTAAATGGTTGGTTTAAGTGCAAAAACGACAAAGCCAAAGCTACCACCATAGTTCCAAAAGAAACATATAAGCTTGTCCTGAAATACTTTTCAGTGTTTTTGTTCTCAACACTCTTTTTTAAAAAAGAAAACACCATAAGTGCTATCATTATTCCTGCAGACAGCTGCGATAGAATTGTAAAAAACACCAGGGACCATTCATGATTAAGCATTTTTCACCTCCTCTTCATTTAAAATTTTTAACGGGTCTTTTTGTTTAGCGTGCGGATGTGGTTTTAAAACCAGGGCCGGTTGAGTGTAACGTTCATGTGGCAGAGGAAATACGTGATCGTGTTTTCCATATTTTGCAGTCAGCTCATCATGATTTCCGATTTCCAGCACCCTCATGGGGCATGCTGACACACATGCCGGCAGTTTCCCCTCTTCAAGATAGTCGTTACATAATGTACATTTAGTTATAACCCCTGTTTTTTTGTTCAACTGCAAAGCTCCATAAGGGCAGGCCCACTCACAGTAGCGGCAACCCATACAGCGATCTTCATCTATCAGCACAAGGCCTTTGTCGTTTTTGTAAATAGCTTTGTTAGGACAGTGGGTCATACAAACAGGTTCAACACAATGATTACATGCCATTGAAATATGGTAAGAACGTATTTGCGATATCCAGGCATCACCATTTTTTATCCAATTACCTCCACCAACCTCATAAACCTTTCTCCAGTTAATGCCATTGTCAAGGTTATGCTTGTCTTTGCAGGCTATCTGACAAGTCTTGCATCCCGAACATTGCGACGAATCAAAGTAAAAAGCTAACTGCTTCATAATTTTTATTATATTAAAAAATGGTTGACAACTGATTAAAACCCAAAATTCAAAACCTAAAATAAAACAAAAACCCCACAAACTAATAACCGCCTCAACAACTCAACGACGTTACACCTCAACGATAAAAGATGTTTTTACATTTACAAATTATCACATTTGCCCATTAACCAATTGACAAATCAGCCTAAGATTTCTCTACCTGTACCATAATAGTATGCTGCGCATTACCGTATGCCAATGGAGTCCACTTGTGTGATGTAAGCACATTTACGTTACCCCTTCTGTCAATCCCGTTTTCATCTGGTTTCCACCATGCTCCTTGTGGAATGTTTACTACTCCCGGCATTATTTTTGGGGTTACCCTGCAAGGTATCATAATCTTACCGCGGTCGTTATATATTAATACAGTATCGCCATCTTCGATTCCCCTTTCTTTTGCATCTAACGTATTAATAAAAACACGTTGTGGAAAAGCACTTTCAAGCCAGTCGAGGCCATCATGTGTTGAATGTACTCTTGGCATATAATGATGCCCCAATGCCTGCAGGGGATATTTCCGGCTTTCTTTGCCAAAAGGGCTCTCCCATTCCTGAATGTACTTTGGCACTGCCGGTATGACATCAGGTTTCTTTTTATCAAACAATTGTTTTGAAAAGAGTTCAATTTTTCCTGTCGGAGTATTCAACGGATGCTTGACAGGATCTTCCCTGAATTCTTTAAAGGCTATTGCCGGTTCTTTTACAGGCTTTGAATAAACCCCGGTATTTTCTTTTTCAAGCCGGTCAATTTTAGGCACTTCCGGGAAGCGTGTTCTGCGATATACTTGCAAAGCCCATTCTATCCAATCTTTTTCGTTTCTGTTCTGTGTATATTCTTCTTTTAATCCAAGCCTTTCAGCCAGTTCAGCACAAATATGATAATCGCTTTTTGTTTCATCAGGTGGTTGAGCAACTTGCGGCATTAATATAACCTCATCGCCATACTTCCACCCATCTTGCAATCCCCAAGTTTCCATTTGTGTACAGACTGGTAGCACAAGGTCGGCAAAACGGGCAGAAGGCGTTAGAACCTGGTCCTGTACTGCAATAAATTCAACCAGGTTTTCGTCTTTCAATATCCCTGCTGTTCTGTTGACATCGGCATGCTGATTTATGAGTGTATTTGATGCGACGCACCATATAAGTTTGATGTTATTATTTAGCTTTTGAGCGTTAATTACGCCGTCCTCGGGACCCATTTCCTTACCCCTGATTATTGCTTCAGTCCATAGAAATACCGGTATCATTTCTTTTACCGGGTTTTGTCCTGTGGGGAAAACATTCCAAAACGGGCCTCCATCATGTGCTTGTAATGCAAGGCCACCGGCCCATCCTCCGGGTATGCCTACATTTCCGGTAATAGCTGCAAGCACACATCCGGCAATGACAGGCTGTTCACCATAGGCTCGCCTTTGCATACCATAACCCTGGTAAAGCATAGCCGGCTTGGCATTTGCATACTCACGAGCTATGCGTGCAATAGTGTTCTTTGGCACTCCTGTGATCTTTTCAGCCCATTCAGGCGTTTTAGGTTGCCCGTCTTTTTTACCTAGTATATAGTCAGAATAGCTTTCTTCATTTTCACACCCGGCAGGCATTTGTGAATGGTCAAATCCGGAGCAGCATCGTTTAATAAAATCTTTATCATGAAGGTCTTCTGTAATAATAACATATGCCATGGCACTCATCATGGCTACATCAGTGCCCGGCCTTATGGGCACCCACTCATCTGCCAGAGAGACAGCACTCATAGTCATCCTCGGATCAACGCACACCACCTTAGCCCCGTTTTCTCTCGCTTTTTTCAGAAAAAACTCGCTATTTGTTCCGTCTCGCATCTCTGCAGGGTTCCAGCTCCACATCAACACATATTTTGTGTTTACCCAGTCCTGTCGCTGGTTGCCGGTTATTGAAGTGCCGTAAACATATGGTGTTGCCTGGCTAATGCATGCCCAGCTATAGCTATTGTAGTAGCCCAAAGAACCCCCGAAAAGGTTTATCAACCTTGCAGCAGTCTGCCTTCCGTTAATCTGATTATAGCTCCCCGTACCATAAGGAATATGGATGGCAGAGTTGCCATATTGTGACTTCACACGCTTCAACTCTGACGCAAGCATATCCAGGGCTTCATCCCATGATATCCTTTCAAACTTGCCTTCGCCTCGCTTGCCTGTGCGCTTCATAGGAAATTTAAGCCTGTCAGGATCGTACTGCCGACGGCGATAAGCCCTGCCACGAATGCAAGCCCTCAACTGAGGATCAGCCAGCGTATCTCCGGGACGATCATCCGTCTCAATGCGTAAAACTTCTCCATCCTTTACATGAAGCTTCAAAACACATCTGCCACCGCAATTATGTGCCGGACATCCCGCACGAATTATTTTTACTCCATCATATTCATCTTCTATAACACCTACCGCTTGCTCCAACTCTCTAACACAACCTGCAAAAGCACCCGATAGAACTATACCGCCACTTAATATGGCTCCTATCTTGAAAAAACTCCGGCGATCGATCTCCTTTGATAACGGCAGCTGCTTGTCAAATTTCTTTTGCGCCTTGCTCATTTAATTATTTTGAATTAAAAATTTGTTCTTTAATAAAGGTTCTTTCTTATTGCTAAAATAGAGGTTTTTTTATTAAAATGCTTAGGCAAAACATTTAAAATTCCGTTTTTGTTAAAAAACAACAGGAGCAGTTTATATTTTTTTCTATCTTTTTACTAATACCAATCATTACCAGTTTGTTATACAAATAATAAGCCGTTTTGAAAAACGTTGGCTTGATTATTGCAGAACAAAATTCTACAAATGTTAAATTAATATAATCATATAACAGCATAGTTAAGACAAAAAATCACATTAAAAAGCTAAGGATATTAAATAAAAACATAATTTAGCTATAAATTTAGCATACTGTTATAGTAAAGCTTTTAGCTTAAAAAATAAAACAAACTATCCTGCAGTTGCGGGTAAAACATGAAATTAATTCATTAAACCTTTAATAATATGAAAAAACATTACTTCTATTCGCTGTTGGTTTCATTAATCCTGTTTACAAGCCCAGTGATAGTATCAGGCCAGGATTTTACCAATTTTGAGACTCGCCAAATGGGTGATAATATCAGCCTTGTTTATTCTATTGAAGGTGAACGTTTGGGTCAATTATTCAGCATAGACCCATACTATTCTGTTGACGGCGGGCGCAGTTTTCGGCCCCTTCAAAATGTTTGGGGTAATGTCGGTTCAGGTGTTCCCGGTGGCAGGAACCAGCTGTTTGTATGGGATGTCCTGGAAGATGTCAATGAACTACAGGGTGATGTGACCTTTAGACTTCAGGCAAGAACTCATTCTACTGAAACCCTGGAGGAAGATTTTAGTGATGTCAACTTCGAGCTGGTCAGTTTACACAGGATAGAAAACAACCGGCTCGAGCTGGTTTTAAACATAACCAATAATGGGGACGAGCGTGATCTAAAGATCTTTAACCGTCTGATCTCTATTACCGGTTTTAACATGCGTAAATATGAGGCTCAGTGGGGAGATGTAGGTGGAGTTCTTGGCCATGAACGTTATTCAGCTCCCCAGCGCACATTAAAAACAGGTGAGTCTGTACGGGCAGTTTTCAGGTTTCATCGTATACCGGATGACCTTGACCGTATAATGAGGCTTGATGTTGGTGCTGAACTACTCACTATTACATGGGGTGTTGATCTTGAAATAGGCAACGTGCAGTTTCGTGATTTGCCTGTACTCAACGAACCTGCCGGCCAAATGCGCAACAGAAGTGTTAGCAGATTTGAAACTACAACAACAGCCTCTTTTGATATTAAACCTGTTGAGGTGATTGACACTATACCTCCGGCCATTACTTTCTTATCACCAAACCCGGATGATTTTTCAGATGACGGTGAGCTGTTGGTTACCGAAGAAAGTTTGACAATTAAGGGTACGGCAAAAGATGAGGGCGGTGTTTCACGTTTGACGGTAAATGGCCGCAGTGTAAAGATAGCTCCCGACGATACTTTTGAGACTACTGTGAGTTTGCAGTCTGGTAAGAACGAAGTCATTGTAAGAGCCGTTGACACAAGGTTCAACAGCATTGAACACAAGCTTTTCGTTCATCGCGAGGCTTCTCCCGGCGAAGAGCCTTTTTCTGATATTCAGGAGCTGGACAATCTGCTTACGACAAAACGTCCAACTACATATTATGCATTCATTGTGGGGGTCAACGAGTACCCTGACCCGGGGATTGTACCGTTGGCAAACCCCATTAGCGATGCCAAAAAGCTCGCCAACGTCCTTACGGACCATTATATGTTTGAAAGAGAAAACGTGGTATTCATGGAAAATGCAACCCGCGCTGAAATAATAGATGAACTTGACAGGTTAACACGAAGAGTTAGCAAAGATGATAATCTGTTGATATTTTTTGCCGGTCATGGTTTCTTTGATCTGGAGACTGAACTGGGTTACTGGCTACTTAAAGATGCCTCATTAGAGAGTACGGCAAACTGGATGGCAAACAGCCAGATAAGGGATTATATCAGAGCTATAAGAAGCCGCCATACGTTGTTGATTGCCGATGCCTGCTTTAGCGGTGGTATTTTTCAGTCAAGAAGAACTTTTGAAGAACAGCCCACCGAAATTGACAGGGTATATTCAAAGCCAAGCCGTAAAGCTATGACCAGCGGAAACCTCTCCGAAGTGCCGGATGAAAGTATTTTCTTAAGAGAACTTGTCAGGCGACTTGAGGAAAACCAAAGAAGTTATATAATGGCTGAAGAATTATTCAGCAGCTTTAAGCCGGTTGTGATAAGCCAAACATCCACAGAACCTCAATACGGTGATATAAAGGGAACCGGTGATGAAGGAGGTGACTTTATTTTCAGAAGAAGAGAAAGATAAGCAAGATTTGGATAATAAATAATTTTATCGGTATTCTTGTTACGTCGGATTCGTTGGCCTATTTACACTAGTTAAATCCATAGGCAAAACCTGCCACAATTGTCCTGGTATCGCCATGAAGAAATTCGGGTGAATACATATCCAGGTAATCCTGTGCTGATCTGTCATCTACATTATACCCCTTAATATGGCTGTCGGAATATTCTACGAAAAGCCTCATGTTTGGCAGTGGCAGCCACTCTGCCCTTAGAGCGAAAGTGTTATTCGTCCAGGTTTTATCTTGTAGCACAGGGTTGCTGTCTAATGGCTTTTCCGCACCGTACTTGTACTCATAAAGGTTTGCTTTGATAGCATAAACATATGAGGCTGTTAACTGCAAGGTGCCGAAAGGAGAAAACCTGACAGCTCCGTAATATTCTTCAGCATTATCCCGCATATAGTGGCCTAGGTTAAAACGGTTCGTCTCGAATGTTGATGACGGTACTCTGTGCTGATAAGTCATGGGAGTGGTGCGAGTATATTCTCCTGTAATAAAAAGATTGTTAAAAGGAAAGCCTGTAAGAGAAAAACCACCCTTATAGCTTGTGAAGTTATGTACGTCAGGGTCGCCCACCCTCCATGTAGCAAATTCATCAATATATACTGAAAAATACAGGTGCAGGTGTTTTATCTGCCTTGAGCTGATATTTGCAAACATCATTGAGTTATGATTTAACACACCACGACTGTAGGTATGAGCCAGCGATTTAAAAAAGAAGAAAGGGATCATATAAGCCGGCTGTACATTAACATCACTGTATACAATAGAGTTGCCAACCGACAGGCGCAATCTTTCAAATGGCTCAACGGTATACATGTTTGCTGCAATATACTTTTCACGATAAACACCTTTAAACCTATTATCATCAATAAAATACGACCTTGTACTGTCAATCACTTCTGAGACCAGCCAGCCGTGATAATAATCAAACTCAAGCCAATGCACCGGGTTCATGTGCAGTTTAATCATAGCAAATGAAGGTGTTCGTCCTGAAAATATGTTACTGCCATGATGGTTATCGCCCCATTCAAGATGGTCTTTAATAAGCCCCAAAGACCCCCAGTCCCAAGTATACGTGATCCCGCCCCTCATTTCCGAATAGTCGCCACCTTCCCTGCCCGGCCCGGCGGTTTTATAATTACCTCCCTGTTCTTGCGTAAGATACGTCGGCAAAGCCAGCAATTCTTTGTTTTGATAATTGTCGCGAAGGCTTGCATATACCGACCAGCGGTCACCAATATAAGCAATTGCCTCAGCTCCGCCATATGAATGGAAAAAGTTTTCATTGGAAGAGCTGAAATACCTGTAGCCATATACCGGCCGTATAACCGTTCTGAAAAGAGAATCCCTCCAGGTGATCTCTGGGGGAAGCAAGTGCACTGATAACTTATCGTCACGTCGATATAAGGTCGCTCTTCCGGTTTTAAGATCACCTGTTTCAAGGGCAAACTCATCAAGATAATGCTCAAGTTTGGATTTTTGTGCCCAACTCAACTCATCCCGGCGCTCCCAGGCTTCAATAAGCCAACCTGCAATTTGATAACGGCTGTATGGTTTTATAGCAGTATTTACATCTATAACATGTATCGCGGCGAGCTCATCCAGAAAGCCATATAATGGCTTATCCTGAATATGCTGATAAGCTGTCTGAGAAAATATTATTGAAGGATAAAAAAGAAGAAAAATTAGCAGCGTTCTTTTCATAAAAATACTTGTTGATGTTCTGCAAAAATAGCAAGATTTTTGTTGACAGGGTTTCGGTTTTTTCGTAGCAAGCCCGGTATATTTTATTTGAAAATCAACTACTTATCTTTACCGCGCGGTTTTTCCCAAAAAAACACCACCGAGCCCAGCAGTATGCCTGAAACATTACCGGCAACATCATTAATGTTAAATGCACGGTACGGCAGGTAGTATTGAATATATTCTGCAACGCTGGCAAATACGATACCGGCAAGTATCCACAAAAATGTTTTCCCCGTGGCCTGTCTGAAGTTAATATCAAAGCCCAACCATACCAAAACACCCCAGGGCATGAACACCAAAGCATGTAACAGGTAGTCAAGCCTGACATCTAAAACTTCAATTTTGTTAATGGCTGCCACATTGCCAAAATGCATCACATGAATAAACAAGACAACGGCAATATAAGCTGCTAAAAAAGATTTATTATGACGTTTTAGTACCGAATACATCATTTCATTAACTCTTCAACTATTCGCTTTCCGGAGTTTCCATCCCAGTTCTCGGGCAACCTGCCGGGTTTTAAAGTACCTTCAAGAATGTCTGTAATTATCCTTTCGGCTTTTTCAGGGTCAACCCCTGCAAGATGATTTGTCCCAACATCAATAGTTACAGGCCTCTCTGTGTAGTTCATAACAGTAACACACTGAACACCCAGGTAGGTGGTTTCTTCCTGTATTGAAACGCTGTTGGTTACAACAACCCGCGAACTATACATAAGTACAAGAAAATCAAGATAACTTACTGGCGATAATATTTCTATTTTATTACTAATCTTATCCGTTACCTTATTCTCTTTTAATATTTGCTTTGCATTTTCAGAAAGAATTGCAAAAACCTTACAGTAACCGGTCAATCTTCCAAGCACATCAAACAATTCTTTAGTAAGATCCGTGTTTTCTTCACTAATATCTTTTGCCGGCACGTAAAGAATATAATCTTCTCCTTTTTTAAGGCCGGCAATTCTGGCAGGGTTTCCACTTTCGATCTTTTTCCAGTATTTATTCAGAAAATCTGCAAGCAAGTTCCCTGAAAAAATGATGTTTTGATTGTCTTCTCCTTCATCGCGAAGATTTTTCATGCCGCTATGTTCGCTTACGAAGTGATATTGGCACAACACATCTGTAAGAATCCTGTTAACCTCGTCGTTGCTTTCCCTGTCAAAGCTTCTCAACCCACTATCAGTATGAGCAACCGGCACTTTTAATTTAGCAGCAGTAAGTGCACACGCAAGGGTCATATCCTGTGAGCCTGTCAGAACAACCAGGGAGGGTTGCTCCTTGCGTATAATCTTTTCAAACTCAATCATAGTGTTTGCCGTACGCAAAATCTTATCAGACAAGTCAACGGAAAGAGTATAATCAACATTGGGCAGCTTAATGCCGGACAAATGCTTCAAATCAGGCCCAGGCACATTTTGCACAATATGGCAAATAGAATGTTTTACTTTAGGAGCAAGTTTAACAAGAGCCTCATCCAATGAAGATATCTTTAGCAGGTTTTGCGATGTAGTAGCTATGCTTAAAATCTTTTTCATAGGATTTGAATTTAAATTCAGAAACCGACGCTCAATGACTTTAGTCTTTAAGGACTTTTAATATATAAAACCCAGTCCCTTTTTTTTATCAAATATACTTTATATTAATTAATTATTTTAAAAAATCGGCCTTAATTAAAAGTAAATGCTCAAAAAATGACTTTTACAAACAGCTCATTACAGTTTAATTACACTAAACCTTTTCTGCCAATTTGTCTTGTTTTCACAATGGCATATTCCTTGTTAAAAGAGTTGCAGCTTTTATAAAAAAATAACACAAAAATTTTGAACTATTATGCAGAAAGGTAAGATTAACGTTCAGACGGAAAACATTTTCCCTATCATTAAAAAGTTTCTTTACTCCGACCATGAAATATTTTTGCGTGAACTTATATCCAATGCTGTTGATGCAACCCAAAAGATAAAGACACTGGTATCTGTTGGTGAGTATAAAAAAGACCTGGGAGACCTTTCGATAGAGGTTAAGCTGGATCCAAAAGCAAAAACACTGACAGTTAGCGACAAGGGCATTGGTATGACAGAAGAGGAGCTGGATAAATACATAAACCAGATTGCTTTTTCGAGTGCAGAGGAATGGATCGCCAAATACAAAGATAAAAGTAAAGGAGAAGTAATAGGTCATTTCGGGCTGGGATTTTACTCTTCCTTTATGGTTGCCAAAAAAGTGGAGATCCACACTTATTCGTACCAGGAAGGTGCCAATCCTGTCAAGTGGGAATGTGAAGGAACGCCGGAGTTTGCTATCTCAGAAACAAAGAAAAAGAAACGTGGTACTGATGTAATCCTTCATATTGCAGATGACTCAAGCGAGTTTCTTGAAGAGCAGCGCATTCTGAACCTTTTAAAAAAATATTGCAAGTTTCTGCCTGTAGAAATAATTTTTGGTACTGAAAAGGAAACCAAAAAAGAAAAAGACAAAGATGGTAAGGAAAAGGAAGTTACGGTAGAAAAGCCAAGGATTATAAACAACACAGAGCCGGCATGGACTCAAAAGCCTGCCGACCTGAAAGATGAAGATTATAAGGCTTTTTACAGGGAACTCTATCCCATGACCTTTGAAGAGCCTTTGTTTCACATACACCTCAATGTTGACTATCCTTTTAACCTTACAGGGATATTATATTTCCCAAAAGTAAAACACAACCTTGAAGTACAAAAAGACAAGATACAACTTTACTGCAACCAGGTGTTTGTCACTGACTCTGTTGAAGGCATAGTTCCTGATTTTCTCACCCTGCTGCATGGCGTGCTCGATTCTCCGGACATACCGCTTAACGTATCAAGGAGCTTTCTGCAAAGCGACAGCAATGTGAAGAAAATTTCAGGGCATATTACCAAAAAAGTTGCTGATAAGCTGGAAGAGCTGTTTAAAAACAACCGTGAAGACTTTGAGAAAAAATGGGATGACATTAAGATTTTCATACAATACGGTATGGTCAGTGATGAAAAGTTTCGTGAACGAGCCAAAAAGTTTTGCCTGCTGAAAAATGTTGACGGCAAGTACTTTACCTTTGAAGAGTACAGAAACCACATCAGCAAGAACCAAACCGACAAGGACAAAAAAGTTGTTCACATATACAGTACAAACCCTGAGGAACAACACAGTTTTGTTGAAGGAGCAAAAGAACGAGGATATGATGTTTTGTGGATGGACACACCCATTGACAGCCATTTTATCAATATGCTTGAAAGTGAACTTGAAAACGTGTCTTTTGTAAGGGTAGACGCCGAGGTTCTTGACAAACTAATAAAAAAGGATGAGGAGATACCCTCAAAACTTAGTGATAAAGAAAAAGAGCAGATAAAAAAAGATTTTGAAAAATGTGTTGACAAGGAAAAATTCAATGTTTCTTTTGAAAACCTGAGCGAAGATGACATGCCTGTAACTATCACCGAGCCTGAGTTTATGCGAAGAATGAAAGAAATGTCATCTCTTGGCGGGATGAATTATATGGGCAACTTCCCTGAAACTCACAACCTTGTAATAAACACTAACCATCCTGTTATTGACAGGATAGCCAAAGAAAAAGAAGAAAGCAAAAAGGAAAATATCATAAATCAATTGACCGACCTTGCTATGCTTTCGAAAAACCTGCTGAAAGGAGAAAAGCTAACTTCGTTTATTAAAAGAAGTGTTGACCTTTTCTAAAGTTTTTTCGAATAGGTAGTTAAGAAGCTGTATGGCGAAACTTTGTAAAACCAAGGTTTCGCCATTTATTTTGCGGATATAAAAAAATAATCAAACACAGCTCTTCCAAGGGCGAAATTTGTACTCCGCTTTATATAACAAAAAGGATTTTTTCAGCACGGGAAACCCTTTTTTCTTTTTTTATTAGCATAAATAGTTATATCTTTGCAGCCTTTATTGAAATCTGTTTTTAGTTTTGGATCCATTAAGCATCTATAATATATCATTTACCGGGTTATCCCTTGGCAGGCATCTTTATCATTTTGATATCGATGACACGTTTTTCGAATGTTTTGAAAAAGCCGAGGTTAGGGAAGCCTCTGTGAACGTTGAAATGTCATTGGAAAAGACCAATACAATGCTGGTGTTGGATTTTGACATTTCCGGCAGCGTCAAACTTGTTTGCGACCGCTGTTCGGAAGAGTACTGGCAGGAGTTAAAGTCTTCGGACAGGCTTTTTGTTAAGTTCGGCGATTCACATTATGAACAGAATGAAAATGTAATAATAATTTCGCAGAATGAAACACATTTTGATGTTTCACAATACATATATGAATTTGCACATTTAAATTTGCCTGTAAAACGGTTGCATCCGGGAGGCAAATCAAAGAAAGACAATTGCGATCCGGTGGTTTTAAAGAAGCTTAAAGAGTTGTTGGTTGAAACCGACAGTTCAGGTAACCCTAAAAGCAGCGCAACGGACCACTGGGAAGCGTTACGTAAATTAAAAAATAATTAAAACAAACTTAATAATTATATATTTGTTATGGCACATCCAAAAAGCAAAATCTCAAAAACACGCAGAGACAAGCGCAGGACTCATTACAAGGCTACAGAGCCTGCTTTGGGTGCTTGTTCAAACTGTGGTACAAGCAAGCTTATGCACCGTGTATGCCCTGAATGTGGTTATTACAGGGGTAAAGTAGCTATTGAAAAGACTGAGGTATCTTAGTCGTTTTTAATAAACTCCAATTTACTCACCAACACCAAGAAGTATGCGAATTGGCTTGGACGTAATGGGGGGAGATTACGCCCCCGATGCTGTAATCAAAGGTGCTATAATGGCCAATGAACTGGTTGGCCAAAATGACAAGATAGTTTTGATCGGCAATGAACAAGTTATTAAAGACAAGCTGGGACAGGAAAATTTTAATTCCAACAAGTTTGAAATTGTTCATGCACCGGAAATTATCACTATGGGAGAGCAACCTACCAAGGCTTTCACCCATAAACCTAAATCCAGCATAAATATCGGGTTTGGCTTACTCAAAGAAGACAAAATTGATGCCTTTGCAAGCTCCGGCAATACCGGTGCAATGCTGGTAGGGGCTATATACAGTGTTAATGCAATACAGGGCATTATCAGGCCGGCTACCACTTCTATATTACCAAAAGAAAGCGGCAAAGTAGGCATTCTTATTGATGTTGGAACAAACCCCGATTCAAAACCCGATGTCCTTTATCAATTTGGTATGTTAGGCTCTATTTATGCTGAAAATGTTTATAATATCAAAAATCCAAAAGTCGCATTACTCAACATCGGGATTGAAGAGGAAAAAGGAAATATTTTAACCCAGTCAGCTTACAGGTTGATGAAAGACTCCCCGGACTACAACTTTGTCGGCAATGTTGAAAGCCGCGATCTGTTTAATGATAAAGCAGACGTGATCGTATGTGATGGGTTTACCGGAAACATCGTTTTGAAAGAAGCTGAATCTTTTTACAGGATGATGTTAAAGCGTGGTTTAAAGGATGAATACTTTGACCGTTTTAATTATGAGAATTACGGAGGCACACCAATATTGGGTGTCAACGGGTCGGTTATTGTAGGCCATGGAATATCAAATGATACCGCCATCAAAAACATGATATTACTTTCCAAAGATGTTTACGAAGCAAAAATATCAGACAAGATTAAATCATCTATAAATCAATACACTCAGACAGGATATGTATAGTTTTTAGTTGAAGCAACAATTATTAATTTAAGTGTAAAGAAATGTCAGGAATAAGAGCAGCAATTACAGCAATAGATAGCTATTTGCCGGATTATGTGTTGACCAACCATGAATTGGAGCAAATGGTTGATACGACTGAAGAATGGATTACAACGCGTACAGGTATAAAAACCCGTCACATTTTAAAAGGTAATGGAAAAGGAACTTCAGATATGGGAGCCGAAGCTGTGAAAGGGCTGCTGAAAAAAAGCGGCGTTGACCCTAATGAAGTCGACTTACTTATTTGCTGTACCGTTACACCCGACATGAAGTTTCCTGCTACTGCAAACATTATCAGTGATAAAGCAGGAATAAAGAATGCTTTTAGCTATGATATCAATGCTGCGTGCTCCGGATTTATATATTCTCTTGTTACGGCTTCCAAGTTTGTTGAATCAGGACAATATAAAAAGGTTATAGTTGTTGGTGCCGACAAGATGTCTTCAATAATTGATTATACTGACCGTCAAACTTGTGTGTTATTTGGTGATGGTGCTTCCGCTGTTTTGGTTGAGCCGACAACAGAAGATGTTGGCGTTATTGATCATATTTGTCAATCCGACGGTTTTGGAAGAGTACACCTTCATATGAAAGCCGGAGGCTCAGTTAAACCACCTTCATATGAAACAATTGACGCCCGTGAACACTATGTATACCAAGAGGGGCAAGCTGTATT
This sequence comes from Bacteroidales bacterium, assembly GCA_007130125.1. Classification (GTDB taxonomy): domain Bacteria; phylum Bacteroidota; class Bacteroidia; order Bacteroidales; family UBA7960; genus PUKZ01. The sequence continues at coordinate 24,000 of SLSZ01000105.1, forward strand.
TAAATTTGCTGTTTCCAATATGGCGGATGTTTCCGTGGATATTATGAAAAGGAACAACCTGGGCTCCGATGATATAGCCTTTCTTGTGCCTCACCAGGCAAATTTGAGAATTATTGATGCTGTCGGAAAAAGAATGGGGCTTGATAAAAAGCAAATAATGATCAACATACAACGCTACGGAAACACAACAAATGCTACTATCCCACTTTGTCTTTCTGATTATGAAAACCAGCTCAAAAAAGGTGACAATGTGATTCTTTCTGCTTTTGGAGGTGGATTCACCTGGGGAGCAGTATATTTGAAATGGGCTTATGACCCGAGCTAACAATCAGAAACGACATTAATAATTTACCAAAAAGTAGCCGGCAGCCTGCAATCTCCGGCCGGCTATATCAAATTGACGGTTAACAAAATCTGTCAGCAACCTGTTACCGGCTACCGGCTACTCCTTACTTTTACTGTCTATCCAAATTGTAACAGGGCCATCGTTTACAAGATCCACTTTCATATAAGCACCAAACTCACCCGAACAAACTGTCAAACCGGAGGTTTCTTTAAGTTTGTTTATAAACTCTTCATAAAGGGGTATAGCTGTGTCGGGCTTTGCAGCACGTATATATGAAGGCCTGTTGCCTTTCTTAGTGCTGGCGTGTAACGTAAACTGACTTACAACAAGCATCTCCCCTTTTACATCCTGAACCGAAAGATTCATAACACCTTTCTCGTCATTGAAAACTCTCAGTTTAGTTATTTTACCTGCGAGCCAATCAATGTCATCTGTGGTATCCTCCTCTTCAATCCCCAAAAAAACCAGTAACCCTTCACTAATAGATGAAACTGTTTCTTTTTCAATTACAACCGATGCTTTTTCAACTTTTTGTATTAATGCTCTCATATTATGCGTTTATTATTCTTCTAAAACTTAAAAAAACTAAAGTAATCCCAATCCCATTTTATTTCTGATTTACGCTGATCATTAAATTCTCTCAAGAATCAGCGCAGTTCAGTAGAATCAGCGGAATATGATATATTTTTTTACCTTCGGTTATCATCCTTTTCCAGCATGCTAAGATAATTAAGATACCTCGAATGATAAATTTTACCTACTTCCAGCTGCTCTACTATTTTACAGCCGGGTTCATGAACGTGAGTGCAATTATCAAACCTGCATTCATTAAACAGCTCTCTCATTTCAGGGAAATAATGTGACAGTTCCCAGTCCTCAACATCCACCAGGCCAAACTCTTTTATTCCCGGAGTGTCAATAACTCTGCCACCATTGCCAAGCTGAAACATCTCAGCAAATGTTGTGGTATGTACTCCTTTTTTATGAGTTTTGGATATGGGCTGTGTTTTAAGGTTTAGTTCCGGCTCAATTGCATTGAGAAGAGTAGATTTGCCCACGCCCGAAAGCCCTGAAAGCAAAGTGATTTTATCTTTTAAAAGATCATTGAACGCTTCAATATTCGTCTTTTCCTTTGCAGATACAAAAAGACATTTGTAACCCAAGGGTTCATATATTCGGGAAAGCTCTTCAAGGGTTTTTAACTGTTCCCGGTCATAGATATCATATTTGTTAAAGATGATACTGGCGGGGATGCTATATGCTTCGGCGGTAACAAGATAGCGGTCGATAAAACCTGTTGAGGTACGCGGTTCAGCCAGAGTTACTATGAGAACAGCCTGGTCAATATTTGCAGCAATAACATGTGTTTGCCGTGAAAGCTTTGTGGCTTTTCGTATTATATGGTTCTTGCGTTCTAATATGCCAGTAATAATGCCGGTGTTTTCTTTTGGAGATATATCAAAAACAACCTTGTCACCAACCGCCACAGGATTGGTTGCCTTGCTACCTTCCTTCCTGAAGAGGCCTCGCAACTTACACTGTATTTGCCGGTTACCATCATATAACACTGTGTACCAGCTACCTGTAGATTTCTTTATTACACCTTCCATAAAAAATTTGAAATTAAATGTAAAAAATGTAAAATGCAAGTAATTTGTTTACGTTTGTGTAATAGTATTATTTTTGAACTGTGTTAAAAATTAAAATAAAATTTTCACTTACTGCATAGAAACCAAACCTCAAAATTAACGATATGTCAATAAAAGCGGAAAGCATTTACAAATTGTATGGTAAGCAGAAAGCACTTGATAATGTTTCTTTTAATATAAAACCCGGAGAGATAGTAGGTTTGCTGGGCCCCAATGGTGCGGGCAAGACTACCATGATGAAGATATTAACCTGCTTTATCCCGCCAACATCAGGCAAAGCCCTAGTATGCGGGCATGATGTTATGGAGTCTCCTTTGGAAGTCCGAAAGAAAGTAGGATATTTGCCTGAAAACAACCCCTTATATCTTGACATGTATGTCAGGGAGTATTTGCGTTTCATGGCCGGCATTCATAAGCTTGGGAAGGATGCAAAATCCCGTATTGAGGAGATAATAAAAGTAACCGGGCTTGTACCCGAGCAGCACAAAAAACTCGGGGCTCTTTCCAAAGGTTTTCGCCAGAGAGCAGGGCTGGCACAAGCTTTAATTCACGACCCTGAAGTCCTGATCCTCGACGAACCCACTTCAGGGCTTGATCCAAACCAGCTGGTTGAAATTCGAAACCTTATTGAGAGCGCCGGGCAGAAAAAAACAGTAGTCCTTTCAACGCACATCATGCAAGAGGTGGAAGCAATTTGCGACCGTGTTATAATTATACACAACGGGAAGATAATCGCCGACGCACCTACGGCCGAACTGCAGGTTATCAACCAGGCGAAAAGAATCATTAATGTTGAGTTTGATAATGAAATCCCCGAAGAAGAGCTGAAAAAAATTGAAGGCATCAAAGAAGTAACCAAAGAAAAAGAAAATTCTTATAAAGTATTCATAGCCGGAGAAGAAGACCTGCGACCAAAAATATTCAACTTTGCCGTGGCAAATAATCGTGTTATTTTGTCTATCAACCTCGAAGAGCAGTCGCTTGAAGAAATATTCCGTACACTCACAACAACAGAGGAAGAAATCAATGTTGTTTGATTTTAGTTAATATGGCACTAGTGTCCGGTTAAAATTATTATTGCCGTTTGTTTCCCTTTGATACCAGTCATTACATTAGAAGTTATAGTTTATTGATTAAAAATAAACTAATTATAGCCACTAAGTATTCGCAATTTATATAAATTGAACCTCAAGTTAGATAACTTAAAAGCTTTTTTACACAGTGTTACACTGTGTTTGATGATTGCAAACAACTCCGTAGGAGTGGCCTGTTTGTAGAATAATAGATTCTCAAAATACCACAAAGCTCCGTAGGAGCGGCCTGTACAAAGAGGAT
>SLSZ01000238.1 GCA_007130125.1 Bacteroidales bacterium
TACGACTATAATAAGATTTAGGATTTTACTAATTAATAGCTTTTAGCTTCGTCCAATAGCTCCAACTCTTCAAGCTTTTCTTTGCTTACCTTGCCCTCACTATCCCATTTTCTAAGCTTGAGATATTCATCCATCATTTCATCAAGCTTTACAGTTATACCTTTTGAATGGCCAAATTTAAATGGCTCATTCAGAATTCTATTTGGCAGGGTGTCATCTTTAATAGTAAATCCTTCACGCAGGTTGTAAAGTCTTTCAAGGTTCCATATCCTTTCTCCTCTCTTGAGAATATCTTTACCTGAAGCTTCAATTCCGGTAACAGCCGACCAAAGCAAAGCGTAGTGGTCGGGGTTAATCGCAAATTGTGTAAAGATGCATGCGCCGAGAGAATCAATTACTGCGGTATTATCTTGAAACAATTTTACTATTCCGGGCTTCCCTTGTGATGCAAAACGGTCGATTTCAAAAGGCGTAGCAATAGCCTCCGTACCTACAAGGTAACCTCTAAGGTGGCAGCCTCCCCTGTTGCAGGTTGCGTAGGATATTGCCATTCCTTTCAGTCCTCTTGGATCGTAAGCAGGTAATTCAAGGCCTTTGACGCTCATAGAAAGCTCGGGATGTCCGTACTTTTCGGCAAGCCTCTTTGAGCCCATACCCAGAATTGCACCTATACCTTCGGATTTTCCTATTTTTTGGGAAAGGGTTACTATTGCATCACCATCTCCAAATTTAAGATCTCTGCCAATAGCATCGTGCATTAGCTTTTTGGCTTCATCATCAAAATAGCCTTTCTCTGAAAGTTCCATAGCACAAGCTATTGTACTGCCTGTGGTAATAGTGTCCAACCCGTATTGGTTGCAATAATAGTTGGCATGAATTATCTTTTCAAGGTTATCAACAAGGCATAATCCGCCAAAAGCCCAAATCGTTTCGTATTCAGGGCCTTTGCCTTTGGCTTTTAATGTTTGTGTTATTCTTGCACATCCTATTGGGCAACCGTGACAAGGAGAACGTTTTACAAAGTGAAGTTCTTTGAAAGTCTCGGGAGAGGTTGAAGGATAGTTTAAGAACACACCATCCTGAAAGTTTTTGGTTGGATATGCCCCAATATTGTTAACTACATTAACAAGGATGGGAGTACCATATTCTTTAAGAACATCTTTTGTTAAAGGTGCTTCACCAATGTATCTTCTCCATTCGTCAATAGCTTCTTTAACAGCTCCTTCACTGGCAACCGGAGTTTTTGTATCACCCTGAACTATAATGGCTTTTAGCATTTTAGAGCCTAATACGGCACCAACCCCCGAACGGCCTGCTGCATGATTCTTTTCGTTCATTATTGATGCAAAAAGAACCTGTTTTTCGCCGGCGGTACCTATACAAGCTATGCCTGCTTTATCATCACACTCTTTTTGCAAGATGTCAGTAGTTTCATGAGCATCTTTTCCCCAAATGCCCGAAGCATCTCTGATCTCTACTTTTTGATTATCTACTAAAATATAAACAGGGCCGGAGGCCTTACCCTCAATTGCAATGGCATCAAACCCCGTGGCTTTTAATGCGTAACCAAAATGACCTCCTGAACTAGAACTGGTTATTGTTCCTGATAAAGGAGCTTTTGTAACAACTGTATAACGGCTTGTAGTGGGTGCGTTAATGCCGTTTAAAGCTCCTGTCACAAAAAACAACTTGTTTTCTTCTCCAAGCGGATCAGTGTTTTTGGGAGTTTCATCAAAAAGATATTTTGATCCTAACCCCCTGCCTCCTATATAATTAAAAAGCAATTTTTTAGGAATGTCTTCTATTTTAGTTGTACGTTTTGTAAGGTCAACTCGTAATAATTTGCCGTGATATCCACCTTTTATTTGCATATTCATTATTTTTTATTTATTCGTTATTTTTCTGTTTCAAGAAATGGTTACTGGTTACTGGTTGCTGGTTACCGATTACTGATTACTGGTTACCGATTACATTTCTCTTAGTTCTCTCCCTGTCCCATGCTCCCTGCCCCATGCTCCATGCCCCATGCCCCATGCTCCCTGCCCCTTCTAAAAATCTTTATTCTTCAGGTAATGGTTATGCATACAGTCTCTGCACCAGCTGTTTGCTTCTTCTCTTAATTCAACTCTTTGCTTAGTGTTGTGAAAAAATGGACATATTTTACAAGGTATAATGCCTGCTTTAAGCCAGTCTTCAGGGGCATGTCTTAGCCATCCGAAAGAAGACAATATATTTAAAGGAGAACTGGTTCCTATTCTGAACAGATCAGGGTGATGTAAGCTTTCATCCCTGGCTCCGGCATAGAATAAACGCATGGCAGTCATTGCATCAGATATTCCTCCGGCAGCTTTAACCCCCCGGTTGTTGCCTACCACTTCTCGCATTATCCTGATATGTTCAGGCAGAGCACCATAAGCATCCATGCCTGTAGAGTTTTTTATAAACGGAGCCTTTGACTCTGCAAAGATTTCGCAAACTTTATACAACTCTTTAACAGTCAGTTCGGAAGAGCGAATAATAACCTTGACTTCTTCGCCATCAGCAGCATCACACACAGCATTTATCTCTTCCAAAGCATACTTAGGATCTTTTTTAAAACGCCCGACATTTATTACCATATCAAGCTCTATCATGCCTTTGCCTTCACCTCTAACGTTGCGGCTTTTCTTTAAAACATGCTCTGTTTCCAGTGCTTTCATCTCAATGTCAAGCTTTCCTAAAGGGAAGTCTATCACATAACATTCTTTTATTCCTGAACCTTTTAATGCTTGTGGTAGAACGTCCGTGCCTTCCACGGGATTAACGCATACAGAAGCACATTTAAGCGATTTTGCCCAACCAACCATCTTTAAGATCTTTGGCTCCTGGGTGTCAGCTTTCAAGTCCGTAACATCAAGAAAAGATGCTAGCTTTTCAGGAGTAAACGACTCTATCAACTTCTTCATTTCATCAACAGGAAATGTTACTAATGGTGTCTTTTTAGTTATTGTTTCTGCCATATGAATAATACTATTTAATTATATACTCTCTGTCAAATTTTTTGTAAAACTACAAAAAAAATTCTAGTCAGAGATCATAGAGTGTTGCTGGTTTTTCTGTTAATAAAGTAAACAAACTAAATTTTGCTTTTATCCGGAAGATTCTTACCTTTGTCTTTTACTTATAAACTAAAAAAGTTGGTATTCAGTAAGTTATATTACAAGCCCATTTATACAAAATTGAAGTACAGAAATTTAGAATAGTCGCTAAACATTCTGTTAATAATTATATTATAATCTGATTTTGTTTGAATAATTAAATGTACTCGCTTGGCTTGTTTTAAAAATTAAGAAATCCATTATAGAGTTGGGTTTGTAAATATCTATTTTAATAGATTTTACTATTTTAAGTTATTGAACACTCAAATTATGACTGAGTGTAAATATTTGCAGTTTTTTGAATTGAGAGCATTTATATAATAACGAACGATTATTTTAAAAAGTTTATTGACCGGAAACGAATATGAAAATACAAGAAGCTATAAATAAAAAAATATTGATTTTGGATGGTGCCATGGGCACAATGATTCAATTGCATGGCCTGAGTGAGGCAGAATACAGGGGTGATGTCTTTAAAGATCATTCAACTTCTTTGATGGGGTTCAATGATATTTTGAATCTGACTAAACCGGGATTGGTTAAAGATCTTCATCTTAAATATCTCAAAGCCGGTGCTGACATTATTACAACCAATACTTTTAATGCTAATTATTACGGGTTAAAGGAATATAATCTTGAAGGTCATGTTTATGATATAAATTACCATGGTGCTAAGCTTGCAAGAGATGCAGCTGACAACTATTCAAAAGAAACCGGTAAGAAAAATTGTTATGTAGTAGGTGTGTTGGGGCCTACCGGAACTACAGCATCTATTTCACCTAGTATTAACAATCCTGCACATCGTGAAGTTACATTTGATGATTTAGCAGAGGCGTATAGCAAGCAGGTTGAAGGATTGATTGATGCAGGTGTGGATGTGCTGATGGTAGAAACGATATTTGATACTTTAAATGCCAAGGCCGCTCTTTATGCAATCAATGAACTGCTTTTAAAAACTTCAATAAATATACCTGTAATTGCTTCTGTAACAATAGATGAAAGCGGCAGGAATTTATCTGGACAGACAGTGGAAGCTTTTTATAACTCTTTGTCTCCCTTTTCACTTTTTTCTATCGGATTGAATTGTTCTTTTGGTGCAGATAAAATGACCCCCTACCTTGAGAGGCTTTCAGTTAAAGCCGAACTGCCTGTCAGTGCGCACCCTAATGCTGGATTACCTAATGAATTAGGCGATTATGACCAATCGCCGGCTGAAATGGCAGAGTTGTTAGAAAAGTTTTGTGAAAAAGGGCTTGTCAACATTGTTGGTGGTTGCTGCGGAAGCAAACCTGAGCATATCGAAGCAATTGCTAATATGGCAGCCAATTATAAACCACGTAAAATACCAAAAAACCCTAAAACCACACGTTTAAGTGGACTACAATCATTTGGTGTTAAAGATAGCACTAAACTTATTAAAATTGGAGAACGTACAAATGTTACCGGTTCAAAAAAATTTGCAAGGCTCATTCAAAATGAGAATTATGAAGAAGCATTGCAAATAGCAAGAAATCAAATACAGGACGGAGCAGAGATGCTCAACATCAACCTTGATGAAAGCATGATCGATGGCAGAAAAGTAATGAGAGTGTTTCTTAATTACCTTTCTGCTGAGCCTGATATTGTTAACGTGCCTGTTATGATTGATTCGTCGGATTTTGAAGTTATCCAAAATGGATTAAAATGCCTGCAGGGAAGAAGTGTTGTTAACTCAATAAGTTTAAAGGATGGTGAAGAACAATTCAAACAAAAAGCAGAATTAATAAAAAAATTAGGCGCTGTAATAGTTGTTATGGCTTTTGATGAAAAAGGCCAGGCAGAATCCTATAAACGCAAAATAGAAATATGTGAAAGAGCTTATAATATTCTTACCAGGGAGATCGGCATTCCCCCGGAAGATATAATCTTCGACCCTAATGTTTTGACAATAGGAACAGGTATTGAACAACATAATAATTATGGTGTTGATTTTATCAAGACAGTTAAATGGATAAAGAAAAAGCTGCCTTACGCCAAAGTAAATGCCGGCGTTAGCAATGTTTCTTTTTCGTTTCGCGGGAATAATTATCTGAGAGACGTTATAAACTCAGTATTTGTGCATCATTGCGAAAAAGCCGGATTAGATTTTGCTATTGTTAACCCGGCAAAGATCTTCAATTATAATGATATTCCTGAAGAAATTCGTATACCGGTGGAAGACCTGGTACTTAACAGACGAAAAGATGCAACAGACAGGCTTGTTGATATTGCAGGAAAATATACTCCTGAACAAAAAACAACAAAAAGTATTGATCAATGGAGAAAGAAACCTGTTAATGAAAGAATTGTTTATGCTTTTTGCAATGGTATAAATAAACATATTGAGGAAGATGTCGGGGAGCTTAAATTAAACTATGATAACGTTCTTGAAATAATCCAGGTGCCTTTAATGGATGGAATGAACAGGGTAGGAGAGTTGTTCAGCCGGGGTAAAATGTTCCTGCCTCAAGTAATAAAGAGTGCACGATTGATGAACAAAGCTGTAGACATGTTGTCTGAGGATATTGAGAAGCAAAGCAAAAAGGCAGGTAAGAAAACACACGTCAAGAAGAAGATTCTACTGGCTACTGTGGAGGGCGATGTTCATGATATAGGCAAAAATATTGTTGCATTAGTTCTTAGATGTAATAATTATGAGGTGATTGATCTTGGCATAATGGTACCTAACAAAAAAATAGTTGAAGCTGTTGAAAACGAAAAGCCCGACCTGGTAGGATTAAGCGGCCTGATATCTCCTTCATTGGAAAAGATGCAGGATATTATCAAAAGGTTTGAGAAAAGTAGTTATAAAGTACCTGTTTTATTGGGTGGTGCTGCAACATCTGCAATACACACCGCTGTTAAAATAGCCCCTCACTATAGTGGAACTGTTGTTCAGGTACCTGATGCTACTAAAAGTATTACTGTAGCAAATAGTTTGACCACTTCTAAAGCTAAAACTGTAATTAATAGTATTAAAGAGCAACAGGAACAGCTAAGGAATGACTTTCAACAGAAAAAAACCAAAACAGGATTTCTTTCTTTGAAAGAAGCACGAAAAAGAAGATACAGGTATAACAGCGAAAAGCCTGTAAAACCCAAAATGCTGGGGACGAAAGAGTTTAAGGACTTCGATATTGGTCAACTCAGAAGCTATATCGATTGGACGCCATTCTTTCACGGTTGGGGGCTGAAAGGGAAATATCCGTCTATCTTTGAGAAAGAACGAGTAGGAAATGAGGCTGAAAGATTGTTTAAAGAAGCAAATGCAATGCTTGATGACATAGAGAAAAACAAAATCATTAAACCTAAAGGGATTATTGGAATTTTTCCGGCTAATTCCCGGGAAGACGATGTTTTGGTTTTCAAGGATGATGAGCGCAAAAAGATTGTCATGGAAATACCTATGCTTAGACAACAACAGTTGAAAAATGATGGTTACACTTTATCTTTGGCTGACTTTATAGCGCCTGTTGATTCGGGAATCAAAGACTATTTTGGAGGCTTTGCCGTTACCACTGGTATTGGTATTGAAAAATATGTACAAAGGTTTAAAGAAAACGGTGATAGTTATAAAAGTATTATGTTCAGATTGATAGCCGACAGGCTTGTCGAGGCTGCTGCTGAAATTATGCACGAGTGGGTTAGGAAGAAGTATTGGGGATATGTACCTGATGAGAACCTGGGTATTGAAGAACTGATAAAAGGAAAATATAAAGGTATCAGGCCGGCAGTGGGTTATCCTGCATGCCCGGACCATAGTTTGAAAAAATATTTATTTGAACTTATGAATGTTGAAGACAGAATAGGCATTTCTCTTACTGATATATATGCAATGAAACCAGCCAGTTCAGTATCAGGCTTTTACCTGGCACACAATGCTTCAAGATATTTTGGTATTGGTAAGATCGGCAAAGACCAGGTTAATGATTATGCTGACAGAACCGGGCTTGACGTTGAAAAAGCCGAAAAATGGTTATACTTTGCCATTGATAAACAATAACTACGATGTTTTTGTTTATTACTTAAAACAAGCTATAGTTCTGATTAAAAGGCAAACCTGAAACATTAGATTATTTAGCGAATATCAACAGATACTTCCTGGAGTATACAAGTTGAAAAAAATATTTATTAAAATATAAAATAATATTGATATGAAGATAACAGACATCTTTAAAAAACAAGAAAGAACTTTTTCGTTTGAGTTTTTTCCCCCGAATGATTATTTGACAGCAGTTAAGTTTGGTATTAATGCAGGTCAATTGATGAAGCTATCTCCATCATTTGTTTCAATTACATATGGTGCAGGCGGACTTACACAAACAAACACTTTTGATCTTGTAGATCTTTTTCATAACGATCTGGGATTTACCTGTATGGCACATTATACTTGCGTAAATGCTACAAAAGAAAAAATCGCTTATGATATGAGAACATTAAAGGATATGGGAATTGATAATGTTATGCTTTTGAGGGGAGATAAACCCAAAAATGGCCCGTTCCTTTATCCAAATCCCGATGGTTTTGATTATGGCAGTGATTTAATAAAATTTGTAAAAGACCAATATGGATTTTGCATAGGTGGTGGAGCTTATCCGGAAAAGCATGTTGAAGCTTCGTCATTGGAAGAAGATATTGAAAATCTAAAACGTAAAGTGGATGCAGGAGCTGACTTTTTAATTACTCAAATGTTCTTTCACAATAAGTATTACTGGGACTTTATAAATAAAGTAGAGCAGAAAGGAATAAAATGCCGTATTATTCCCGGCATTATTCCAATAACAAATTTTAAACAAATAAAAAAATTCAGTGAGCTGACAGGCGCAACAATTCCTGACCGATTAATGAAAAAAATGGAACCACATAAGGAAAATTCGAAAGAGATAAATAAGATTGGTATTGACTTTGCCCTGGAGCAGGTAAGCGATTTGCTCGAAAACAATGCTCCCGGAGTTCATTTTTATACTCTGAACAGATGCAGGGCGGCAATAACATTATATGAGTCATTATCACAAGACTTTAAAGATGTGAAAATGCTCTTCGAAAAAAGCCTTAAACCACAAATGCCAACACCAAAAATGTAATTAAGATGAATCATTAACTTTAATGTCAAGTTTTGAATTCAAAAGAAATATTGTTATTAATAAATGCATTTTCAGGCAATTATTATAATTTAATTGTTAAAAGTTTTGAATTTCATGTTTTATGTATGTTAGCGGCAATTGTCGGTGAAAAGCCAAGATTTTTCATACAATTTATTGGTAGGTTTTTTAACATTAATTCGAAGAAAAACTTGTTATAAGAAAACTGTTGTGTATATTTGTAAAATCAAAGAAAAATTGATTTGTAAGAATTCGGCATATTTTTCATTTCATATAAAATACAAAGCTGAAATGTAATTAAGTTATTATTATTATTTACTATACAGCATTTGATATTGTTATGAATGGCAGCCGGGGTGTTGATCAGGGCTTTGATTTCAAACCTTGCAGATTATTCTAACGTCCAAATCTGCAAAAAGGAGTATTCCTATGCATCCCACTTTTTCCTCAAATAGCTGAGGAAGCCAAATGACACAAACAACAGGTAGCTTAACAATTATGTTGTGCAAATATGTTGTTTGATATTTGTCATTCCAGAATGGTAAAGAGCCTTCGAATTGTCAAAAGCTTTTATCTTAATAATTGAAAAATTATTGAGTCGATTTGTTTTGTATAATTCGAATTAATATTTTGCAACTAAGTTTTGAAAATAAAATATAAAAAAAGAAAAA
>SLSZ01000154.1 GCA_007130125.1 Bacteroidales bacterium
TGTTCATGGCGCCGGGGAGGTGTTTTTCACGAAACGCGCCGTTGCCGCGAATATCGATCAGGGCGATCGATGCCCCCGCCGCCATGCGTTCCGACAGCGCTCCCGGTCCGATTTCCGCCGGCAATGCGAGGGGTGCCGACAGCAGCGACAGCAGGAGCATCGACCTGATGTTTCCAAAACAATTACTCTTAAATCTCATTATAAAACCTCATTTGTTCGATCACTGGAAAATCCCAATCGCCGTGCGCCGGAAATTCCGGGCGGATGGATAATGTGATAAGCGACTTCATGGCAGTTCTTCCGTTGCTCATTCCGGTTTCCAGGCGCCGACCGCCTCGTTCATTTCCACCAAAAGCAGGGCCGTCTCCGGGATGGCGAAATCCGCCCCCACAAGGGCGTCGCCCTCAATCGTGACCGCGACCCAGCGGCCGTTCAACGAATCCAACATGCGGACCGCCTCCACGTTTTCCGGTCCCAACTGCTCGATCAGACGGGACGCCCGGAAACCGCTCGGGAAGCCGTTGTAGCTGACCGCGTTGACACCGGCCTGCAAGTCGATCGGTTCGTCGTGGCGTTCGCCGAGCTCAATCAGACGGTTCTCGGAAAAACGCACCCACAGGAAATCGCCGGATTCGATGGAGAAATCGTCTCCGGAAGCCGCTCCGCCGTTCCATTCGGCCGTTTCGCGCACCACATCAGGCACCAGGCTCTGGTACCGGCCGACGGCCTGGACGCCGGCGCTTTCGTGCCAGCTTTCCAGGAGAGCGAACGCAGAATCGAAGCGGTCCGCGAGCCCGGAAGTCACGACCACGGCGTTATTGTCGGCAAAAACGGCTTGCAATGCCGGAAGCCGGGCCGCTCGAATCACCGTGCCTTCGTCACCGGTCTCCTCCCAGACAAAGCGCCCCGCCGCAAACCCAGGATGGGCTTTTTCCCTGGCCGAGCGCGTCAGCGGAACCGAACGCCCGGCCTCAAGATGAAACAGCCGGAAATTGCCCGTCCCCAGCCCGGCGCCGTCTTCCTCGGTCACCATCCAGTACCCCTGCAGGTAGGGCAGGGCTTCGTTCTCGGGAGAATCAGTGACGCGAACCTCGGCGCCCTGGAGGAAGTCGTATCCATAAATATCCAACACGCCCTCCCGGGTATCCTGCCAGACCACCCAGTGGCCGGCGATGGCCGGGTGATACTGGCCGTGGATCGACTCGGTCAGGCGGCGGCGTTCGCCCGTTTCGAGATCGGCGAAATAGATTTCGCCCGGCCCGACATCACGTTGGTCGCGCCATACCAGGCGGCCGGACTGCAAGTCCGCTTCGCCCTGGTCTGCGGGACCGGCATCGACGGTGAACCGGTCACCGGTATCGAGATTGTACGCCACCAACTGCCAGGGGGCGTCCGAATCGCCCACGGGGCGCTCACGCCAAACCACCCACGGCGCGTCCACCAGCGGACGGGTGGCGTGGAGTGAACTCGAGTCCGTCAACGGCGATGCCTCGTCCGGACCGCCCAATTCCCGCATCCAGACATCCCAGGCTCCGCCGGAGCGGCGTGCCTGCCAGACAACGTAGCGCCCGTCGGTGACGGGATGGGTGCGGTCGCGTGATCCCGAAGTGATCGCGAGAGTCGTTGCGGCCGAATCGGCCAGGTTGCGCGCCCGGATATTCCAGGCGCCTTCGGTCCGGTCCTGCCAGACCGCCCAGTCTCCCCGGGCATGCGGGCGGGCGGCGCCGTCGGTTGCCCCGGCCAGCAGGGTCGCGTCGGCCGCCATATCGCCGACGTGAACCAGGCGGGTCTGGTGACGGCTGCGTCCCAGACTGTCGTTAAGCGTAACCCGTGCCGTGTACCAGCCGGAGGCGACCGCTCGGCCGTCCTCGTCCAGTCCATCCCAAACGACGGCCACGTCATCGCTCTCCAACTCCCCGAGTTCAAACGAGCGCACCAGCTTCAGCGCGGAAAGATCCGAACCGTAATCCGGATCGACCGTGAACGCCAGGCGGCTGGGGGAATCGGTGTCCTGCCATTGGCCGTTCCAACGGCCGACAAAATCGAGGATCCGCTCGCCGGAGGCGAGGGGGTCGATGATGATCGGCTCCTCGGGCGGCGCCTCCGCCCGGAAGAAACCGTTGTCGGGACGCCAGCGATACAGTTCCAGGCCGGAGCCGGAGACGTGGATTTCGGCAGCGCTTTCGGTGACGGGAACCGCGGGCATGCCGTCGAGGACAAAATCGTACCCGCTTCCAGATACGGACCAACTCACGGACAACGCTTCCTCTTCCGGCAGGTACGCGCCGTGTTGCGAACGCGCCAGGATGTCGAGCTCCACGGCGCCGGACAACTCCGCCAGCTCCAGCGGCTCGGCGGCGGGAGCTTCGGCGGACCAATCGCCGCCGTTCAGACGATACCGGTAGTAATCGACCTGGGAGCCGGTCACTGTGAGCGACACGTCCTCACGCGACGTCGGCGAGGGCGGCACGCCTTTCACCCGGGGCCAGGCGACCACGCCCTGGAAAATCGCGACGTCCGCTTCGACCGCGAACGGCGTCGGATCGATCGAGAATCCGAGATCCGCCTCGGACGGACGCACGGAAAGGGTGTCGCCGCTCTGAACCAGGAGGACGTCGGAATCGTCGAATTCGTCGAAACCCGGAGGCGCTTCGGAGAGGACGACCAACTGCACGTTCTCGTCCTCGACGTTGCCGAAGGCGTCCTCGGAATAGTAGGTGATGGTGTAGTTGCCGGGGTCATCCAGCGAGAACGGCATGGCGGGACGGAAATCCTCGTCGTCGATTTTGTAATACATGCTCACCGGACTGTCGTCCTCGGCGATGAAGTAGATCTCGGTGTCGCGGGTGACGTACACGACGCCGCCAACCCGGGAGTATTCGCCGGCGAACAGGATTTCCGTCTCGGGCGGTTCGGTGTCCTCTTCCGACGGCGCGTATTCGACCGTGTATTCGTAATAGTGCCCATCCTCGAGGAGGTCGAAGATATGGAAATAGTCGAGGCGCCGGTTGGTGGATGGCTCGTAGCGGAAACTCGTCCAGGCGTTGCGTTCGTGCACCACCCGGCCGTCGGACCGAGTCACCCGTTCGATCTCGAAGTTCCCCTGGGCGGGATCGTCGAGGCGCACGTAGCCCCAGCCTTCAAAGTTGCTGTTCAAACCGACGACGAATTCCAGGTTCTCGTCGAGATCCTGCAAGACCTCGACCTGCGTCTGGTGGTTGACCGGAAGCACGTTGCCTTCGCTCTCGTAAAGGGCATCCGGAATCATGTCGCTGTTGGCGTCGGTCACCGTCAGGAAGTCGAGAATGTCGTCGCGTCCCGGCTGATCGTTGATGACCTCGCGCAGGATAAAGTGGGCGTCGAGCGAATTGATCACGGAGGTTTCCTCGCCGCCGAGTTCGGAGGCGTGGGTGTAGGTGGCGTTGAATTCGATGAACTCTCCGGAAAGCGAAGTGATCATATCCCAGGCCCCCTTTCGCGTCTGGCCCGGCTCGATGTCGCCCAGGTCCACCACCAGGCTGGCGCGGTCCAGCGGCGAATCCATCACCCGAGCCCCCAACAATTGCGCCACCAGGGGCAGGCCCTGAATATTTTCCACGATCTTCGGCTGCTGCGAGTCGATTTGGAGGTCGCGGGCGGTGCCGTAACCCACATTCTTCACCAGCACCCCGAGCGTGAACGGCACCGGACTTTCGACGCGCTCGGTGAACGGGTTGTTGGCCTGGACGTCGCGCGGCATGAAGTAGGTGATTTCGAGCTGCGGCTCGGGACGCACCGTGATGTTGTCGGGAATCACCAGCATGTTCTGTTCGGGAATCTCCACCCCCCCGAGTTTGCCGCCGAGGTCGCAGCCGACCCGGTAAACCTTGCCGCGCGGATCGGTGCCGCCGGCGTCGATCTTGGGTATGATAAACCAGCGAATCACCGCCGTGCGGGTGGGCTGGATCACGCCGTCGCCGTCAACACTGTTGATCGATTCCAGTTGCGGACTGCGAACGAAAAACAGGTCGGACGCATCCTCGCCGGGGTTCTCCGGATCCTCGAAGGTCAGGTTGGCGAAGAAATCGGTGATGGCGTCTTCCCCGTCGTTGTTGGTGACGGTAAGCGTCGCCTCAAACCCAATACGTTCGAGCGTCAATTCCTGCTCGATCTCGATCTTGACCCGCGCGCACCAGCCGTCGAATTGCTGCTGCGCCTGCAGCGTGCCGGCGGTGATCAGCAAGAGGCTCAGTCCGGGGAAGACGGCTTTCCGCCAATCCAGGATCGACAATCCAAAATTCAGAATACTCTTCATTGTGTGACTAGCTCCACGTGTGAAAGGTCTAGAAAAGCGCCGCCGCAGACATCCTCGGCCAGGACACCGTCGGCGTAAAAGGCGTGGTCTCCGGTGAGCTGGAAGGTGTACACCGTGTGCTCCCCTTCCAGATGCTCCAGGGAAACGATTTCCCAATGACCGCCGCCTTCGGCCGCCAGCCAGTCGCCCTCGTCGAGGTTGCGTACATGGGTCCAGCCCCGGCCATCCTGCCAGAGGCGGTGTTCGCCGGTTACGTGAATTTCTCGGTCCTCGCGGGTTCCGTCCAGGCAACGCAGGCGCAGGGTGCGCACATCCTCCGAATCGAGCCGGAACAGGTAGCGCAGCGTCGAAACGCTCCGCGGGTCCGGCCCGGCCCGCAAACGGTCTCCCGCCTCCAGCTCCGAGATCGCTCGGGTGCTGCCGTCGGCCAGAGTGACCGGCGTGTCCGGCAGGAAACAACCTCGGCCGCCGCCGTCGAACTCCGGCCGGGGACCTCTCCTTCCGGGTCCGCTCGAACCCGTGCCGCCGCCGCTCCTGCCGCTGCCACTGAACAGGTGTCCCGCACACTCGATGAAACCGCCGAGGTAATCGATCGGGTTGACGATGGTCACCGATTCGTAAATCGCCGCCGCGATCATCGCTCCGGCCAGCGCATGATTCAGGCTTCGCCGGCTGGCGCTGCCGTAGGTGCCTTCAGCCGCGAGATCCTGAATGGCCGACATGCCGGCAATAAAGTCGTCGGTACTGCCCGCTCCGCAAGGCGACAGGTGGGGAGAGAACGCCAGCGGCACCGCGTCCGCGGTCGGCACGGCCTGCGGACCGGCGCCATTGGCGCCATCCGGATCCTCGGCAATCCGCACCCGAACCGGAATTTCCACAACCTGTTCGGGCCGCAGTTCCGGAATGTATTCGATTAGGGGCCGGATGCTCATCAGGTTCGACTGGCCGCCCTCGACCTCGACGTCGTTGACGCTGATCAACCCCTCGTTCATCAGCTCGACCATGATCGTGGTTTCAAAGCCGAGATCGACGTTCTCGAATTCGAACACCGGCGGTGTGAAGATCATGACCGGCGCGGGCACCCGGGTTTCGAAGGTTTGCTCGATCCGTATTTCGTAGCGGTCCGTGTAAGGGACCGGAACCACGTCGAAGGTAACCGTCACCAGACTCCGGTTCAACTCCGGCTCCACCAGCTCGGTCTGATCCGGTTCGATTTCCAACGTGCCGCTGGCGGCGGAGTGGCCGGGCGCGGAAACTTGCCAGGACCAGCGCCCCTCCTGCAGGTCTTCGACCAGCAGTTCACCCTCGGCGTCCGTGTAATACGGTCCGCGATCGATCCGGTTGACGGTGTTCCGCAGGCGAACCGACGCGTTGGGCACCTGCTGCTCGATGATATTCGATACCACGAACTGGGCGTCGCCGGTGAGACTGGAGGTAATTTCCGCGAACAGCCCCATTTCGAAATCACTTACGGCGTTGTCGCCACGGATCACGAGCACGTCGTCATAGAACCCGAGTTCGACATCGCCGAAAGGAGCATAAACAACCTGGAACTTCAATTCCTCCCCCACGTCAAGGTCCGGCACGCGAATGACACCGTCCTCATCGAGCGAGTGGTCAATATTCATCGTGACGTGCATCCAGTCGATATCCTGCGGGGGAACGATTTCCACGCCTTCCAGGGCGCGCAAACCGTCGTTTACGATGGTCACCTCCCGGCTGCGCTGAGCGCCCCGGTCGAGCGAACGATCGACGTATCCCCGGCTGGGCTGAGCGACGCTGAGAATGGGAATAGCGGGCAGCAGACTAATCTCCCCGTTAAACCCGGCCGTCGCCCCCTCCTCGGTGGTGAAGGATATTTCCACCATCGCCAGATCCGGCGCGTCGAGGTCCGAGACGAGCCGCAGGTGGGCGCGGGTGCGGGAGTCGGGACTCAGTTCCGTCGGCAGCGGTTGCGCTTCCTCCAGCGTGATGGTGTCGATCTCGAGCTCCTCGTCTTCCTCGTTCACGACGTAGAACCGCGCCGAAACCTCCTCCAGGTTCATCGGCAGATCGCCCGGGTTGATCAGCTGCAGGCTGAAGTCCAGCGTATCGTTCTTGGACATACGGATCTCGCCGCGCGACGGATTCGACAGCAACCGCAGAACGGCGACTTCGGCCTGGTCGAGCACATCGACGACATCCGGATGCGCCGCCCAGAAGCCGATCGAACCTCCCAGTCCGGGCGGCGGCGTGAATTCGTAAGTGAACGCGCCGCTTTCGTCGGTGGTCACCTCCCGGAACCAGTGATATCCGCGCACGTAAAACCCGATCACCAGATCGGCCTCTGCCACCGGTGCGTCGGTTTCCCGGTCCAGGGCATATCCGCTCAAGTGGATCGTTTGTTCGTCGGCATACCCGGGCGCGTCGGTTTCCAGGACTCCGTAGTAGGGCGATTCGACCAGGTTTGTCGTCATCGACCCCCGGAGCGGACCGCTGGTGCGCTGGTCGGAAGTGCCGATGGCCTGATAGATGGACGCCGCCCGGACGCGTATCCGCGCCGAGCCCCCCTCGGCCAGGCTTTCCGGAACGAGCACGTCCTGGAAGGTGACACTTTTCGATTCCCCGGGAGGGATCCGCAGGTAGCCGCGCCCGTCCGACGTAAATTGCCTGCCCGAAACCGGTCGATCGAACTCCGTGCCGTGCACGACATTGTCGTCCCCATCGAGTATTTCAAGCACCAGGTCTCCCGGCTCGGAGCCGCCGTCGCGAACCAGGAGGACGTCCATCTCGGTATAGCCCTTGTTGTAGATCCGCGCCCGGAAATCGTTTTCTCCCCCGGCCAGCGGAGCTGCCGGCGTGGTGACCGCGATCATCACCGACGGTTCCGTTGCGCCCGGTCCCGCAACCTCGCGGCGGTAAATCGCCACCGAGTCGTCCTCCTCGACTTGATGCAGTTCGAGCATGAAGTCGTAATCTTCGACCATGTCCAGAATACCGGGAAAGGCGACCTCCCAGGAACCGGTCCCCTCGCCTTCAACGTACCCTTCCTCGCTGTCGAGTTCCCGCGTGATCACCGTTTCCCCTCCGCCTTCGAAGCGCGTGATCGCCACTTCGTTGACGGTCCAATCGGCCTCGGCGGCGTTGGCACCGGTTACCTCGTAGCGGTCGAAATAGCGTGCCATGAGTACGCGATCGTTTCCGTCCGAATCCTGATTGAACGCCAACGCGGTTTCGACCGGGAAAACTGTGATCGTGCGGGCGGCGCTTTCCCGGCCTTCGACATCGACGGCACGCACGCGGAACCGGACTTCCTCGTCATCGACGGGTTCTTCAGTCGCGAAGAACGGTTCCGTCACGGGAGCGTCCGGATTCAGGAGTTGGTCCCCGGCATAGATGTTGTAACCGACCGCTTCGTCGTCCTCCCCGATCCAGGTCAGTTGCGGCGCGCCGCTGTCCGTCACCGTGGCAACCAACGTTGAAACGGCTCCGACAAACAGTTCGACGGTAACCGGATCGCTGCGATTCTCGTTGCCCACAGAATCAACCGAGGCCACGCGGTATGCGATCAAGCCGCGGGGCGGAGCGTCGGTCGCGACTCCCGGATTCGCCCGCGAACCGAGCAGTTCGTCGTCGCGGTAAAGCCGGTAACCCGCGGGGGTTTCACCCGACGACGGCGCAGACCAGGAAATCCGGACCGTGCCGTCCAACTCGAGCTCCGCGGTCACGTCTTCGGGCACTTCGGGCGGAGTGCGGTCCGACTCGGCCGCCACCATGCCGGACAACTCGCTCTCGGAGTCCAGGCGTTCCGAGGAAACCGCGTAGCGGTACATCCCGTCTTCCGGCGGAGTATCGAAAAACACGGTTTCGGTCAGGCCGGTGGCGATCGGCTCGGTCGGGTGCGGTCCGGTCGCGCCTTCGGCACGGTACAGGTGGTACACCTCCGCTCCTTCCGACGCGTTCCATTGAATCCCGATTTCCCCACCGGTGCGGGTAACCGCTTCCAGCCCGGTTGGAATGGGTGGAGGCGGCGCGATTTCGGTGTTGTAGATTTCCAATTCTCCGCCTGATTCAATCGCCGTGCCTTCGTTGCCCAGGGAATCCTCCGCGGAATAAACAAACGTGCCGGTGCCGGTACCCATCGCCTCGGTCAGAGTCAGCGTGCCCTCCCAGGCGTCGCCGCCACCGGTCAGGTCGATGTCCACCGTCGCCCCTTCCGGCGGTGAGAAGCTCAACGCGGGCGCTTCGGGAACGCTCTTACTCAGGGAAACGGTCACTCCGACCGCGGTATCGCCTTCGAAAACCTGCACCGGAGCGGAGGGATCCGTGGTTAGGGTTGCGACCGGTCGCGAAACATCGAACACCAAGTCCGGGCCGGACGGCGCGCCAGTAAATGAATTACCGGCCAGGTCGCGGCCCGACACCCGGACGTCCGCGGTACCCGTGGAGCCGGAGAGGGCCGAAACCGCATACGTTCCGGTGTAGGTGTTGCCGCCTGCTTCGGAGAGGGAGACCGCGATCGGCGAGGAGAAATTGGGCGGACGCACCGTCAA
>SLSZ01000150.1 GCA_007130125.1 Bacteroidales bacterium
TTTGCCGGTGGTCGATTTGATTAATTTGTTCAAGAATGGCTTCAGGATCAAAGTCTAATGCGTCCGGATTCAGTTTTTTGAGCTTTACCAGTCTTTTTATAGTAGCTACTCGTACTCTGAAAAATTCATCAAGGTTGTTTGAAAAGATGCCCAAAAAGCGCAAACGTTCAATTAATGGCACCCTTGGATCAGCGGCCTCCTGTAAAACACGTTCGTTGAAATGCAGCCAGCTGATCTCACGGTTTATCATTATATTTTCACTGCTTTTAGGCATAGTGATCTTTTAATTAACACACACCATTTACTTAAAAATGTTTTGTATAAAAAACCAGATAACAAAAATAACAAAGCTTATGAACTTATTGAATTTAAAAAATATGTATCTTGGCTAAAAAGAAAAAAAACAAAAGAAATGGAAGTAAATGGCAGGCATTATCGTACAATTTGGGTAGATGGCGATAATCCGAATGTTATAAACATTATTGATCAGACAAAACTTCCTTACCGCTTTGATGTCAAGCAGGTACGGACGTACAATGAAATGATCAGGTCGATCAGCGACATGGAGGTCAGGGGTGCCGGACTGATTGGAGCTGCCGGAGCTTATGGCATGTATTTGGCATCACTTGAAGCACCCGGGGATGAAGGCTTCTTGCCGTTTGTTAACAATGCGGCGCAAAAACTTAAGAAAGCAAGACCTACAGCAATCAATCTCGAATGGGCTGTTGACAAGGTTGAAAAGGAGATCGAACAGGCGGGTAACACTGCTGAAAAAGTTGCAGCTGCTCTTAAAGCTGCAAATAATATAGCAGATGAAGATGCTGAAACCGGCAAAAAAATTGGAATCAACGGCCTGCCTTTAATCGAAAGAGCAAGTGCTGATAATATAGGCAAGCCAGTCAATATTCTTACGCACTGTAATGCTGGCTGGCTTGCTTTTGTGGATCATGGCTCAGCATTATCGCCGGTATATGCCGCTCATAAAAAAGGTGTCAAAGTTCATGTATGGGTTGATGAAACAAGGCCCCGCAACCAGGGAGCAATGCTTACCGCCTGGGAACTTTCAAAAGCTGGTGTTCCGCATACCGTTATTACCGACAATGAAGGCGGATTGCTTATGCAAAAAAAGATGGTTGACATGGTTATCGTTGGTAGTGACAGAACTACATATACCGGGGATGTGGCAAATAAAATAGGAACATACCTTAAAGCTCTTGCCGCATACGATAATAATATACCGTTTTATGCCGCAGTTTATTCATCCTCTTTTGACTGGATTATTAGTGATGGAGTGAGAGAAATACCCATAGAGCAACGTTCTGATGATGAGGTAAGGTTTATTACAGGGCTGGATGAGTCCGGCAAACCTGTAAAGGTTGCTGTTGTCACCGAAGAAAGCCCTGTTTCAAACTATGCTTTCGACGTAACCCCGGCAAGGCTTGTAACTGCCATTATAACCGAACGGGGTATTTGTGATGCCAATAAAAAAAGCATTGCTTCAATGTTCCCGGATAAATTCAGAAACAATGACTGAAGAAGGCGTTATTAAATTTGATTTTTTTTGTGAAGATGACCAGGATGTAATCCCTGAAAAGCTTTTTCATGAAGTAAATCCCGTAAGGAACAAACTTGCGGAGTTGGAGTTGATAGGACAATATCCCGATGGGTTGAGTTATGGAAATATAAGCATCAAAGACAATAATACCAAAGATTTTTATATTACAGCATCAGATACAGGCAAGATCAAAACCACCGGTAAAGAACATTATGTCAGGATTGTTTCATGCAATACAGACAACAATTTCTGCAAATTCAGGGGAAAGGGGTTGCCTTCATCAGAAACATTGACACATTTCATTATTTATGAATTAAGCAAAGAGGTCAGGTCTGTCATACATGTTCACAACAAAGAGCTGTGGGATAATTTAAAGGGTAAGGTTCCTTCAACATCTGAGTCAGCTGGTTATGGAACAGTTAAAATGGTAAAGGAAGTGTCCTTATTATTCGGACAAGGCAGGGTTCAGCAGGAAAAGTTATTAGTTATGAAAGGGCATGAAGAGGGAGTTGTATGTTTTGGAGGTTCTGCAACGGAGGCTATGAAAATTTTAACAAAAGCTATGGAAGGTGTTTCCCGCAGATTACTCTGATTATAAACACTGATATCCGGATGTTTTTATCAGCAAAAATCTTCATTATCTGCGGGAAAAAGCTTTTTATAGCTGTTCTTTTAACTAAACAAATGCAATTAATTTTTTGTACTGATTAGTATTACCCGCAATGCAGGAATTTTCTTACCAGCTTCATTGTTTCTTCGTGGTTACCTTCCAGTTTTTCTCGCAGGTTTTCGTCATTGTAACCTTCAAGTTTATTTACCACCCCTTCAATCAGCCTGTCTGTAAACACGGCGTGTTGCTTGAAGATATCAGCTTGTTGTCTTAAATACGATGCTGCTTTTTTGCAAGAGTAAGGTAGTTGTGCAAGTTCGTCCTGGCGTTTTTTATGCTCTTCAGCAAAGATGTTAACATCGATATATGTTTTTTTTGCAAACTCCAGTGCATTGTCCATTTCAAAGCCATGCCTTGCTCCCACACAAAGTCCTGCAATCAGTAGATATATGTCAGCAGATCCGTCCGGGCATCTGAATTCGAAAGTCGGCTTATCGGAAAAGTCCAGGTTTTGTTCTTTCTCCAGGCTGTTTTCTTTTTTCACCATATCAGTAGCTCCAACCCAGCCGAGAGGTACACGTATCAGGGCCGAACGGTTTCTTTCGCCCCAGCAGACGTTTGTTGGAGCTTCCTGGTGAGGCACTAGCCTGAAATAACTTGTAGGCAGAGTGTTGCCAAAAGCTGACAATGCAGGTGCAATATCCAGTATTCCTGCAATGATCTTTCGTGAAGGTTCACTGATCTGACCATTTTCTAATGTTACATTTTTACCGTCCTTCATGGGCCGCATGTGAATGTGCATACCACTGCCTGCTTTTCCTGCAGTGATTTTGGGGGCAAAGCTAACCGTAACGCCGTACCTGTATGCTACCTCACGCAGAACCCATTTAGCTATAACAAGCTGATCTGCTGCGCTTTGCACATTGGTGGGCAGAAATTCTATTTCATTCTGTTCGTATTCATGCTCTTCATCGCTGAAATTTCCTACCTCGGAATGACTGTATTTTATATCGGCACCACATTGTGCAATAGCATGTTGTGCATCAATACGGAGTTGCTCCCATTTTACAAAAGGAGCAGACTCGTGATATCCTTTTTGGTCTGTTGCTTCGTACAACTCATCCTTTTCACTTATGATATAGTATTCGATTTCTCCCATTACGTCAAGCCCATAGCCGGTTTTGTCGATAAGTGCCTGGTGTGCTTTACGCATAATATTTTCGGGAGAACTCGGAAGTGGGCTGCCGTCTTTGTCGTAATAAGAACAAAGAATATCTACGGTTGGTATTTCAGCAAATGGATTAAGAAACGCAGTGTTAAAACGAGGAACAACGTACAGGTCGCTCGATCCTGCCTCCAAAAACCCAAAAAGGCTGCTGCCATCAACACGTTCACCGGTGGATAAAATGTTTTCAAGATGTTCTTTATTCTGTATCACAAAGTTAAGTGCTTTGAGCCTGCCGTCGCCGCCAACATAGCGAAAGTTTACAACACGGATGGAATTGTCCTCAATATACTTGATAATGTCTTTTTTTGTAAAATCCGATGATGGCTTTTCTAAATAACGAACCAAAGGGTTCACATGCATTGAAAAATTCTTGTTACTCATATTCTTTTTGCGTTTTTATTAGTTCTTAGGGTGATTTTTTGGCAAACATAATCAAATTTTTTGTGATAGCAACTTTTTAAAAAGGTGAAAAGGCGTTACCTTTTTTAAACTAAAATTCGTGGTTTTTAGTAACTTTGATGTTAGATAATTTTAAAACCGATAATATAAATAGTTTTAGTTGTAGTTTTAGGGCTATAATTAAAGTTTTTATATTATTATTATTCCCGGCTGAAATTAATAAATATGAAGAAAGTAATAATAAAGTTGAGAGATTTTTCCGGGGCCTTTTTGGTTACGGCATTTTTTTTACTGTTAATTGTTTCGTGCGGCACCCAGGTGAGGTTACCATCCACTAACAGTCATTTTAGCGCAGGCCTTGAACTAGAGGCACTATCTAAAAAAGATACCGTTCATTTTCCGGGAACAGATATAGTTGTAAAAACGGTTTACAATAATGATAGTATACGTATCTGGCTAAAAACTTCTGATACCAGAACTACAGCTTCATTAATAGTTAATGGCCTGGCGGTTTGGATAGATCCCGAGGCGAATAGAAACAAAAATTTTGGTGTTACATATCCTTCAGCATCTTATTCAGTTATTCAAAACGAATATAAGCGCAGCAGGGACACTTTAAAACTAAAAGAAGAGTCAGACACTCTTGGTTTTGATATTTCTCGCCTTGTCAAGTCAATTACGGATCGTGGAGCTGTTATTCAGATGGGAGAAAGAGCGAGGTTTGCAGAAAAGGATCAGGCAGAAGTTTATATAGAAGAGAATAAGATTTTAAATTATATTATAACTTATCCCTTTTCTGCTCTGGGGATTACAGATCCTGAAGGCAAGGAGGTCAGCATAGGTTTGGTTTCCGAGCCATTGCCTGCACCACAGCAAGACAATTATGAAAGGCCTCCGGGAACAATGGGCCCTCGTGGCAGGGGAGCCTATCCATATGACAATCGGTATCCGCCTCGCAGCTCTCGCGAACAACAAGAAAAATTAAAATCTTTTAATGTGTGGATGGTTTTTGTGCTAAACGAAGAAGAAAACCACAACGATAATAATGCTACAGAGTAAGACAAACAAGCACTTAAGCTTATATAGCTGCTATCATGCTTATCTAATAACTGCTCCCAACTCTTTTTGAAAAACTTCCGTGAGTTTTTTCATTACCTTGTCAATTTGTTTTTCAGTCATGGTTTTTTCCTTATCCCTCAAAATAAAACTGACAGCATAGCTCTTTTTGTCTCTACCAATCTTCTCATCCTGGTATACATCAAAAAGGTTGACTTTAACAATGTAGTTTCTTTCTGTTTTACAGGCTGTTTGCACTATTTGTTTATAAGTGATGCTTTTATCCACCAATAGGGCAAGGTCTCTTCTAACCGAGGGGAACTTTGGCAATTCTTCATATGCCATTTTGTAACCGGCATGTGCCTCAACTGTTTTTTGCCAATTAATGGAAGCATAATATACATCCTGCTCAATTTCAAATTGTTTCAGTAGGGTCTTAGAAACTTTGCCGATTGTAACTATCCGTTCGTTATCAAGGTTGTAGTCTAGAGCATATTCAAAAGAGTGGCTTTTTGGCTTCTCTGTGATCTCAAGCTTGTTATAACCTACTCCAAGCTTATTAATAATATGATTTACATGATTTTTAAGATCAAAGAAGTCTGATTCGATCCTGCCGCTTTTCCAATTTTCATTTATATTAAGCCCTGTCATGACAACTGCGAGTTCAACGGATTCGTTGTAACTATTCAGGGGGTTTTTACCGTTGTTGTTATTAAGCTTATACGTGTTGCCAACTTCGTATAGCTTAAGGTCCGGGTTTCGATGATTTATGTTCCTTGCTATTGTCTCCAGGCATCCATAAAGCAATGTTTGCCTCATTGCGTTTAACTCACGGCTAATAGGGTTGAGTATTTTTACAGTATGTTCGGGCTTAAATTCTTCATTGTTTTCATAATATTCGAAATTGGTCAGGGAGTTATTCATTATTTCTCTGAATCCCTGGCCTGAGAGCATATCTGATATCTGGTTCTGCAAATAGTCTTTATCGGGCTTAGGGCTAAGGACAATAGCTGAATGTAGTTTGTCTGGGATAGCAATATTGTTGTATCCATAAATGCGTAATACTTCTTCTACTATATCTGCCGGGCGGGTAACGTCAACCCGGTACGGAGGAACGGCAAGTTCCAGCTTATCACTGTTTTCATTAATAATTTCAATTTCCAATGACCGGAGAATATTTTTTACAGTGTCTTTTTCAATAGCCTGGCCTGCAAGCTTATACAATGTGTCATAATGGAATTCAATATTATGATGCTTTACAGGTTTTGGGTATTCATCAACTACTTCTGATGAAATTTTTCCCCCTGCAATTTCCTTAATGAGCATAGCTGCTCTTTTAAGAGCATAAATGGTAATATTTGGATCGGAACCACGTTCAAATCGAAACGAGGCATCAGTGTTTATTTGATGATGTTTGGATGACTTTCTAATAAATGAAGGGTTAAAGCATGCACTTTCGAGAAAAATGCTTTTGGTCTCTTTTGTAACCCCTGAACTCACACCTCCCAGGATGCCGGCAAGGCACATAGGTTCTTTGGTGCTGCATATCATGAGGTCTTCACCTGTCAATTTGATGTTTTCTTCATCAAGAGTTGTGAAAACAGTATTTTTTGGTGGCTTTTTAACTATTACTTTGTTGCCTGCCACCTTGTCTGCATCAAAGGCATGTAATGGTTGGCCGGTTTCATGCAATACAAAATTTGTAATGTCAACGATATTATTTATTGGTTTTAAACCTATTGACATCAGCCGGTTTTTAAGCCACGCAGGTGAGTCATCGACAGAAATATCTGAAATAGTAAGACCGCTATATCTGATGCAAGCGTCTTTATCCTCAACAGAAACAGGTATAAAAAGAGAATTATCATCGGGCTTAAAGCTTTCAACCGAAGGTTTCTTAAGTTCTGTTTTTTGATTGGCGTTTTGGTGGTTAATAACTGCAGCCAAGTCGCGGGCTGTACCAATATGTGATGCTCCGTCAATCCGGTTTGGTGTAAGGCCAATTTCAAAAACCCAGTCGTCTTCGATTTTAAAGTAGTCTTTAGCATGAGTGCCAACAGGGGTTTCCTTGTTAAGAACCATAATGCCCTCATGTGATGTTCCCAACCCCAGTTCGTCTTCGGCACATATCATGCCTTGGGATTTTTGCCCGCGTATTTTTGTTTCTTTTATTGTGAACGGGCCTTTGTCAGTGTATAGTGTAGTGCCGGGTGTTGCAACCGGCACCTTCTGTCCGGCTTGTACATTGGGGGCGCCGCAAATAATACTAAGAGGTTCTGCTTTGCCAACATTTACGGTTGTAAGTGTTAGCTTGTCGGCATTTGGGTGTTTTTCACATGAAAGTACTTCGCCAACAACAACACCTTCAAGCCCCCCTTTTATTGTTTGGTGTTTTTCGAAACTCTCTACTTCAAGACCGCAATCAGTTAGCCACTGTGCAATTACTTGTGGAGATTCATTTGTTTGAATATAGTTCTGAAGCCAATTATACGAAATTTTCACGGTAAATAGTTTTATTATCTGTTTTTAACCCAAGATGATAAAAACTCAAAAACTTTACATGGTAAACTTTTTTTATTGCTAAAATCAGAACCAGCAAATTTTGTTTGTCTAAAACAAATCTGATAATGTAACAGATATTAAACTTTAAAACTATTGTTTATTGGGCTTTATTTTAAAAAACAAATTTAAAACAAGCTTAATAAAACAAAGTTCTATTATCTTCTATATCAGCGTTTTTCTTGAGAGCATCAACAACTTGCCTTACAACCCTGTTTCTGGTATTATTTCTTAATTGCCTTTGTATTGCTGTAAGGTCATCTGGTGTTACGGCTTCAGTTTTATTCACTATTTCAATAACAAACACCGCATTGTTGCCTTTAACAGGTTTTGAAATAGTGTTTGGTTTGAGAGCAACAGCCTTACCTATAACTGCGGCTTCTCTTCCGAAGCCCGGCAGGTTCGTTGTGGAGAAATTAAGGTTTTCGGCAGAATGAACCTCCAGATTAAGTTGCTCAGCAGCTCTTTCGATAGAGTTGTGTTGCGAAACTGCTTCACTGAGATCTTGTGAGAGTTTTTCAAACTTCTTTTCTTTGAGAGCTATACGCTCAATATCTGTTCTGATATTTTCCAGAGGCGGTGTTCCTTCTTGTCTTATTTTTGAAATTTTTGCAAGTACAAACTTATCTTGAAGGTTAAATACTTGTGATATAGCTCCTTCCTTGGTTTCTTCGTTATAAGCCCACCTGATAATTTCCCGGGCTTCTCTAACACCCGGTATAGAGTTGTCCATTTTGCCTACATGTGAAGCTTGTCTTACCGAGTATCCTTTTTCTTTTGCAGGATTTTCAAAATCTCTTTCTTTTCGGACCTGATTTGCAAAATCACTCACGTCAGCTCTAACTTGCCTGAAAGTTTGAGTGCTGGGTTCAATATTTCTGATAATTTTTGCAACTTGCACTTTTTTTGAAGCTGGCGAGTGTCCTGTTATTTGAATAATATGAAACCCGAAGTCTGTTTCCACCTTGACAATATCACCAACATTTCCGCTGACAACTGCTTCGTTGAATTCGGGAACCATGTTGCCGTCTTTAAACCATCCAAGGTCACCCATATTCATAGCTGCTGAGGGGTCATCAGAAAACTCTACTGCCAGTTGTTGAAACCTGCCTGGTTCACTGCGAACAACATCAAAAATTGAGTCAGCTTTTTCTTGTGCCTGTGGATAATTACGCGCTACTTGTTGTTGTTGATCTGCACGGGAGCCCCTGTATGTAACTAAAATATGTTGAGCACTCATAGAGTCAGGCCTGAATTGGACATCATTTAACATAGCTACGACAAATGCATTGTCTTCTACATATGGTCCGTGAACAGTGCCGACCGGCGAATCAAACATTATGTCTTCTATCTCCGGAGAAAGATCTCCCCGGCTATGATACCTGCTGTCAAACCTTTCGTCGGAAACAGCATTGATAAACCTCTCAATGTTCTCTTCTTCTTTAATTTCTTCTTTTAACTCCAATACTACATCTTTAATTTCTTCCCGGTCTTTTTCTGTTGGTTCAACATTTACCACAACATACTCAAGGTCTATGGTATGTTCCTGGTGAAAGAGTTTTTTATTCTCATCATATACCCTTCTGAGATCACGATCACTTAACTCTATATCTTCATCAGGTATAGTATTGTAGTTTTTCGCCAAAAAACGGATATCAACAGAAGTGTTTTTGTTGGCAAAGTCTAATTTTGCAAAGACCTCAGGAACAAATATTGAGTTTTGAATAAGGTTATTATATTTTTCTTCTTTGCGTTCATTTTTTATAAGTTGTTCAATCATAATCCACTGCCTTCTCGTGCTTGGATCCATATGGTTGATGTTTTGAATAAAATTTCTTACTTCAGCAGGGTTAAACTCGCCTGTTTGTGGATTGGTAAAACTTTGAATAATAAAAGGGTGAGGGTCTGATCCTGCCACAAGGTCAAATAGTTCATCCGCTGATACATCAATACCGGTTTTTTCCAGCTCTTGCTCAAGTAATATTTCCTGGACCAACTGATCCCATACTTGCTGCCTGACCCTGAACATCTGTTGGCGGTTGGGTGAGGCAATACCTGTTTGCTGTTTCCAGTTTTCCAGTTGTTGATTGTATCGTTCATCAAACTCTTGATATGATATAGGATTACCGTCTATATTGCCTACTTCCGTGACATGTCCTCTGCCTCTTTGTGGGCCTCCATATTGAAACAAATCTCCAAGTACAAAGGCAGCCAAGCCAACACCTATAATGGCAATTAACAACCCTGAATATTTTCTTATTTTTCCTATTACAGCCATAATCTTTTAATATCTGGTTTATAAATTAGTGTGCAAAGGTAAAACAAAATCTCTATTTTATCCAATGTAATAGTCTGAAAAAAACAAAATTGATCAAAATAATTTTAAAATTAGCAGTAATTTGTTTTTCATCTTAAAACTTATTTTTACTGGAGCATCTGGGGGTTATAAATCTTTCATGTGTAGGAAAATTCAGGTAAAGAAAAAGCGACTATTATGTTTCAAAAAATGGATCAACTACTTATCACTTTTTTTTTCAGGTAATTTGATAAGAACTTTTTCCACACGTGTTTCGGAGACTTGCAGGATTTTGAATGTAAAACCGTTTATTGCAATTTCCTGGTTTTTTTCAGGGATGCTTTCATGGTAATTAACTATCAGGCCTCCAAGTGTCTCATATTCTTCTGAATCAGGCAGGTTAAGGTTATAAGCTTCGTTTAGATAATCAATCTCGAGGCGTGCTGAAAAAACAAATTCATTTTCAGATATCTTTTTTTCAATATTATTATCAATGTCATATTCGTCATCTATTTCTCCAAAAATTTCTTCCATAACATCTTCAATTGTAATTAATCCGCTGGTGCCTCCAAATTCATCAACAACAATAGCAATGCTTTTCTTTTGCTGTATGAAGCTTTTTAGAAGTTTGTTTGCGTGCATGGTTTCGGGCACGAGCATAATTGGCCTGATAATTGAACTCAGGTCTTTGGGATTTTTAAAGAAATCAAATGCATGCACATACCCGGTAATATTGTCTATGGTATCCTTATAGGTAATTATTTTTGATAGTCCTGTTTCGTGTAATTTTGATCTTACTGCTTCAATTTCTTCACTTTCTTCAACAGCTATTATTTCGGTACGCGGGATCATACATTCTCGTAATTTTGTTGTTGGGAATTCTATAGCATTACGGAAAATTTGCATTTCCATGCTTGGTTGTTCCTGTTGGGCAGTAAAGTCTCCAAATTCTTTTATGTAGTTATCAATATCAACAATATCAAAAACCTTTCTTTCTTTTGAAAGGTGTACATTGAACAATTTTCTAAGGATAAATTCACCGGCTTTTATGGTTATAAAAATTATCGGGTAAAACAGGTAATAGAAAAGCTGGACAGGTATTGCAAAAAAGTTAAGTGTGGTGTTTGGGTTTATTCGAATCAGGGCTTTGGGCAGGAATTCGGCAAAAATAAGTATGATTATTGATGATATAACCGTTTGGGTAATAAGAGTAAGCCATTCGGATTGAAATCCTGCAGGAAATATTTTTAAAAACAGATCTGCAAAAGCAATACCATATATTACCAGGGCAATATTATTGCCAACAAGCATTGTAGAAATAAACCTGGACTCGTCTTCAGTAAACCTGGACAGCAACTTAGCACCAAAACCTCCGCTTTTTTTGTCTACTTCAACCTTTAATTTATTAGCTGACACAAAGGCGATCTCCATGCCGGAAAAAAAGGCGGAGAAAACCAGGCTTATTATGATTAACAAAAATATGGAATAAGTGTCCACTGATTAACGGGTTTTTATTATAACAAATTTATAAAAATTATCACCAGGAGTTAAGTTTGAAAACAAAAATGCTTATTATAAAAAGCAAATGACAAACAATCAGAGGCAAAAGATCAAAAATTAAATGACCAGGACTAATAAGGTGTTGAAATATTATGTTTTTAAACTTGTTTATCGGTACTTGATTTATTAACATCTGTTTTAAAGTCATTCAGCCTCTTAACTTTATAAATTAAGGTTCTTCAATTTCAAAAGACCCCCTGGGATGCAGTATTTTCCATTTTTCGAATCTTTCGTCTGATTCGAAGCCATCACCATAGAGTATTTCGTTTTCAGTTGTAATTTTTACAAATTTTTCGGAATAAATGGTTTCATTATCTTGATCCCATATTAATTGTTCTGTATTTAGTTTTTCGTTAAACTCATTTACAACAACCACATCATTTCTGGCTTCAATAATGTTTTTTTTGTCGTAATTAATAGCATATTTAGCACGCATACGTGAAGTGGGTTTCATAAGCGTATCATAAAAAACAACATTAAGCCCTTCCGGCAATTCCAGGTAAGGTTCTTCACCTTCATACCTGTCCATTCTGGGTGCTTCAATGATTACCTGTGTTTTTGCATGTGAACTTTGTATTATCTTAACATCGAAAAGAGACTCAACAGGTTCATCGTCTACCGTAGTAATCGTTTCAATTCTTTCAAGGTCAGGCTGACAGGATAAAAGCATTGCCAACCCCAGGAGGATGGCAATGCTTTTGAATTTTGGAATGTTTAATGATGGTATAATATTCATTTTATATTATTACCGTGCTCTTACGCGTGTTGTTTCATTAATCCAACATTGTACTCTATATGTGTCCCCTTCTTCATAACCATGGAAGAAGATCGTTTCCAGATCGGGGAAGAACCTTGAGTATGCTTCAATTAGCTGGTCGGCACGTTCTTGTATTGTGGGGCAAGAATCAACTTTTTTAGCTTGCTGAAATTTATCAACAGCAGCCCAGTATGCCACTCTTTCTGTAAAGTCGTCATCTCCGCAATCTTCAGCGGTTGATGCATACATTTCACCGATCAGAATATAGGGTCTGCCGTCATCCGGCTTCAATTCCGAAGCATTAAGTGCACTGGTCCTTGCTTGTGAATACCTCCTAAGTTGTCTGTATTGTATTTCTGATTTCAACATGTAGGCCCTGTATTGTTGTTCAGCATCATCTTTTTCTTCATAAAGTTTGACAGCTTGTTCAAAATATTCAATGGCCTGACGGTAGTTGCTCTGATTGTTTTCAAGCCGCCCCATCAAAAATGCGGAAGATGCAGTCGGTTTAATACGGTGCAGGTTGCGGGTCGCTTTATAAAACAACTCTTCCTCTGTGCATTCAGCATCATCCAACATTGATGTGATCTGTTCAAGCAGATCAATATCTTCAGGCCTTTCTTCAAATCGTGGTGTAAAAGCTTCTACTAATGTTTCACAAGTAGAAAACGGACCGAATAATGATTCGATTTGTCCTTTTGTTCTTTCAAGGATGTTTGTGCTTTCAGGATCATGTACAAGATTATATTCTATAATGTTTAAATTTCTGTCATAAATCTCAAAAATTTCAACCGGGTCTTTGATCCCGGCCTGTGCTAATGATACTGCTGTTTGCATATTAACTACCAGCACATCAGCTCTGGATTCGTTTCCTTCCAATTCAATAGACCGGCTTGTTAAATCATAGATTTCCTGGACTTTTTCAGGTCTAAACCTATACATGTCCACACCTTTCCTTCCAAGGACAAACCCCTCTCTGCCAAACCTCTCAATTCGCTCGTCATACAACCACATCAGAGAGTCAATTAGTATATCTCTCTTCATGGGGTCTGTTTCGTTATTGTAACGATTTTTTAGCAGTGCAGCGCCATGGATATACAAGTTCACGGAGGCGTTTGGACATATTTCCATTGCTTCTTGCCATGGGTTATATGCCAACCTATGATTTCCCTGCCTGTAATACTCTGAATATAATGACAAGTTTTGTACGCAAATTACACTATCTTCAGGAGTATCTCCGTATCTTGAAGTTTGATTAACTTTTTGAGGCGCCTGGCTCTCATTGTTGGCATTGGGTTCAATATAACCATTGTCTGCAGACTCAACTTTAGACTGTTCAGGGTTGTTTGACTCTGTGGCGTTTGTTGCCTGTTCTTTTACTGAACAACCCGAAAGTGCCAGTATTAAAACTAAGATGATTGTACTTGATATTAATTTTGATTTCATTTTTTTGTTGTTAATTATTATGTTGAATTATTGTTGCTTTTTTAAAAGAATCTTCTTCTTATAAACCATCTTTCATAGATGTTTATTCCAATATTGATTCTGTACATATCTTCTTTTATAAGGTCTTGGTCTGTTGTTCCTCTTTGTGCATATTCAAAACCAATTGTAAGCCCGTTGCGTGTTCTTCTTATCGGTAAATATACTCCAAAGCTTATGCCAAATTCGTCAAAAGAATAGTCATTGACGTTTAGGTGTGATTGGCCGTATCTTACACCTGCCATATATTCTGCATGGCTGAATATAGTGGAATAGGTAGTAACGGTTGGTGAATATTTTGCTCCAAAAG
Organism: Bacteroidales bacterium; assembly: GCA_007130125.1. GTDB lineage: Bacteria > Bacteroidota > Bacteroidia > Bacteroidales > UBA7960 > PUKZ01. The sequence continues at coordinate 13,813 of SLSZ01000150.1, forward strand.
CAGCATTATAGCTGTTTTGCAGCTCGCCACTATTTCCAAACATTTTGAAGCTATCCCAGTTTTGCCAGCTAAAATCAAGACCTGCACTCCAGTTTTCGTTATACTTAAGCCATGAGCCAACACCGATGCTGTTTGGGATAAGAAGTTTTCCCTCTTGTTCTTCGCTGTAGTCTATTGTGTCACGAGTGGTAGAACCCGGCAAGTCACTTTGAATAAGTTTTGACCGTTGAACATTTAGGTTTGAATCATGGCCATAAGTCAACCCCAGGGTAATATTTCTGTTCTCTGCTAATCTTCTGCTATATTGCAAGCCAAAGCCTACTAAAAAGCCGTTAATGTTATCAACATCAGTTTTTGTTGAGCGAAAGAAGCCCGAGATATCATTCGAACTAACAGTAGTGCGATTTTCAATGTTCCCAAAAATATAGGATGCGTTAGCACCAATTGAAAGATTTTCTACTAATTTGTAAGACATTCCAAGGAAAACTTCATTTAATCCACCAGATCCGTCATACAGATAGTTAATGGTGCCGCCATTTTCGCGGGTTGCCTGATCCAGTATTTTGTAGCCGACAAAACTATAAGGTTTAAGTCCCAGGCCTACTCCTATCTTGTTAGTTACCGGAAAGCCAAAAGAGATGTTCCCCAGGGATGAATAGTTTGATGACTGAAATTGTGATGTTGTTTCCTGTTCATAAAAGTGTGAATATCCTATGGCTTCAAACACGAAAGAGGTACTGTCAATAGCCGAATATGATGCAGGGTTAAGGTAGTTGACAGTAAGGTTGCTGCGATAACCATAACCTATGCCGGCTAACCCCAGGTTGCGTGAAAGTTTTTGATTATTTAGTTCTCCAATACCATACATTGAATATGGCGAGATAATACGTGTTTGTGAGCTGGCTTGAAGTCCGGCAAACAGTAATATTGTTGTTAATAAAAGACTAAATAGCTTTCTTTTTATTTTTGTGTAGTTGGACATTATGTTTTAAAATTTCATTCAATCCGTATAATACAATTTTTTCAAATGCAAATATCTTATTTTTTAGTTTTTTATCAAAAAAAAACATATCTCCTCCGCAAAATACAACAATAAGTTCCGGAAAAAGACGGTGGTAACTGTTGATAATCTCATCAGTTTCGGCTAATGTGCCATTAATTACTCCCGCCAATACGGACTCTTCTGTTGTTTTGCCCCAAAGATAATCTATATTTGTTATATCAAGAAACGGTAATTTCCCTGTAAAATTATTCAATGCTTTAAAGCGCATATTTAATCCCGGCGAAATACTGCCGCCCAAATATTCTTTTTTGTCAGTAACAATATCAAAAGTAATACATGTTCCTGCATCCACAACAAGAACGTTTTTGCCCGGGAAAAAAGCTGATGCGCCTGTAACGCCTGCTAACCTATCCATGCCAAGAGTCTCGGGAGATTGATATAGATTTTTTACCGGAACAGGTGTTTGATGATTCAGTTCGATAAAAAAGCATTTGTCTTGCAAAACTGAGGTGGCATCACTGTCAAAACTTTTTACCGAAGACATGATAGCCCCGTCAACAGCATGTTTATCCAAAAGTTGCTTTGCTGTACTAATGGTGAAAGTGTCATGAACCTCTGACTCAAGCAACTCTGTGTTGTCAAAAAAGGCTGTTTTAGTAAAAGAGTTACCTATGTCAATAACAAGGTTAGTCATTTTGTTTTTTTCAAATTCAAAAATCTGTCAAAAGTAATAAAGGATACTGATATATAGGTTGAAAAATGTATAAAAAACTATAAAAAGTTAAAAAATTTATGTGACGGGGGTATTTTTTTACAAAAAACTTAAAAACTGATTGTCAATTTCAAAATGTTTGTTTACTTTTGTGCCTCCAAAAAAAATGATTTGGATGGTACCATAGCTCAGTTGGTAGAGCAACGGACTGAAAATCCGTGTGTCCCTGGTTCGATTCCGGGTGGTACCACAAAAAAGCGCTGCTACATATAACATGTGCAGCGCTTTTTTTATATTTATTTATTAACTTGTTCTTAACGGCTTAAAAATAGAAGCTAGCAGAAACAGTAATAACCCTGTTTGACATTTTTCTGTCGTCAGGATCAAAGTCACTGTCTTTAATGCCGGGGGTCATATTGCCTAAGCCTAATGAATAACCGGCATTTAGCAGAACAGGACCTACTTTATAACCAAGACCGAAGTTTAAGCCGAAATCCAAAGCATTGAAAGCATCTTCGTCTTCATCCAGGTCTGCCGGGTCGTAATCGCCAAAAACAGGCTTTAAGTTGAAGGAATCATCTTCTTCATAAAAAGTAGTGCCTTCAAACTTAACCTCATATTTTTCCACAGCCGTTCCTCCTATGCCTATAGCCACGTATGGGCCTGCATAAACCTGAAACCCTTCTATGTTGAAAGCAACGCTTAGGGGTATTTCCAGGTAGTTAAACCTGAACCTAAAATATCCATCAACATCAAAATCGTCATTACTCCATTCATCCAGATCCATGCTAAATCCCTTGCTTGTAAATATTAAGCCTGTTTGGAGTCCAAGCTGGTCCGTAAACCCAATATTTACAGCCGGCCCAAAGTGGAAGCCTGCTTTCATTTTGGTATCATACTCCATATCACTGTTTGCAAAATCCTGGCTGATGTTGTTAACATTCAAACCTGTCTTAACTCCAAAGCTTACTTGCGAATAGCCTTGTAAGCCAAAGGCAAACAAGCCAACCGTAACTAGTGCGCTTATCAAAATCTTTTTCATGATAATAAAATTTGGTTAATAAAAAGTTTTGTTATTAGTCCTACTCATAAGGCTTTTCGGTTACGCCCCGTACTCTGTTTGAGGATTTTCCGGAAACTCCAGTAATTTTTATTATTTGTTTGGTAATTGCCAACGTTTGTTTGCAACATTTGCTGGATGTTGATTTATGTGAAAATTTCTTTGTGAACAAGAATAAAAAAGAATTCTAAAAACATACCGTTTAAAAATCTGTTTAATTAACAAAAACCATGCAAAAATTTGCTTAAAGAAAAAATTGTTTCTTCCAAATATAGAAATAATTATTTTAATATTATGTGGTTTTTTTATAATGATGTGATGAATGATTGTCAAATCGAGATGAAATGATAGTTATGTTTTGTTAATTGTTCGTTAAGGTTTTTTAATAATGGTTTGTTAATTTGTTTCCTTTTTTATGGTAACATTACGTAATAATTAGAAATTTAAATTCTTAATTTTACAACGGGTACGGGTTGTGCTTGCAAAACTCCCGGATATAATGTCTTTTTATTTTTTTATAACACTGAGAATATGATTAGAACACTTATTTATTTGTTCATTTTAGCCACTTTAGCTTGTTTTTTTACCGGATGTGCAATATTTCGTAAAGTTGATCCGGAGGTTGAGCATATAGTGACCGATATTGACGGCAATGTTTATCCAGTTGTCTTAATAGGAGAACAGGAGTGGTTGGGTGAGAATCTCAGGGTTACACGTTATAGAAATGGAGATCATATACCTGGCATTATTTCCGGAAACGAATGGTATCAAGCCGAGCATGGGGCCTATTCAAAGTACGATGGTGCTGATCTGGGTAGTACTGCCATTTATGGAAAGCTTTACAACTGGTATGCTGTTACAGACAAGAGGGGTTTGTGTCCTTCAGGTTGGCATGTGCCAGCAGATTCTGAATGGAAACAATTGGAGATCTATTTGGGTTTAACACCCGGAGAAGCAGATGAGTATGGAGCCAGGGGTACTGATGAAGGTGGAAAGCTTAAAAAACAAGGCACAGAATACTGGAATAGCCCTAATGAAGGAGCTACTAATGAAACAGGGTTTTCGGCATTGCCAGGAGGATATGTAGGAGGATTTTATTTCATAGGCCTTTTTGGAAGCTGGTGGACTGCTACCGAAATACATGAGCTTAATGCATGGAGCAGGCTTTTAGACCATTATACTGCAAAAATTTACCGCTTGAGCAACGATAAAAGGGAAGGGTTCAGCGTAAGATGTGTCCGTGATACGTCAAAGGACTAAGATTTTTAAAAGGTGTAGACATATAATCTTATGTGAATTTCTTTTTAACTGTTTGCTGACAAATTAGCTAATATTTAAATAATCATTGCCATGGTTTTAACTTGTCCGGTGCAGAAGCATAGATGAGGGCTCGTGCTAAAACCAGGTTTGTATCAATTACAGGCAAACCTTCAACATGGTTATGTCTTATAACCAGGGGGAATTCAGTGCATCCAAAAATTATGACTTCTGCTCCTTTGGCTTTTAATGATAAGCAGGCATCAATGATTATTGATTTTGCTTTTTGGGGTGCTTCACCTGTTAATGATGTTAAAGATTTGATCCCATAATCCCTATGATAAATAGCTGAATGTAAAAGTTCCTGCTCTTTTTGTGTAATGTTGACAACAGTAAGCCCATGGTCCTCAAGTTTATCATATAGCCCGCTTCTGTATGATCCTTTAGTCCCCAGAATACCAACTTTGCTTATGCTTGGATAATACGTCCTAACAAACAATGCTGTCTCCTCAATCATATTTAGAAGCTTCACTTTTGAATTACTGTGCTTTAATATATCGTTAACAACTTCAAATACGGGCGGAGCATGAGCAGAGTTACATGCAATTCCGGCAATTGTGGCTCCTGATTTTTCCATTTGCAAAATAATATCTGCTATTTTTTCTCCGGGATTAACTTTGGATTTGCCAATAATATATTCTGTCCGGTCTTCGATCTCTCCCGGAAAGCTGAAAAGCATAAGTGGGATATGCTCCTGGTCAGAAGTTGCTAATGTCTGGGAAACAATTTTTTCAGACAGATCAATGCCTGCAGCCGGCCCCATACCGCCTGCTATTCCAATAACTTCTTTGTTCACCGTATAAAATAATCTAAATTTCTATATTGAATTATAAGTTTCAATTAATTAGGGGTTAAAAAAACTAATCATAATTTAGCTTCCAGTATCATATTGGTGAGTTTTCCAAACTCATCTTCGGCAACCCTGTTGCCGGGTTTATATGTGTCGACCCTGTGTACGATAATCAAATCGTATTCCGGAATTATTAAAAGGTAGTGTCCTCCGGCGCCTCTTGCCGAGTATGATCCCTCAGGGATGTTTACATATGGCAGATGTGGGAACGTATTATAATCGCGTGCCACCCACCACATATATCCGTACCCGTCACTGTTGTATAATGTTGCATCGGAGTGATAGCGTGTGCTTTCCAACACCCATTGTTCGGGGATCACTTGTTTGTCTTCCCAGCGTCCCTGCCGTAGCATCAGCAAACCAAAGCGTGCCAGGTCGCGTGCATCTATTGAAAATGGATAAGCAGCATGAATGGATTCATCACCAGTTACATACCAGCCGTCGTCTGCTTCAAATTGTTCCATACTTATTGGCTTGGCAATGTCTTTCTCCAGTGCTTCAAAAAAATCTTTACCTGTTTGTTGCATAAAAATGGTTCCCAGGGCATTGAAGTCCCAGTTGTTGTAATACCAGAATGTGCCCGGCTGAACTATCAAACCCGTGGGCTTTAAGTCTTTCATGGTTTGTGATTCGTACAGAGCATCATGATATATTCCGCTACGGGATTTCAACAGGTCTCTTATTGTAGCCGACCGTTCAAGATCGGTAAGTGGTGGATCGTCATCAATTCCGATATCCTCCACGGTATGGTCAATATTTATTGTTATGTCTTGCACGTAATTACCAAACATTGCGCTTAAAAAGCTTTTCCTGATTGAATGAGTCATGTATTTGGTGTTAACTTCGCCCCACTCATCTACTATCATGCCATCAGTAACAATTACTACTGCAGCAGTGTTGATGGTTTTGGAATACTCTTTGGCTTTGGCTAGTTTGTCTGAACAGAAGCCTAGCTTTTCAGGGTTTTCTGCTATATCCCATGTTTCACCGGGGTATCTTTCGGGTTCTGTGCATGAGGAAATAAGAAAAATAAATGAAATTACTATTAGCAAAGTTCTGAATGTGAATGAGTTTTTATGCATAATGCTATGAATTTGGTTATAAAATTTGTGGTCTTATCTGCGTTGAACTGCGATATTTGCGGGATATGTTTTCCCGCAGATCTCGCTGACTAACGCTAATTTTATTCATTAATAGTAACTCCTTCTCCTGTCTGATATTTCATGTCTTCATCACTGATATAAGGCCTGTCCCACACACCTCCTATCTCTCTGTCCATATCAAGTGGGTATAAATATTGCCCCCCATTGGCATAATTTATTTTTGTTATATCTGCCGGACCCCATCCGGGCACTTCGATTTTAATTATTGTGCCGGGATATTCTTCACCAGCGATACCTGTTTCGTAATAACCGCGGAAAAAATGCACCCGTGTTTTGTGTACGACTATATCAAGGTTTTCAAATTCAATGCCTACCCTATCATGCCATTGTGGGGTAGTTATTTGCATAAGTGTTGGCGTGACAACGACACGGTTGTTTTTACCAAAAAGCAGCACAATATATTGTTCATCAATAAATTCTATTATAGCATCATCAAGTTTGACCGGTGCCCCGGCAAAAATATCCGTAGTTCCACCCACTTTTACTGGGCCTGTATTGTAGCCGGCTTTTAGCTCTCTTCCGTGTATGTTTTCAAAGAACTCTTTATCTGTCAGTGTTCCTATTGCAAAGTTGGCTGCACCCTGCTGTATTAGTTCGTTGGTTATCCATGTAGCGCCACCTGTCCGGTCGCAACCATCGGCTATAACCACCGGTGTTTCTTTGTTTTCAACAGCGTCAAGTGCTTTTTTAACGCCGCTTTCAACATTATAAATGTCTTTGAAGACGAAATTTTCGCGGTGTTGCCAGAAAAAGTTGTTCATGTCATCAGCAATATGGTCGGCCAACTCTTGATTATTGTTAGTTACAACGTATATTGAAGCTCCATTGTTGGGCACATCGGCGTAAGCAAAACCGAAGTTAACAGACACATATACGTCTTTTTCGCGGTTTTCCCATCTCCTTGCGCGTTCCATTATTTCTCTGGCCGGATAACGTATTGTTCCCTGGAAAAAACTTGGAGTTATAACTCCGGGTTTTCGTGTTGCTACTACAGGTTTATAAGTGCCCTGCAGAGCTCTTATCATAACATCTGCAGCACGTTGCCCCATAAGAGCGGCATCATAGTGGGGGAATCTTTTAACTGCAAATACAGCATCGGCGGCATCATCGGCTACAAGCTCTGCATCAACACATGCATGCAGGTCTAGAGTTACTGTAATGACCACTTCTGGCCCCAGGATGCTTCTTACCATTCTGGCCAGCTCAGCTTCCGGGCGCGCTATACCGGCAACTGCCATGGATCCGTGAACGGCAAGGTGGATTCCGTCAAACGGACCTTTGCTTTCCAAATCCTTTTTCATTAAACCTGTGAAATACTCCCATACCTCCATTGAGTTCCAGCTGCGGGAAGTGCCGCCAACGGGCATACCTGCCGGTGAAGTTATCCCGACCAACTCTACACCTCCATAAGCAGCCATGCGTTCCTCAAAGCCATCAATATAACTATAGCCGCTACCGCCTCCAAGTATTTTATCGGTTGGCTCACCAGTGGCAAGCCAGTCTTCCAATTCCGCCGGCTCCGGACAATAAGTACATGTTTCATGAACAAAAGAGAATACCGCAATGCGATAAGAGTCTTCACGCAACCGAACTTTGTGCTTAGATACCGCCTGGGAATAGCATAATGAAAAATTAAATAAAAAGACGATAAGTGTAAAAAACGAAATGATGAAGTGTTGCATAGCGACGACGAGTTGTGTTAAGCTCTGATAAATAGAAGGTTAAAATATAAAACAAATATATAATATTTCCTGTTTTTTTGCGGTTTTTTAATAAAAAACTTGCATATTTGGAATGATTGAATGGAATAGGCTTGAATTCAATATTCCAATAAAGGAAGATTATTTTGTATTAGTAATAAAGAGATGAACTTATAATATTTGGCTAAAATATTGATTAATACCAATTGTAAAATTTAAAACATATTAAAATGAAACCCTTATCTACTAAGGTGTAGAAAAGTGAGGGTGTAAAACATGAGGGGTTCCATCGGGATATAATTAATAAGCGTTGCAAACATAATAAATGCAAATTATTGTAAATTAAATTACTAACTAAATATATTTATACAGATGAAACGGTTTTTTATTTTTTTTACCTTATCACTGTTTTCGTTACAGGGTTATTGCGGTGAACTGGCTTCACAGTTAGATAGTATGATGAACCTGTATTATGTTCAAAACAACTTCAGCGGGTCAGTACTTGTTGCAAAAGATGGGGAAGTATTATATGCTGATGGATTTGGCTATGCCAACATTGAGCATAATGTTGAAAATTCGCCTGAGAAAAAATACCGTATTGCTTCTATCTCCAAACAGTTTACATCAATGTTGATAATGCAGAAAGTTTCTGAAGGAAAGATCTCGCTGGATTCAACAATAAGTACATATATTGAAGATTATCCGAAGCCACAGGGTAATATTATTACAATACATCATTTGCTTTCGCATACTTCAGGCATGCCTCATTATGCCGGCATTCCAGATTTTTTCCCAAAATACGGACGGTTACCTTTTGAACATCGTGAGTTTGTTGAGTTGTTCTGGGATTTGGATTTGTTGTTTGAGCCGGGCGAGGAGTTTAGTTATAGTAGCTTTGGCTATTATCTTTTAGGATATATTTTGGAGGAGGTTTCCGGAAAGACATTTCCCGAACTGTTGAATGACAGGATACTTGAGCCGCTGGAAATGTTCAATACCGGCGTGGAAGACCACAGAAAAATTATAATGAACCGTGCTTATGGCTATAATTTTTTGCTTGACTACTTTGAGAGAGCCGGGTTCCGAGATCTGTCAACAGCTCTGGCAACAGGAGATATGTATTCATCACCATTGGATATGGTTAGATGGGAGAGGGCTTTGGCTGATAATAAATTATTGGACAAAGAATATCAGGACATGATATTCAGTCCTAATCTTGACGGATATGCTTACGGTTGGAGGACAGGTTATTCAAAGATGAATGAAAATGACAGTGTTTATTATCATCAACATACAGGCGGCACAAATGGCTTCACAAGCATTGTTACACGGTTACCTGAGGATGGTTATTATATTGTGGTGTTTTGCAATTCAAGGCCGGCTGAAATACGATCTGTTGAACAAAACATAATCAGGTTATTGTATGGTTATGAACTTGACTTCTCGCCTTCTATTGCTTTGGCTTTGGCAAGAATTTTGGAAAGCGATGGATTGGAAGCTGCCCTTGATTATCTGAGTGGTTTTTCTGAAAATGAGGAGAAACAGGATGAGCTAAGCTTTAATGATATTGCCAGGGTAGGCAGGGATTTATTGTATTTGGATCGCACAGGTGAAGCAATTTCAATTTTTAAAGTTGGCGTTGAGCTTTTTCCCCAAACGGCCAATGCATACGTGATGCTTGGAGACGGATATCATGCCGAAGGCAAGAAAGAAAAAGCCATTAAGGCATACGCAAAGGCATTATTGTTGGAACCACAGCATAGTGGTGCATTACAAAAAATTCAAAGATATTAAACTTTGAAGACTGGTTTGTAGTTTATGGAAACATAAAAATATATCCCGCAGATTTCGCGGATTAACGCTGATTTTATTAATACCTTAAAAGGGAGAGACAGATTAAAATTCGGCGAGTTATTTTCTTCCAAAATCTGCAGGCACTTCTCCCCAGGCAGCGGTCTCCCATTTAAGGATCTTGTTTTTCCATTGGTTTTCCTGAAGCCATTTTTCTGCACGTTTTATAAGATTGAAGAGTTCTTTGTTATGTTCTTGTTCGATCACTTTGGTATTGGCCTTTTTCTGGTATATCCATTTGATGGCTGTAAAGCTGTCGGTATAGATAGGCTTGTTAATGTTATTGTTTTTACAATGGGCCAGAGCATGAACGATTGCCAGAAACTCTCCAATGTTGTTACTCCCTCCTTCAAAAGGGCCTTTGTGAAAAATTCGCGCCCCGGTTTTGGTATCAACACCTTGGTACTCCATTCTTTTATTAACAGTATTACATGCAGCATCTACGGAAATGCTATCCATTATGGGCAAACCTGTCTTTTTAATTAGATCTTTGTCAACTTTTTTTCCCGGGGCATTTTTACCTATATGGTTGTAATAGTTATCTTCGTATGCAGCCTTTGCTGACTCCATGTTGGGAAAAGCCTTATAAACGGCATCCTGATACCCATGGATCTGTTTTTTGCATTCATCCCAGCTTTCATAAATCCCGGGATTGTGTCCTTTCCAGACAACGTAGTATTTTTTTTTGGACATGCTTTGGTTTAATTTTTTTGTGATTGGCTATGGTATGCCTTTTAATCTTCGTTTTCTTCTTTTTTAAAGGCATCCCATCCCTGCGCCCGGAGTTCAACCTCATTTCCGGAAACGGTTATTAGCTTAGCACCGGAGCTTTTATCAGTAATATGTCCTATTATTGAAATTTCTTGTTGGTCTTTGATTTTTTCATAATCGTTTTGGCTGATAGTAAACAGCAGTTCATAGTCCTCGCCTCCGTTAAGGGCAAATGTAGAGGGGTCAATTTTAAATTCATGAGCTACATCTGCAGTCATTTTGTCAAGAGGAAACTTTTCTTCATAAATGGATGCCCCGCAATCTGAGTTTTTGCAGATATGCATTATTTCTGAAGCCAGTCCGTCCGAAACATCAATCATTGAAGAGGGCTTGATATTTTTTTCTTTAAGTAACTCAACGATATCTTTTCTGGCTTCCGGCTTCAGCTGTCTTTCAAGCACATAGCTATAATCTTTCAGGCTTGGTTGCATGTCGGGGTTTGCTTTAAACACCTGCTTTTCTCTTTCAAGTATAAGCAGCCCGGCATAAGCTCCTCCAAGATTGCCGCTAACGCATATAAGGTCATGTTCTTTAGCACCACTACGGTAAGTAACCATTTCAGGAGCTACCGAACCCATTGCCGTGACAGATATGAAAAGGCCGGCTTTGCTTGACACAGTATCGCCACCGCCAAGGTCAACATTATACTTTTCGCATGCAAGTTCTATCCCTTTATAAATTTCCTGAAGTGCTTCCAACGAAAACCTGCTCGAAACAGCAATCCCCGCAAATATATGTGTTGGTGTTCCGTTCATTGCATATATGTCGGAAAGGTTACTTGTTACAGCTTTATAACCAAGGTGTTTCAATGGTGAATAGGTGATATCAAAGTGTACTCCCTCAGATAATAAATCTTTTGTTATTATAGTATATTGTTCTCCTGTATCTATTATCGCAGCATCATCGCCAATACCCATAATGGTTTTCTTATTTCTGTTTTTGAAACCGGAGGTTAATCGATCTATTAAGCTAAATTCACCAATTTCAGAGATGTCTGTTAATGTTCTTTTATTTTTTGTCATAATAGTATTTTTTTAGAATGTTTTAGCTGTTATCGTTCAATATTTGCTTTTGAACATTTATAGCTTCTTTATGAATTAATTTAAGCAACTCATTAAGAAATTCTTTATTCAGGCCCAGCTTCAAGCCTGCTTCTTCTCTTTTGTGTATGATGTTATTCCATCTTTCAATTTGCAATATCGTTATTTTATTATTTTTTTTCAAATATCCTATGCTTTTAACCACATTCATTCTTTCCGCGAGTGCTTCGAGGATTTTGTAATCAGCAAGGTCTATTTGTTTTCTGAGTTCTTCAAGGTTTTCAGTTGTTTCTTTTTTAAAGCTTGAGGCTTTTTTGATCTGCAGTTTGTTTATAATTTTTGCAAGTTTTGATGGACTAATTTGCTGGTTTTTGTCGCTAAGAGCTTTTTCGGGTTTAATATGGCTTTCTATCATGAGTCCATCCATATCCAGGTCCAGGGCATGTTGTGCAACTTTTTCTATCATTGAGCGGTTGCCGCAGATATGGCTGGGGTCGCAGATTATAGGGAGTTCAGGGAATAGTCGTTTTAGTTCAATTGGTATTTCCCACAGTGGCGGGTTTCTGTATTGGCTTTTGCCCCATGTGTTGAATCCTCGATGTATAGCTGCGAGCTTGTTTATTCCAGCCTGGTTGATTCTTTCAAGGGCGCCAATCCAAAGCTGCAGGTCAGGATTCACAGGGTTTTTTATCATTACAGGTATGTTTGTTCCTGCAAGGGCTTCGGCAAGCTCCTGGATGGAGAAAGGATTGGCAACGGATCGCGCACCTATCCACAAGATATCTATCTCATGCTTAAGACAAAGTTCAACATGTGAAGGACGCGCAACTTCAACAGCTACAGGTATTCCGGTTTTTTCTTTAACTTCTTTTACCCATGAAAAAGCCTTTTCACCATGGCCCTCAAAAGAATGAGACCTTGTACGGGGCTTCCATATGCCTGCCCTGAAAACAGAAACTAAACCGGTATTTGCAAGCGCCTCGCCAGTGGCGATCAACTGCTCACGACTTTCGGCACTGCATGGCCCGCTGATCAACAATGGTCTTTTTTTTATCTGAAGCCACAGGTCTAAAGAAATGTTTCTGATTTGAGGCACTTCCATTTGATAATGATATGCATATTAATACTTTAATTAAATGCAAAGATAAGACACATAACAAACAAAAGTTGAAAATTATATTTTAGATTTCTGCTTATTATTAAAAAAGAATTAAAAGAGATTAACTACACTGAAAAACAAAAATTAAAGAGAATATTTGATTAAAAATAAAATAGCTATAAAAAA
>SLSZ01000149.1 GCA_007130125.1 Bacteroidales bacterium
ATATTCTTTCGTTATAAAATTCCTTAAACCTTTCCATTATCTGGTCACGGATTCTTCTGTAGTGTTTTAACACCTCATCATCATTACCTTTATAAGCAGCCGGATCTTCAAAACCAATATGAAGCCTGCGCTTTACACTTCCGGAAAAAACCGGGCAAGTTTCTTTTGCATTGTCGCAAACCGTAATAAGATAATCAAAAGACTTATCAACATAACGGTCCACGTGTGCAGGTTCATGATGACTGATATCAATACCAACCTCTTGCATCACCCTGATTGCAAAAGGGTTTACCTGATCTTCAGGTTTTGTACCACCTGAATAAACAGCCAAATTGGGATCAAAACTTTTTAATAAGCCATGAGCCATTTGACTACGACATGAATTTCCTGTACACAAAATAAGAATTTTCATATTCAATCCTGTAAATATAACAGTATCAAATTTAATAATTTTTTCATTTATAAGTTGTTTATAACTTTGCCGAATATTTTTGTGTAAAATTTATTTTGATTACAACAAATAACTTAAAATATAACTTACTTTGAGTACTATAATATTCATTAAAATTTTTAAAAATGATTTCTAAACTAGGTGGTTTTATTAAGAAGACTCTCTTTGAATGGATGAATCGTGTTAGTCCGCCTGTTTTCATAGGTGCAGCTTTAAGTATTTTGGCACTTATAGTTTATGGAGCTGTCTGGACAGAAACTGCGGGAAAGATATTTAATGAAACTCTTAATTTTATATCAAAGTATTTTGGCTGGTATTATGTATTACTTGTTTTTGGTTTATTAATATTTGTAGTCTGGTTATACTTCAGCAAGTATGGAAGAATACGTTTAGGTGGTGAAAAATCCAAGCCTGATTTTAATCGTTTTAGTTGGTTTTCGATGCTATTTGCGGCAGGTATGGGTATGGGGCTTATTTTTTGGGGTGTTGCTGAGCCTATAATGCATTATTCGGAACCACCCACTGCTGAGCCTGAAAGCTTTCACTCAATGCGTGAAGGTATGCGTTTTTCATTCTTTCATTGGGGGTTTCATCCGTGGGCTATTTATATAATTTTTGCACTGGGTATATCATACTTTCACTTCCGTCACAAGTTGCCATTAGCTCCCAGATCCTTGTTCTACCCGTTACTAGGAGAAAAAATTTATGGCTGGATAGGGCATGTGATTGATATTTTTTGCACACTCGGTACTTTATTAGGTGTTGCAACTTCACTTGGGCTTGGTGCAATGCAAATAAACTCCGGAATTAATGCTCTTGCCGGCATACCTTACAATACAGATGTACAGGTTATGATAATAGCAATAATTACAGCAGTTGCTGTAATTTCAGTAGTGTCAGGTATAGCCAGGGGTATCAGGTATTTGAGTATGACTAACGTTTTACTTTTGTTCTTGTTACTGCTATTTGTATTCTTTGCAGGGCCCACACTATTCCAGATAAATATTCTTGTTACGACTTTTGGAGATTATGTTCAGCAGATTGTAAACATGAGTCTTTGGATTGATCTAACGTCAGAGTCTGAATGGCAGGCAAACTGGACCCTGTTTTATTGGGGGTGGTGGTTGTCCTGGTGTCCTTTTGTGGGCATTTTTATTGCCCGTGTTTCAAAAGGCCGAACTATCCGTGAGTTTATTTTTTATGTATTGTTTGTTCCAACTATTGTAACATTTTTTTGGTTTTCAGTATTTGGTGGAACCGCTTTGCATATCGAAATATTTGGTGCAGGTGGAATATCCCAGATTGTTAATGAAAATGTAGCTATGTCATTACACGCACTTCTGGACAATCTGCCATTCTCTTCAATAACTCAATGGTTGGGGATATTACTAATCGTAATATTCTTTATAACTTCCTCTGATTCCGGATCGCTTGTAGACGATATGGTAACCAGTGGTGGACATCCAAATCCTCCGGTAGGCACTCGAATATTTTGGGGTGTTACTGAAGGAGCTGCTGCAGCAGTATTATTAGTTGCCGGAGGCCTGACTGCTTTGCAGGCAGCTTCTATTTCAGCAGGTTTGCCGCAAAGTGTTATAGTTATGGTTAGCTGCTTTAGCCTTGTGAAAGCTTTGAAAAAAGACCATGAAGTAAAAGGAGTACCCGGTCTTGGTAAACTCAAAGAAGATGCAATAGATCAGAATGAAAAATAATAAAGGCCTTAATGAAAATTACCAAAAATGTATTGGTTTAAGGTTTAACTCCTCTGGAGTTTATTTTACAGGCTGATTAATTAAATTTATACCTGCTAAACATTCAGATCTTCACCTTCGCTTTTAGCTACTACCACAGCACAACAACTATCTCCCCAAACATTGGTTGTTGTTCTGAACATATCTAAAATTCTGTCAACAGGAAGTACTAATGCAATCAATTCGAGCGGAAGCCCCAAAACCTCCAAAACAATGGTAATAATAACCAAACTTGCCATAGGTACTCCTGCAGTTCCTATGCTTGACATTAATGCTATGACCAATATCAGTATTTGCTCTTGCAAACCCATAACAGCTCCCTGGGCCTGGGCAATAAACATTACAACAGCCGATATATAAATAGCTGTTCCATCCATGTTTATAGTGGTACCAATAGGGATAGTAAAATTGGTTATTTTGTGAGAAACACCTGAGTTTTCATGTGTTTCTTTCATGTTTAGTGGTAATGAAGCGGCTGAAGATGCTGTGGAAAAAGCTGTTATTAAAGTTGTTTTTACATTGTTCAAATGTTTGAAAGGTTTTGCTTTACCAATAAACCTGGTTATTAGCGGTAATGTAATTAAAGAATGTATTAATATGCCCAATATTACCGTTAACATAAATATTCCCAAACTGGAAACCATGTTGCCGAAATCTTCCTGTTCGGCAACAACTTTTACAATTAATCCAAATATTCCCAATGGAGCAAGTTTAATAACGAACAAGGTTATTTTCATAAATAACTCAAAAAATGCATTGAAAAAATTAGAAAGGATCAAATTGTTTTTTTTATCCATTTTACTGATAAATATTCCGGCTAATAAGGCGAAGAATATTACAGCTAAAAAATCATTGCTTGCCAGGGCATGAAAAATATTATCCGGGACAATATTAATAAACACTTCCGATATAGGAGGCCTTTCAATGCTTATAGAGTCATCAACGGCAACAGATGTTATATCCATACCTACACCGGGCCTTATTATATTAACTAAAGCCAAACCAACAATAATTGCAAAGGTGCTTGTAGTCAGGTAATAACCAAAAGTTTTCAGACCTAATCTACCCAAACTGCCGCCACTGCCAATATTTACCAATCCTGAAATTATTGAGCTTAAAATTAATGGGATAACTATCATTCTGAGCAAACGCAGGAATATATCACCCATCCAGGAAACATAAATAACCTGCTCTTTAAAAAAGATACCAAATAATATTGCTAAGATAAACGCAATTAATATCTGCCAGTGCAGCTTTAGCTTTAATAAAGACTTTAATAGTTTCATATAACTGTATTGTGTAATATGTATTACGTATTACGTTTTAAGTTTTAATGTTATGGTAATGAATAACGGGTAACGGGTAACGGGTAACGAGTGACGAGTAACGGGTAATCAGTAATCAGTAATCGGTAACTACTAACTATACGACTCAACCCCTAAACCCATCGACCAATTATTCATCTTATTTTCGTGTGGCAATAATACAAAAGTTCTGAGAAAATTTTAAACTTTTAATTAATAAAATCATTTAAGTCATTTTCAATGAAGCCTATAAAAGCTAATTTGTTAAACCATATCACTAGTGTCTGGTTAAAATTTCGAGATATGATTTTGGTTATATTAATAAAATGATTTAAGCACGGGCGTGTCATTTTGTCTTATAACCAGAATGCCTGCCGCCATTTTGACGCATCCTGAACTTATAAAACATTTGGTTTGAATTTTGTTCAAAAAAAAGCAAAAGAATAAGATTTAAAATTGAAAGTCTTTAAAATATACTATTTCCAAAGATCTCGCTGATAACTATACTATATATCAAAACATTTTTTGTCTGCGCAAATCAATGCTATCAACGGGAAACACATAATTAGACAAACTTAAACCTTAAACAAAAATTGATTTTAGAAACTCAAAAACAAATGATAACGATATGAACTTAAATAATTTCACAATAAAGACACAGGAGGCAATACAGAAAGCACAGGAAGTTGCATCCGGTTATCAACACCAGTCAATTGAAACAGGGCATTTGCTTAAAAGCATTTTGACTGTTGATGATAACGTAGTTCCTTATCTACTCAAAAAATTAAATATTAACATTGAAAACCTTAAGTCGGTGCTTGACAGGATAGTGGAAGGCTATCCAAAAGTTTCGGGTGGCGAAATCTATGTTTCAAAAGATGCAACAAAAGTGCTTCAAAAAGCTAACAACATGTTGAAAGATTTCGGTGATGAGTTTGTAGCTATTGAACACGTTTTGCTTGCAATATTACAATGTGGAGATAACGTTTCACAAATCCTTAAAGATGCCGGCGTTACGGAAAAAGAACTTAAAGCTGCTATAAAAGACCTGCGTGGCGGGACCAAAGTAAAAAGCCAAACGGCAGAAGATACATATAATGCTTTAAATAAATATGCTCACAATCTCAACGACCTTGCTCTTCAAAATAAGCTTGACCCGGTTATAGGACGTGATGAAGAGATACGCAGAGTATTGCAGATATTATCACGAAGAACCAAGAATAACCCGGTTCTGATAGGTGAGGCCGGTGTTGGTAAAACTGCTATTGCTGAAGGTATAGCACATAGAATCATCAATGGTGATGTGCCTGAAAACCTAAAAACAAAAAAAATATTCTCACTTGATATGGGTGCACTGATTGCCGGAGCAAAGTACAAGGGAGAGTTTGAAGAGCGGCTTAAAAGCGTCGTAAAAGAGGTTGTCGAGTCAGATGGTGAATTTGTTCTGTTTATTGATGAGATACACACTCTTGTTGGAGCAGGGGCAACAGGTGAAGGCGCTATGGATGCGGCAAACATACTGAAACCGGCCCTTGCACGAGGAGAATTAAGAGCAATAGGAGCAACAACATTAAAAGAATATCAACGCTACTTTGAAAAAGACAAAGCCCTGGAAAGAAGATTCCAGATAGTCACCATAAACGAACCATCAAAGACTGATGCCGTTTCAATTCTTCGTGGACTCAGAGAAAGATATGAAACACACCATCAGGTCAGAATAAAAGACGATGCAATAATTGCAGCTGTTGACCTGTCACAAAGATATATTACCGACAGGTTTCTGCCGGATAAGGCTATCGACCTTATTGATGAGGCTGCATCAAAACTGAGGCTTGAGATAAATTCGGTTCCCGAAGAACTGGATGAAGCTGAACGAAAGATAAGACAGCTGGAAATTGAAAGTGAAGCCATAAAAAGAGAAAAAGATGAAGCTAAGTTAAGAATGCTTAATAATGAGCTGGCTGAACTTAATGACGAGCGCAACCGTCTGAAAGCCAAATGGCAAAATGAAAAAGAGATAGTAAACGGAATCCAGGAGTGCAAAAAAAATATAGAGCAGTATAAGTTTGAGGCTGAACAGGCAGAACGTAACGGTGACTATGGCAAGGTAGCCGAATTAAGATATGGAAAGATAAAAGAAGCCGAAGAATCCCTTGAAAGCCTAAAAAAGAAACTGGATGAGTTGCAAACAGACAGCCCTTTGATCAAAGAAGAAGTAACAGCTGAGGACATAGCTGATGTGGTTTCAAGGTGGACAGGCATACCTGTTAGCCGAATGCTACAAAGCGAAAGGGAAAAATTGCTCAAACTGGAAGATGTATTGCACAAAAGAGTTGTTGGGCAAGATGAAGCAATAGAAGCATTGTCTGACGCAATAAGGCGAAGCCGTGCAGGACTACATGACCCAAAAAGGCCGGTAGGCTCTTTTATATTCCTCGGCACAACCGGTGTAGGAAAAACAGAGCTGGCAAGAACCCTGGCTGAATTCTTGTTTGATGACGAAAACAACATGGTCAGGATAGATATGTCAGAATACCAGGAAAGACATACCGTATCCAGGCTAATTGGTGCTCCTCCTGGATATGTTGGTTATGAGGAAAGTGGCCAGCTGACAGAAGCAGTAAGACGCAAACCATACTCCGTAGTACTTCTTGATGAGATCGAAAAAGCTCATCCTGATGTGTTCAACATACTACTTCAGGTGCTTGATGATGGAAGACTTACTGATAATAAAGGTAGAACAGCAGATTTTCGTAATACAATAATAATCATGACCTCAAACATTGGGTCAACATTAATACAAGAAAGGTTTGAGAAGCTTGATGAAGAAAACCAGGAACAAATAATTGCTGACACTCGTGATGAGGTCTTTACCCTGCTTAAGAAAGGTATTCCACCGGAGTTTTTAAACAGGATAGATGAAGTAATAATGTTCAAGCCACTTACAAAGAAAGAAATAGCAGCTATCGTTAAGCTACAGCTTGATCATGTTAACAAGCGTCTTCAAGAAAACGGTTTTGAAATAGAGCCTACTGAAAAAGCTATTGAATGGATCGCTGAACTGGGCTATGATCCACAGTTTGGGGCAAGGCCCCTGAAAAGGGTCATTCAAAGAAGCCTGCTGAATAAATTGTCTAAAGATTTACTTACAGGGAATATTTCAAACAACTCTAAAATAATTGTTGACGTAAAAGATCATGAGCTGACTTTTGAAAACAAGGCTGAAGATTCTGAAAAAGAAGAATAATTAATAATGTATTTGATATAAGCAAAGGCCCTTAGGATATTAATAAAATCCTAAGGGCCTCCTTATTTGCCATTTAATTAAAACATTCCTCTCAGTATCTCAACACAGCAGCAATCCTGTTAAAATCTTTCAGTAGTCCGTCATTGACAAATACTACCTTTCCACCTTTATTTAAAACTATTTCTGCAACTTCGTCCACTGCATCATCAATCATACCTTTTTCGGGTTCATCTAATGGTGTAATAGTATTATCCTGATTAAGCCGGCATGACTGGTGATAGCTTTCTTCAACCAACAACAGGCTGACTCGTCCTTCATTTGCAAACCGCCAAACATTTTCAAGATAACCTGCATATTTGCCTGAGCTAACAGCCTTTTCAAGCTCTGAAACAGATTCATTACGCTTTTTCATCATAGTCTCTTTTACTGCCGGCCATACTTTTTTCCCTATATCATGCGCTGATACACCAACATAACTTCCTTCAATATAATTAATAATACTGTCTTCAAGGTTGGCTACCTCTCTGAAAAAACCAAGATTCTTTTCCACACCCATGACCACAATACTTTGATTTTCCTTTTTCAGCAAATCCTGGAGCGCCCTTGAAGCTTTCCTGAAAAAATCTTTAACTATTCTTGCCTTTTCCTGCGAGAGATCACTTGGATTGAGTTCATAAAAATCCAAATTTGAATACATTGGGAATCCATGTTTTTCAATTTCAACAGCTTCATCACGATAACATTGAATAAGCCGGATCTTCTCAATGCTTAATACAAGAGCATAATATCTAATACCGCGATTAATAGTCATTATAATATCACGTGTAGCAAAAGTTTTATCAATCACCACTCTTTCTTTTACCGGGAAAGGTAAGTCAATTATTTCGGCATTATTGGAATTCACAAATAACGCCAACCCATCCAAAGTCTTACTGATATCAACTTTCTCAGCAAGTTCATTTAATTTTTCAATATATGGCTTCGCTTCACGTTTTGACAACTCCGATTCAAGCCTGTTTTCAGCTTCCCGCACAAGCTTCTTTAAAACCATTCCATTTTTATGGTAATCAGGTGCAGTGCGGTATGTTGGCAGTAAAATTGAAATACAAGGAAATTCCTGTGCTTCCATTAATCTGTTTAAAGCTAATTTATCCATCTATTTGTTTTTTTAAGTTCAACATAAAACTTTATTAAAACATTTGTTCCTTTTGGTTTAAAATTAATGAAAAAGATACGAATTATCAACCCTTTATAAAATTTTTAGATATAATAATGATATACGGTTTATATTTCATGAGTTTTTATTAATTTTGCACCACTTCAAGCCCAGGTGGTGGAATTGGTAGACACGCTACCTTGAGGGGGTAGTGGCCGTAAGGCCGTGCAAGTTCGACTCTTGTCCTGGGCACGAAAAAGGAATTCACATGCAGAATTCCTTTTTTTGTCAAAAGTTAATTGCCCGGATGGCGGAATTGGTAGACGCGCTAGTTTCAGGGACTAGTGTTGGCAACAACGTGCAGGTTCGACTCCTGTTCCGGGCACTGTTTCCAGTCCTCAGTCGGCAGTTGCCATAAGAGATAAAAAAAGTAGTTTTTCTATTTGAGCATATCTATTGTATTCTCCAGCTTCCCGTCAACTTCAGCCGGTTCAAGTCCAAGAATATGTGCAATAAGCGGATAAAGATCCACAACACTAAATGGTTGATGCAGATGGTTCTCCTTAAATACAGGGCCAATTGCGTAGAATACAGTACGCATATCAAGTTGCTCATTATCCCAGCCATGTCCTCCACCCGTGTAATAAGAACCTGAGGGTTCACCCCAGCCAACACTCCAGGCTGAATC
>SLSZ01000229.1 GCA_007130125.1 Bacteroidales bacterium
ATGAGTACGATATTGGTCTTTTAGCCCGGCTTCAGCCAAAACTATCTTTGCAATTTCCTCGGGGTCTTCAGGTACAGGCTTAATCAATTCAACTTTAAATTCTTCTTCAGTAATAACATAATTTGGATTCCATTCATGCCTGTGATTAAGAGCAATACCAGATAATCCATAAATAATACACATGCCAAAGAAAAAATATCCCAAATCGCGATGTATGGCACGATTTAACTTTCGAAGCTTCATGATGTTTAGTTATTAAAATTATACTCTAAATCAACCTGTGATAAATACAAAGCAGATATGCTTTATTAATGCAAAAATAACACAGAAAAATTAATAGCGTTTATAACAAAAAAGCCGCTTCCAAAAATTTTGGAAACGGCTTTTTAAAATCTTAAAATAACAGCTATTTTATTTCAAAACTTTCCAATTCTATATAAGCCCTGATTTCTGGCTCAATACCTAACTTTTCCATCTTTTTAATAGCTTCTTCCGTTGTTTCACAAGTATGATCTCCGGGTGCATGTTCATGTTCTTCTTCTGCAGGCTCATCTATATCACGGATTTCAGTTTTTAATACACCCCGGCATGTTATTGCCTCCCCTTCAAAATCAGTATCAAACTGATTAATAAAATCACCAAGCATGACTAAAATACTGTAATCATCATTATCCTTTGGATTAACCCTCATTTTGTCTCCACTATGACGGCATACATGGTTTATAATACCATCAAATGAAACAGTCTTTCCCTCATATTCATAGGGATCTTTTAGTATATCAATAATCGACAAAGATACAACCTCATCGGCAACATCTTTATCCTCCTTCTCCTTGGGTTGTTCACCACAGGAAAACATTAACATCCCTGCTATTAAAACAAATAATGCGGTTCTAGTTTTCATAATTTCTTAAAAATTTAATAACAATTTACACTTTTTTAATTTTAAACGCGAAATTACACATTTTTTAAACACGTTGTAAATACTATCATAGCATATTTTATAATTTATAGATTTTTTGTAAATTTATTTTTTTAACCCCATAGAAAAATTATGTTTTATGCAAGAAGCACAATTTTACAAAACACATTCAAACAAAAGGGCAAAATGCCTTCTTTGCCCCCATGCATGCATAATAGAAGAAAATAACGCTGGAAAATGCAATATCCGTATTAATAAAGATGGAAAACTATATTCAAAGAATTATGGTAAAGCAACAGGGCTACATGCAGAGCCTGTTGAAAAAAAACCATTATACCATTTTTATCCCGGACAACAAATAGTGTCAGTGGGCACTTACGGGTGTAACCTAAGATGCGACTTCTGCCAAAACTATCATATGTCGCAAGCTCATGTTCACAATGATTTTTTTTCAAATGATATAAGTACAGATAGAGTTGTTAAACAAGTTTTAAATTCTTCTGAATGTTGCGGAATGGCTTATACTTTTAATGAACCTGTTGTTTGGTATGAGTATATGTTAGAAATTGCTGAAAAAGTAAAAAATAACGGCTTTGCAAATGCAGTGGTTTCAAACGGTTACATTAATCCCAAACCTCTTGAAAAGCTAATTAATTTGATTGATGGTTTTAATATTGACCTGAAAGCATTCACGGATGATTTTTACAGGAAATATACAGGTGCAACCCTTGAACCGGTTAAGAAAACACTGAAAACTATTAGAAGCAAAAACATTCACCTTGAAGTTACCAATCTAATAATACCGGGACTAAACGACGATATTAAAATATTTAAAACAATGATAAACTGGATTGCTGATGAGCTTGGTCCTCAAACACCATTGCATTTAAGCCGATATTTCCCTTCATATAAAATGAACATTGCCCCTACTCCTATCAAAACAATTGTATCACTCAGAGAAATTGCAATGGATAAACTTTATTTCGTATATTGTGGCAACGTTTCATCTTCATATGGGGGTTCTGATACAGTATGCCCCAAATGCAAAACCAAAGTCATAGAAAGAGCGAACTATAAAACATATGTCAAAAATTTAAACTTCGAGGGGAATTGCAATCAATGTAACTACAATATAGCTGTAAGTTAAATAAAAGTTTTAATGAGTTTATAAATCAAAAAATTCATTACCATGGCAAATAATATCAGAAAACCATCAGTAGCAGGATTGTTTTATCCCGAATATAAAGGAGAGTTGAAGGAATTACTGGAAAAGATCAGCTCCAAAGAGAAGTCAAAAATTGACCTGAATTACACAAAACATCATATTATTGGAGGTATCGTGCCACACGCGGCACTGATTTATTCGGGCTATCAGGCATTTCATTTTTTTCATATCCTTAATAATGCGAAGCAACCTATAGACACCGTCGTTATACTGAACCCAAACCATCGTGGTGTTGGGCCGGGAGTTGCATTGGACTCACACTCTTCTTGGGGAACTCCATTAGGAACAATAAATATAGATGAAGAATTCTATAAAGCTCTTGATATTCCGGTTTCTACTGCTGCGCATGACAATGAACATTCAGGGGAAGTTATGGTTCCATTTTTACAATATTACTTGCCGGAATCCATAAAAATTGCCCCCGTGAGCATGTTTGACCAATCATATGATTCATCTTACAACTTGGCTCAGAAGCTAATTAACGCAGAAGATAAAACAGGAAAAAGTATAGTGATCATAGCTTCCAGTGATTTTTCTCATTTTGTAAGTCCAAGCGAAGGCAACGAGCTAGATAACCTGGTTTGTAAAAAAATAGAAGAACTTGATGCTGAAGGTGTTTACCATACAGTCATGGAGAACAATATCAGCGTTTGTGGTTACGGCCCCATAATGACACTTATAGAATACAGTAAAACAAAACATCCGAAAGCAAAGACTCAAATATTGCATCGAGGGCATTCAGGCGAAATCGCACCTTCCACAAGAGTAGTACACTATATTTGCACATTGTTTTTCGAACCCAATGCCGGTAATTAGAATTATTCTTAACTCAATTCCTTCTAAAAGCAGGTATTTTTACTTACATATTGACTAAGTTGTTGTCTTATCTTTGCTGGTAGCTGTTGAAGATAAACAAACTCAAAAAACACTACTACTGGTTTATTGTACATGACATTTAAAACAACGCTGCGTTAATCTTTGAATTTAAAACAATTCAATATTATTGTGAAACAAAAGATATACAAGTCAGCATTAGAAAATGCGCCAATAGGATATGCTTATCACAGAATCATTCTTGATAAAGAAGGTAGGCCAATTGATTTTGAGATATTGGATACTAATACGTTATTTGAAGAGTATACCGGACTGGACTTTCAAAACGTCAGGGGCAAGAGGTTTTCCCACATCAAAACAGATCTGCATAAAGCTTTAAATGATTTCATATCAATATTTGGTGACGTTGCCATTAATGGTGTAATAAGAGAATTTGAACAGTTTTTTGAAAAAAGAAACAAATGGTATAATATTAAGGTAATATCACCCGAAAAGCACTACTTCATAACCTACCTGACCGACATTTCTGCAGAAAACCAACTGGTATATGATGCAGAAAAGCTCCTGCAATATTCAACTGAAGATATTGAATATAAAAAAATTGCAGAAACTTTTCTGAATATCTCAGGAGCAAAATATAGCGCCCTAAATAAATATGACGCGAAAAACAAAGCTTTCACAACAATAGCTTTTGCAGGCAATGAAGAAGATATTGAGCAAGCTGAAAAAATGTTTGGGTTTAGTATTACCGGAAAGTCATGGCTCTATTACCCAAAAGAAAAAAGAGAAGTTAGCAGAAATATTATTACCCGGTTTAGCAGCTTGAATGAGTTTATTACTGTTGCAGCCTCCGGAGTTTCCCAGAAGAATATCCAAACAATAACAAAAAAGATTGAAAAAGAATTCAATATTGACAGTGTTATTGTAGTCAAAATCATGAAAAATGATTTCATAATTGGCAGCCTTATACTATTAATGCCTAAGGGAAAATACTTAAACAACCCTGAAATTGTCAAGCTGTGTGCAAGGCAAACCGGGCTGTTATTAGCCCATAAACAAGAAGAAGAATTCCTTAAAGACCATATTCGCCAATACGAGGCTTTGCTTAAAAGTAACCTAACAGGCATCATGGTAATTGAAAAACATTCAAAAGAAATATTGCTGGCCAATGACACCGTAGCAAAACTATTAGGGCTCAATTCAGCTGATGAAGTTTTAAAGTTAAGCCCATTGGCCTTTATTCATCCTGAGGATAAAGAACGTGTTATCGGGATATTGGAAAAAGATATATTTGAAAAAAACTTAAGTAAAACCATTGATTTCAAAGCAATAACAAAACAAGGACAATTACTATGGTTAAGGGTTTTTGGAGCACAAATAAATTACAAGGAAAAAACTGCAGGCCTAATTTCGTTCTTTGATATTACAGAGCGCAAACTTGCTGAAGAGGCTCTTCATTCAAAAAACAAACTTTTGACAACTCTGAATAACTACTCAATGGAATTAACCTCTGTTTCTATTTCGGGTGATATATTTCCGATTGCGGCTAAAAAACTGAAAAAATTCTCTAACGCTATTGGAGTGGTTATTTCTTATTTTAACAATGCAACCTCTGAATTGGTAGTTAGCTATAATACTTTATCTGATTCAGCCAATAATAAGCTGAAGCAGATCATTGGCAGAGAGATCAATGGACTGCGCATAAAGGTAACGCCTGAACAGTATAACCAAATGCTCAAAGAAAAACTAGCATATAAAGACTCTTTGACTGAAACGACGTTTGGCACAATACCAAAATCCTTAAGTGTAATTATTAAAAAAATTTTTAAATATCAGTGGTTCGGGGGTTTAACTCTGATATATAAAAACCAACTGGTTGGCACCATGGTGGTTGTAGGAGGCAAAGATTCAATAAAGCTTGAAAAAGACGTTTTAAAAACATTCTCCAATATCACAGCCAATGCCCTTCAAAGATGGTTTGTTGAAAAATCCCTTTTAGAAAGCGAAAAAAAGTATCGCTTTATTACTGAAAACACTGTGGATGTTATCTGGATGATGGACTTAAACATGAATTATACATTCGTAAGCCCATCAGTAAAGAAAATATTGGGATACACGGTAGAAGAGTTCATGAATAAGCCACTTGATAAATTTGTCACTAAAGACTCTTTAAAAACATTATATGCAACCTTTAAGAGTGAGATGAACCTGGAAAAAGAGGGAAAGACAAATAAAGAACGTATAAAGACTATTCAGTTTGAAGCATTTAATAGAGATGGGTCAAAGATTTGGATGGAAGCCACAGTGTCTTTCTACAGGGATAATGAGGGTAAACCAATTGGGATTATTGGTGTTTCACGAGATATAACTGAACAAAAACTTGCAGAAAAAAAACTCAGGGAAAGCGAAGAGAAGTTCAGAAACCTGGCTGAAAAGAGCCCCTTTGCAATAATGATATACCAAAAAAACCGGTTTGTATATTCAAACCAGGCCGGTGAAGTAATATCCGGGTATACGAAAGAAGAATTATACAATATGAATTACTGGGATTTCACACACCCTGATTATAAAGAATTAATAAAGCAAAGAGGACAACAACGCCAGGAAGGAAGCCTTAACATAACTACATACGATTTTAAAATTATACGTAAAGACGGACAAATCAAGTGGGTAACGCTTACCGGTAGCTTAATAAATTATTACGGTAAACCGGCCGGCTTAATCTCTGTTATAGATATTACCGAAAGGAAAAAGGCTGAAGAAGAACTCAAACGAAGCGAGCTGCAGTTCAAAATGTTGATGGAAGAGCTGCCCGATTTAGTTATGATACACCAGGCAGGGAAAATAGTCTATGCAAATAAAGCTACACTAAACTCAATAGGCCTGCCGAAAGATAAATTCCTGGAAACTCATATACTTGATTATGTTGCAGAAGAGCATAAAGAAATTGTGACCGAAAATATAAAACGAAGAGCTGCAGGTGAAAAAATAAAGGATTATGAAATTGACATAATTACCAGCTCCGGAGAAAGAAGAAATGCAATTATAAGAACAACAGATATAATTTTCGAAAAGAAGCCATCAATATTAGTTATCATTGTGGATATAACCGAACAGAAAAGCGCTCAAAAACTACAACAGGAAATTGCTGTTGCTAAGCAATCTGCAAAATTCAAGCAAAACTTCCTTGCTAATATGAGTCATGAAATACGTACACCGCTAACCGGAATTATGGGGATGTCGGACTTCCTTTCAAAAACCAAACTTGACACAAAGCAACATGACTATTTGAATACAATAAAACATTCAGCCGAAAACCTTAGAGAAATAATTGACCTTATACTTGATTATTCTAAAATTGAAGCTGGTGAAACGCAAATTAAAAGAACTGTATTTTCAATAAAAACATTGTTTGAAAATATTGAAAAACTTTTTAAATCTATTTGCAAAAAAGACATTGAGCTTAAAATCAATATCAGTGAACAACTACCTGAATACATCAATACCGACCAACACCGGCTAAATCAAGTCCTTAACAATCTTTTATCCAATGCTGTGAAGTATACAAATAAAGGGAAAATAACCATCAATGCCTTCCCGGTAGATCAACAAAACCAGGAGGATACAGTTACCTCTAAGGATCAAATAAAAATTAAAATAGAAGTTAAAGATACGGGCATTGGAATTAAGGCGGAGCTGCAAAACCGGTTGTTTAAACCTTTCGCGCAGATCGAACAGGAAGATACAAGGAATTATGAAGGAACAGGTTTGGGTTTGGCGATTTGTAAAGAACTGACAAGCATGCTGGGAGGTGAGATAGGAGTTGATAGCATGCCAGGCAAAGGAAGTACTTTTTGGTTTACTTTTTCAGCTTTAAAAACAGACAGCGGTAGTAAAAAAGCTTTAAACTTAAAAGAGGACGAAGTTAAGCATAGTAAATCTTTGAATATACTTTTAGCTGAAGATAAAAAAGTGACACAAAAAGTGGTTTCTCTCATGCTGGAATCAAAAGGGCACAAAATCACCATAGCCGAAAACGGTAAAGAAGCCTTGAAGGCTTTAAAATCCGGTAATTATGATCTTGTCTTAATGGATATACAGATGCCTGTTATGGATGGGATAACAGCTACCATGAAAATCAAAGATATATTCAAAAATGCACCCCCAATTGTTGGCCTCAGCGCAAATGCCTTCGAAGGCGATCGTGAAAAATATATGGAACAGGGAATGGATGAATATTTGACAAAACCCGTAAAAATCGAAGATTTTAATGTAGTTTTGAAAAAATTACATTTATTGTAGTTAAATTTGTTCGGTCATTCTAAACAGAAAACTGTAATCAACATGGGTTGTCGCACAGATCATTCTCAGGAAAGCTGGCTTCCAACTTCTGCACAGGAGATAAAGGCTCTTGGTTGGGACAGGGCTGATATCATCATAATTACCGGTGATGCTTATGTTGACCATCCCGCCTTTGGGGCTGCAATAATGGGGCGATTAGGTGAGCAGGCAGGGCTGCGGGTGGCGGTATTACCTCAACCCAACTGGCGTGATGATCTGCGAGATTTCAAAAAGCTTGGAAAGCCGAGACTTTTTTTCGGTGTAACTGCCGGCAATATGGATTCTATGATAAATCATTATACAGCCCTGAAAAGGATTCGCTCAGATGATAATTATACTCCCGGAGGAAAAGCCGGATTCAGGCCTGACAATGCAACCGCTGTCTATACCAAAATCCTCAAAAAGATTTTTCCTGAAACACCTGTTATCATAGGAGGTATAGAAGCTTCAATGAGAAGGCTGGCACATTACGACTACTGGTCGGATTCTTTAAAACCATCCATAATTGCCGAAAGCGGAGCTGATATGTTATTATACGGGATGGCAGAGCAACCTTTTATGCAAATTGCCAGCCTACTAAACCGTGGAGTACCTCTGAAATCACTTACCAATATAAAACAAACCGCCTTCTTTGCCAGTGACCCTGGAAAAATACAATCTTTGAAAAACTCTAAGGATATTACAATACCTTCTTTCGAAAACTGTAAAAAAAGTAAAAAAGAGTTTGCCAAAGCTTTCAAAATAACAGAAGAGTCATCAAATATGATCAATCAGCCAAGGCTGATCCAGAAAACAGGCAACATGTTTGTAGTTATAAACCCCCCATACCCTGCTCCGGATGAAAAGCAAATTGACAAGATATATGATCTGCCTTTTACAAGACTACCACATCCCAGGTATAAAAACAAACCGCCAATACCTGCTTACGAAATGATAAAACATTCAGTAACACTCCATCGTGGATGTTTTGGAGGATGCAGCTTTTGTACTATCTCAGCGCACCAGGGAAAATTCATAACAAGCCGTTCTGCAAAATCAATACTTAATGAAGTGAAAAAAAT
The DNA here is from genome assembly GCA_007130125.1 of Bacteroidales bacterium. Lineage (GTDB taxonomy): Bacteria > Bacteroidota > Bacteroidia > Bacteroidales > UBA7960 > PUKZ01. Next base: position 8,384 of record SLSZ01000229.1, read on the forward strand.
ATCAAAAACTGCAGGTTTCAAAGGACATATAACTGATATGGGTGGACCAACAGCAAATATGTATAAGATGTCCGGCTTTGACGAAAATGTTTGCAAAAAGTGCTCCCGGCCATCATGCATTTTCCCAAATACATGCAAAAACCTAAATTTTGATCATGCCCCTCTAATAAAGCTATATCAAAAAGCCATATCAACAGAAGGAATAAAAAAGATAACTATAGGTAGTGGAGTGCGCTACGACTTGATTGTCAAAAAAAACAAGGAAATAAGCAAAAGGTTTTCGCTTGACAAGTATGCAAAACTTTTGATAAAAAAACATGTGTCAGGCAGGTTGAAAGTTGCTCCCGAACACATATCAGAAAAAGTACTCCGGCTGATGAGAAAGCCCAGTTTTAATTATTATAAAGAGTTTGATGCATTATTCAGAAGAACATGCATTGAAAATAAATTAAAGCAGGAGTTAGTACCTTATTTTATTTCGGGGCATCCAGGAAGCAGCTCTGATGATATGAAAAAAATCAAAGAAGTGATGTCAGGTTTTATTTTCGACAAAAAATTAGTACAAGAATTCACACCAACGCCGATGACCCTTTCAGCTGTGATATATTACACTGGCATAGACCCTTACACCGGTGAGAAAGTATCTACGCCAAAAAAGCCCTGGAAAAAACGTCAGCAGAAAAACCAACTTATGTCGTAAAACAGGAAGAAAAGATAGATTATAAAAGTATTAAACACATTGTCGCGCCAAAGATCTATTATTCTCTCCTATCTCTTTGCCTGCGACGCATTTCACGGAATAGCCTGCGATTAAAATCTTTTTCAGCCTCGTATAACAATGCTACTTTTTTTACCGGTAATATCTCCATGAACTTTTCATGGTATTTTCTTTTGAGCTCTGCGGTCTCTTCTATTCTGCCAATTTCGCATTCGGCATATTCGGCTGCTTCTTCTTCAGTAAGCTCTTCCACCCTTCTGTCTTGTCGCATCTCTCCTGCATGCTTTGCCCTGAGTTCATTTAACTCCTTTTGATATTGATTATAAACAGGCCAAAATTCTTGAGCCTCATCAGTTGTCAAAGAAAGTCGCTCCGTTATAAAAGCAATTTTCATGGACTGTATCCTCTCCTTATGCTCTTCGCTTTTCTGCTTACCCATCATAGGCTGGGCAATGGAAGGAGCAATAATGAGAAAGGCAAGAAAGGTAAAAACTATTATTCGAATAAATTGTTTGTTTTTCATCGTTATGTATGTTTAATTAATTATATATTTGTTGTACTAGTTATTATCTGCAATTTCTTCAAGCAAATAGGGATAAATATCCATATTATCCAACAAATATTCAAAATATTCATCTTCCTCCATATCCTCTTCCCACATTACACCAAAAAAAATATCTTCAGAATCTAAAATATCATTTTCTTCGTTCAACACAACGTCGTAATAATGAGCTTCATCATAATCTGCAATATAAGAAAAATAAGATTCATAATAATCATCCTCAATACCTGCAAGGTCATTTATATCATCATCATGAGTTAAAAAGAATACCGACAAGCCGAAAGATACCAATACAGCCAATGCAGCAGCATAAGCAAGGACTTTTTGTTGTGAATAACCCCATATTGTCCTGTGGCTTCTTTGAGTACGGCTGTTCTTTAGTTGCTGTATCCTTACAGGCAAATTTTCAAAATAATCTTTGGGCACCTCAAAAGGATTATCCTTTGGTGCGTTAGACATGCCTGGTGCCTGGTCCAGCAACTCTTTCTTTAATATGTCCGGCTTTTCTTTTTCCATTTTTTAATGTTTTTTCTAATTATTAGATTAAAAAAAAGCAATAATGTTTAACCACTCTTCAAAAATTCTTCAATTTTTTTTGCTGCAATATGATAAGATGCCTTTAAGGCGCCTGTTGACGTGCCCAGTATTTCAGACATATCATCATATTTCATCTCATCAAAATAACGTAAATTAAAAATTATTCTTTGCTTTTCGGGTAATTTAAGTATTGCCTTTTGTAATTTTTTCTGAATCTCATCCCCTTTAAAATATTGGTCTGATTCCAGTTTATTTGCAAGAGATTCCTCAACATCAACCAATGGTATAAAAAACCTTTTCTGTTTTTTTTTCAGGAAGGATAAGGCTTCATTTGTTGCGATCCTGTAAAGCCATGTGTACATCTTAGCATCTCCCCTGAAATCATCAAGGTTTTCCCAAACTTTGAGAAACACATTTTGTACAACATCATTAGAATCATCATGATCAATAAGGAGCCTGCGAACATGCCAGTAAATATTCTGCTGATATTTACGCATTATAAGATTAAATGCATAATCGGGATTACCGGACTTGAACATATCCAGCAGCTCTTTGTCATCAAGGTGATCCATAAACTTTGCTCTGTAGAACTTTAATATTTACGGAATAAGGAAAAAACTCAAAATCAAAAAACATGCTATAAAAACCCTTTAAGTAAAACAAGCTGAGATAAAAAGCTTGAAATTAAAAATATTAATTTGCGCTTTTTGCTTGTTTAGTATTAAGGTTTTGGGGTTTGTTTGGATTTATTTTTTAGAAACAACCTTTTCTGCTGCTTTTACAATGTTTTGCGCATCAAGGCCATACTTAGCCATCAACTCATCAGGCTTACCGCTTTCCCCAAAAACATCTTTTATACCAATCATCTCCAAAGGTTTTGGCAGGTTTTTTGTCACAACTTGCGCAATACTTTCCCCCATTCCTCCATTAATCTGGTGTTCTTCTGCAGTAACACCACATCCTGTCTTCTTTAATGATTGTAAGACTGTTTTTTCGTCTAAAGGTTTAATCGTGTGGACATTAATTATCTCGGCACTAATCCCTTTTTCATTAAGCATATTTGCTGCCTCCAGTGCTTGCCACACCATGTGGCCGGTTGCAAAAACTGTTACATCGCTGCCTTCTATAAGCACCTGTGCTTCCCCTATAATAAACTCCTGGTCTTCCGGGGTAAAATTTGGCACTTTCGGCCTGCCAAAACGCAAATAAACGGGGCCTTCATGTCCGGCAATTGCTTTTGTGGCAGCCTTGGTTTGATTAAAGTCACATGGACTGATAACAGTCATGTTGGGAAGCATTTTCATCATACCGAAATCTTCAAGCATCTGATGAGTAGCGCCATCTTCACCAAGTGTTATGCCGGCATGCGACGCACATATTTTAACGTTTTTCTCTGAGTATGCAATACATTGTCGTATCTGATCATATACCCTGCCGGTTGAAAAATTGGCAAAAGTACCTGTAAATGGTATCTTACCACCAATAGTTAAGCCGGCGGCAATACCCATCATGTTAGCTTCAGCAATACCGGTCTGAAAAAACCTTTCAGGAAATTGATCCTGAAACTTATTCATCTTTAAAGATCCTGTAAGGTCAGCACATAAAGCAACAACATCAGGGTTACTCTTTCCCAGTTCAAACAACCCTTCTCCAAAACCTGACCTGGTATCCTTTTTTTCTTGATATATGTATTTTTTCATCTGAATAAATTATGATTATTAAACTATTTTACAACTATTTACGTGCTCAAATATTCCCCCAGGTGCTTCTATCCCTATGAAACACTCATGCCTGACACATTCGTTTTTGTACACTTTAGTAGATGAGGGTTTCATCTGTTTATTTTTTTCTGTCTGTATTCTTATTTTTTAATTCCTTTACTAAACCTAACTTATGCCGATTATCATTTTATCATTAAATTGAATGTGATAACAACTTAATTTACAATAACAGTTTTCGAAATACCAGGTTCAATAACAAAAGTCTTATCAATCGTATAGAACGTAGCTCTTGAAGCTCTTGAGCGGTATACAACACGATAATTACCGGGCATGAGGCTGATTGTCTCATTTTTAACATTCTCTTTCAACCTGTACACCAATTTAAGACCATCATCGGTTTCTTTAAATACCGAACCAAACCCTCGTGCCGGAAGCCTGATTGCAGCAATACCGGGCTGAGGCAACTCCACTGTTGTAATATGGTTTTGTTCAACTTCCACTTCTTCAATTATCAGCCTTGGCAAAGAAAGCACTTCAAGATCATATTTTCCTACCAGGTATTTTACTTGTTCCCCTGAGTTTTGAATATTAAGTGATTCCATAAGACCTGACTTCCTGGCAATTACAGTAAAATTATAAGGTGTCCTTCCTCCTACAACAACTTCAATGCTTCCTTGTGGAACATCTGCTGCTATAGTGTTATGTATACCGGGAGTTATTCTAATATTTTCAACCTTAACCGGTGGCAAGGTGTGCACTTCCATATCATAAACAGTGGTTGTATTTAGATTATAAAGTGTATCCGGCTGGCCCCGATGATTCATGGTATGTACAATATTATCCTCAACCTTGCCTGTTTCTGAATTATAAAAGGTTATTGGGATATTGGTTTCGGTAGGATTTCCATAAACATCAAGCAAATTAACTTGTAATGATGTTGCCTCCAGGGCCTGGCTTATAACAATGTTAAGACTTTTCTTAAACTGATTTTCGCTCATTGCATCAAAATAATATCCCACACAATCATATTCTTCACTGAAGTCCCTTCCAATCCCAATAACAAACGGCCTTAAAAAGATTCCCTTTCTTTGCAACCTTTGCGAAACCTCACATGGATCACCCCCGCATCTCTCTATGCCATCGGTAATCAATATTATGATGTTCCTGCAATCTTCACAATCAGGGAAATCACCTTCTGCTTCTTCAAGTGATTTAGCAATAAGTGTTGTACCTCGTGGTGTTATTTGCCTTACCTTTTGTTTTATAGTATATGCATTTCCAGTCCAAAAACCAACTTCCAAGTTTGTGTCAGTACAATCCTGGGGAGTATGATGACTTTGATGGCCAAAAACACGCAAAGCCATTTGAACATTAGGATTATGCTGAAGACTGTCAACAAGATTTATTAACAGTTCTTTTGCAATGGTAATTCGTTGTTCTGTCTCCCACATAGCCAGCATGCTTTGTGACGCATCAAACACGAACAAAATACGTGTCAAAGGAGCCTCATCATCCTTTTCAACATAGCTTGTTGCATGCAAGCCGCTACATTGAAAAATGATAAAAACAAATAATATGCTTTTTATGACCCGGCTTTTCACTTCAATTATTATTGTATTATGCTTTAATAATCACCCAAAGTCTCTTCGAAATTGGCAATAGCTTTATTAAACTGCTCTTCATTTGGTGGTTTTCCGTGCCATTCGTGCGTTCCCTCCATAAAGTCAACACCATAACCCATTTCTGTATGCATAAGAATTACAACGGGTTTTTGTTTACCTGTTTTCTCAATGGCTTTAGGGATTGTTTGCACAATATCTTCCATATCATTACCATTCATTTCCAGCACAGTCCACCCGAAAGCTTCCCATTTTGCTTTCAGATCACCCAAAGGCATCACATCATCACAGGCACCATCAATCTGCTGGCCGTTATAGTCTATTATACCGATAATATTGTCAACTTTTCTGCCTGCAGCGAACATAGAAGCTTCCCAGATCTGCCCTTCCTGTTGTTCACCGTCGCCCATAAGGCAAAATACCAGCCTGTCATCCTTATTTAGTTTTTTTGCAAGGGCAGCACCAACAGCTACGCTTAATCCTTGGCCCAGCGAACCCGAAGCCACTCTGACACCGGGCAAACCTTCCTCAGTGGCTGGATGCCCCTGCAGCCGGGTATCTATATGGCGAAAAGTAGCCAACTCCTCCAATGGAAAAAACCCGGAACGCGCTAGCACACTATACCATGCTGCCGACAAGTGGCCATTGGAAAGAAAAAATAAATCCTCACCTTTTCCATCCATTGTGAAAGCCTTGGGATCAATCTTTAAAAATTTAAAATACAAAGCGGTGAAAATATCTGCACATCCCAACGCTCCACCCGGATGACCGGATTGTACTTCATAAACCATTCGCAGTACATCACGACGTACCTGCGTAGCAACTTTCTTTAATTCAGTAATTTCAGACATATTGTTTTATTTTTAAAAGCAACAAATTTATAAAAAAACAACCTTAATGAAGCCTGCAATTAAAATAGTTTTTAATTATTTTTAAACATTACTTAAATATGAAGGCTAATTGTGTCAGGAATAACAACTCCCCTAATATTATATCCATTTTTTTCAAACTCTTTTCTTACCTTTGCACCCTCAAAATCAACATCAAATGTCACTAAACTGCGGAATCATAGGATTATCGGGAACGGGAAAAACAACCCTCTTTAATTGCCTGTCGAAGAGCAAGGCACAAGCAGGATACGGAGGCGCCGGCAAAACCAACCTGGGCCAGATTGAAGTTCCCGACCCCAGGCTTGACAAGCTTTTCGAGATGGTCAAGTCAGAAAAAAAAGTGCCTACCACGGTAGAAATTGCCGATATTCCGGGTTTGATGAAAAGAAGCTCCGGCCAAAAAGGCGGAAATAAGTTTTTGACCGACATTAGACAAACCGATGCACTTATACATGTTTTGAGATGTTTTGATGATGATACTGTTCCTCATATTGAAGGTAGTATAGACCCCGTGCGTGATAAGGAAATTGTTGATCTGGAGCTGATCTTCAAAGACATGGAAACTATCGAAAAAAAGCTTGATAAATATAAAAAGGCCAGCAAAGCAGGTGAGAAAGATGCTATTCATGGAGCAAGAGTATTGGCCGAACTGATGGAGCATCTGGAAAGCGGGCAACGTGCGGCAACGTTTAATATTGACAAACAAGACAAGAAGTATATTGATGACTGTTTTCTTCTTACTATAAAGCCTGTGCTTTATGTATGTAATGTTGACGATGAATCTGTAGTTAGGGGTAATGAATATACCAGGAAAGTTAAAAAAGCTTTGGAAGAAGAAAATGCTACTATGCTTATTATAGCTGCACAAGCTGAAGCAGAGATATCCGAGCTTGACGATCCTTATGAACGCAAAGAGTTCTTAAACGATATTGGTATTGATGAGCCCGGTGTAAACAAACTGGTGCGCAAAGCTTACCAGCTGCTTGACTTGCAAACTTTTTTTACTATTGGCCCAAAAGAAACGCGCGCATGGACGATCCGCAAGGGCATGACTGCCCCACAAGCTGCGGGAGTTATTCATAGCGACCTCGAACGTGGATTTATCAGGGCTGAAGTTATTAAATACGATGACTTTATCGAATTAGGCTCAGAACAGGCATGCAAAAATGCAGGGAAATGCTATATCGAAGGTAAAAATTATATAGTGCAGGAGGGAGATATGTTATATGTGAGGTTTAATGTATAACGTATAACCTGGTCGTGCCCCGACTTCGAAATAGCAATCTCATCTGTGCATTTCATACACGGCTATTCACAGGAAAGCCCATTGGTCTTTTGGGGATTCAGCGTACATACCATGTTATAATTTATCAAAAAATCCATTATTAAATCACCACCAATCCCTTAAATTAGAAATCCGGCAGGGCTTGCCCCACTGAACGTTCTGTAGAGACAAGCCCGAAAGCACGTCTCCCCTATTATACGAGACATACTTGTACAGACACGCCTCCCCGGAGTGTCTCACCTTATCCCCTTTTCCTCCTTTTCAAAAAATCCCTCACATTAAAAATCAAAGAAAAAATAAAAGCCACAACTGCCATCCCACCTGTAAGCCAGTCCACAAAAACCTGCGAAAGCTCAAGGCTTAATATTCTTTGAAACAGGTAGCTTACATAGGATGATGGCAATCCTGTATGTCCAAGTTCCCACAACACCTGCCAGTGCCAATCGGTAAACGGGCAGTATCCAAAACCATACCAGATGCCAAGCACAGTCCATGACAACAATGTAAGTACAATTACAATAAGATTATAGATACGCAGCCGCTTCCAGATCCAGCCAAAAAGAATAAATAATATCAACGCAAAATGAAATACCAGAAAAAACCAATCTAGTAAATGGAAAATGTTGATATTATTTATTATTAAATGCATAATCTAATTTCAGAAAGCCCTTCAACGAACCTATATATCATAAAATAATAATTTTAAAACCACATAAGGCATATAAGGGAATGTAAATGCCGCATTATTTTTGCATTCTTAAATGCCCTTATATGCCTTATATGGTAAAACAGTTTAGAGGTATTAATTTTTCTCCTACTACCCTAAACACAAAAAGAAGAAATGATTACTTCTCTTCCTCCTCCTTTTTCTCTTCCTTCTCTAATTTCTCTTCCTTCTCTATTTTTTCCTTCTTCTCTACTTTCTTTTCCCATTTTTCCGGATCAAGGCTTTTATAAATAGCTCGGCTAAAGTCATATAGATCCGGGGGAGTTCTTGAAGTAATAAGATTTGCATCAATTACAACAGATTCATCCTTAAAGTCCACACCAGCTTCTAATAGTTCTTCTTTAATACCTTCAAAACCTGTTGCTGTTTTGCCTTCCATCACACCTGCTGTGATCAGCACTTGTGGACCATGGCATATGGCAGCAACCGGCTTGCCTGACTTATAAAATTCTCTGACAAAACCTACTACTGCTTCATCTTCCCTTAGTTTTGAAGGAGCACGACCACCAGGTATTATCAGTGCATCAAAATAGTCCACCGATACATCCTTTATGGTCTTGTGGATATTAATAGTAAAGTCGGAATTGTACGCCTTTACCTTCCCGGTTTCCGGGCCAATTACAAGGGTGTGAACTTTTTTGTTGGTCAGGTAACCAATTGGCATATAGGCTTCGCCATCATGGAAACCTTCGGTTACAAGCACCGCAACTTTTGCCATCTTTTTTGGCTTGTCGACATCTTCAGGTTCTTCAACCTCACAACCGGAAAACATCATGATAAATCCAATGATTGGAATAAAAAATAACTTTCTCATAGCTTTTTGTTTTTTGGTTTAGTAATTCTAAATAATTGCAATTTTTTTGCTAAAATTGATAATCTTTTTTGTTACCAAATTTGTAACCAAACTTTAACAAGTAAATATAAAACATCTTTGTTAAAAAACAAAATCTAAAATATTAAAATTAACAAAAAATAAAAATCATTACAAATCAAACCTAAACTGATACTTTAGGTTAAATAGAATTCTAGTTTGGAATTTTTTGCTATATGGGCTATTGCGCCCGTAATTATTTTTTGTTTTAGATTTGAATAATTCGTATAATAAGGATAACTTTGTAGCTTAGTTTTTAAAAAAAGAATTCATGGCAATAACATTTTTTAAAACACCCAAGAATAAGCAGTTTGGTTACAAGCCTGTATACTACGATGCGCGAAAGGAGGCTTTAAAAAAGCTTTCCAGGTCAGCTTATTCGGAAGCACAGGAAGAAAACACGGATTATGAAAAAGCATTGCGTGATCGCATGAACCTGCGCTGGAAGCGCACTGCACATTCAAAGTCCAGAACAGCTGCCAGGGGAAGGCTCCTGATAATACTTGTTATTTTATTCCTGCTTGTATATATAGTGTTTTTTACATTATAGCAAACATCGACTAAAATATAACCCATTTATTAACTTTTTCCAAACAACTAATCTCTTTTCACTAAAACACACAACAACTTTTCAATGTCCGATATTATTAAGCTTTTACCAGATTCTGTTGCAAATCAAATAGCTGCCGGCGAGGTAATACAACGTCCGGCTTCTGTTGTTAAAGAGTTACTGGAAAATTCAATTGATGCCGGAGCAACACAGATCAATTTAATAATAAAAGATGGCGGAAAAACTTTAATACAAGTTACAGACAATGGCGGTGGAATGTCAGAAACAGATGCACGGATGTGTTTCGAACGCCATGCTACATCAAAAATAGAAAATGCTTCGGATCTTTTCAAAATAAAAACAATGGGTTTCAGGGGTGAAGCACTGGCTTCAATAGCATCTATATCAATTGTTGAACTTAAAAGCAGGCTAAAAGACTCTGAATTAGGCACAGAAGTAGTGGTTAAAGGCTCAGTCGTCAAAAGTCAAAACCCCTGCCAATGCCCACAGGGTACAACGATTGCAGTAAAAAATCTCTTTTATAATACCCCGGCAAGACGAAATTTTTTAAAATCAGAAAATGTAGAAAAATCACACATTTTTAATGAATTCATAAGAGTTGCACTTGCTAATCAAAATATTGGTTTTAAATACTATTATGATAACAAATTACAGTTACAAGTTGACCCATCAAACCTAAAGCAAAGAATTTCAGGAATATTTGGCAACACATACAACCAACGATTAATACCGGTTGAAGAAAAAACCGACATAATAAGCATATCGGGATTTGTACTAAAACCTGAATTTGCCAGAAAACAGAAAAGAGAACAGTTCTTTTTCATCAACAACAGATTCGTGAAGGCTCCATACCTGAATCACTCCGTTGAAAATGCTTTCAGTGAACTTATACCCGAAGACGCACACCCTTCGTTTTTTCTTTTTCTCCACACTGATCCCTCTATGATAGATGTGAATGTACACCCTACTAAAACAGAGATAAAATTTCAAAACGAATCAGCCATTTACAAAATTCTTCTGTCATCAGTTAAAAGAGCATTAGGAAGGTTTAACATCTCTCCTTCACTTGATTTTGAAAGAGAAACTGCTTTTGATGATATCTTGTTTGATAAAAACCGTCCTGTGTCACCACCTACTATAGATATCGACCCGGATTACAATCCATTTAAAACCGACAAGTCAGGCAATACGTTTTTATCAAACAGAAAAAACGAACAAAAATGGGAAAATCTTTACCCGGGAATGAAGGAAGCAGACATTAAAAGCTCCGCTGATAAACAAGAACACCCGGATCTGTTCGGCAAAGAGCAACAAGCTCAACCAGGAGAAAACTTCAGCAAAGCAACATATGCCGGAGAAAAAAAGTTCTGGCAGTTAAATGAAAGATACATACTTACACCTGTGAAATCAGGCCTTATGTTCATTGACCAACAAAGAGCACATGAAAGAATATTATATGAAAAATTTCTTGGCAGATATGAAGCCCAGGCTCCGTCTTCTCAGCAACTGCTTTATCCAATAAAAGCAGAGCTGATCGAGTCTGACGCTAACATAATGAAGGAGATATTGCAACATATCAACAATCTTGGCTTTGATATAAGTGAATTTGGAGGAAATACTTTTGTGATAAACTCTGTTCCTGCGGAAATCAAAGAATCTGAAATTACAGGACATATAATTGACGATCTTATTGAAAATTACAAAAAAAACCTCTCTGAGCCTAAGCTTGATATTTATAAGAATATTTCCAGGGCTTTAGCCAAAAGCCAGGCAATAAAACATGGAAAAGTTCTCAGTGAAAAAGAAATGAACTCTATAGTTGGTGAGCTGTTCACCTGTTCAATCCCCGATTTATCACCCGCCAATAAGCCAACATTGTTTATTTTAACTTATGATGAACTAAGTGACAGGTTTAAATAAAATTGTATTTTTGTCGTAAGAAGCAAGAAGAGTTCAAATATTAAAAACAATAGTATGAGATCGTATAGCCCGAGAGGTTTCAATATATTGCCAACCGTAGTCAAGAACCTACTTATCATTAACGGACTGTTTTTTCTGGCTACCATAACTTTTGCAACCACCTTTAATGTAGACCTGTATAGAATTCTTGGACTTCACTTTTTTATTGCACAGAATTTTGAACCGTACCAGTTTATCACTTACATGTTTATGCATGGTGGGCTTACTCACCTCTTTTTTAACATGTTTGCACTCTGGATGTTTGGAAATGTTCTGGAAAATGTATGGGGACCTAAACGGTTTATAGTCTATTATTTTGTAACGGGAATAGGTGCTGCTATTATTCATTATGCTGTATTGTATTATCAGATGGTGCCTACACTGCAGGCAATAAATGAATTTGTCAATGACCCATCACACGATAAGTTGCAATCATTTCTTGATTCTGACCTCTTTATGGTTATGAGTAATGAAATACGACAAAATTATCAAGCTTTTGCGGTTGAGTATAATAATTTGATAACTCATAACCCAAGCGAAGCCTTGGTGCAAGCAGTGAACTTTATGAACCAATACCGTGTTGACTTGTTAAACGCCCCGGTAGTGGTTGGTGCTTCCGGTGCCGTATTTGGCATTCTGCTTGCTTTTGGTATGATGTTCCCAAATACTTTTATATACCTGTTCTTCGCCATTCCTATTAAAGCCAAATATTTTGTAATAATGTATGGTGCTTTGGAGTTATATTTTGGGATGACAGGTGGAAGAGGCAACATTGCACACTTTGCTCACCTTGGCGGTATGTTATTTGGGTATATAATGATAAGATACTGGAAAAGTAAAGGAAAGCTATATTAATTTGTTAATGAAGATGTTTTTTTGAATTAAATAAATAAAATAAATATAGTTTAAAGCCTTTTTTACCTCGATTTAATTGAGTATGATGAGTTGTTTAGGCGTTAACTGCCGATTTTTGGATTTTTAGTTTGGAATTTATTTGGGATTTGGAGTTTAATAAAGAATATTATATAAGATACTAAGTTAGTACATTTTATGCATGGTTCTATATTTCAAGAAATAAAAAATTACTTTTTACAAGGCACAATATTATCAAGGTTAATATTTATAAATATCGCAATATTTATAGTTGCCAATCTTATTAACCTTGTTTTTTTCCTTATGGCTCGTGGCCCTGAGTCGCAAGCCATTTTATACTGGCTTGGAATATCTTCAAACCCTGAAATAATAATAGCCCGGCCCTGGACAATTATAACCTATATGTTTACTCACCTGGGCTTTTTTCATATTCTTTTTAATATGATAGTTTTTTACGTGGGTGGCAGGTTGTTTTGTCAATACATTGGTTATAAACGCTTATTGGGGACATACATTATCGGCGGTCTTGTCGGGGGATTGTTTTTCATATTGTCTTACAATTTCTTTCCTGCATTCCGCGAATATGCTGACCTGTCTGTTGCCATAGGTGCTTCAGCATCCGTTATGGCGGTTTTTATTGCAGTTGCAACATACATGCCCAACTTCCAGTTACCTCTGATATTGCTTGGAAGAGTAAGGTTAAAATATATTGCTTTATTTTTTATAATAATAGACCTCATAAGTATAGACAAAGGTAATTCAGGCGGTCATATAGCTCACCTTGGAGGAGCTTTATGGGGTTTCCTTTATGTGCTAATGCTAAAAGGTGGGCATGATTTCGGCATTTTTTTCAATACTTTGCTTAACAAAATCCAATCAAGCTTTAAACCTAAACCAAAGATGCGTGTCCACTATGGTAAAGAAAAGCCTCTAAGCGACGAAGAATACAACAAGAAAAAAATTGAAAATCAGAAAAAAATTGATAATATCCTTGATAAAATATCTAAACATGGATACGACAGTCTGACGAAAGAAGAGAAGGAACTGTTGTTTAAAGTGGGGAAGTGAGGGGGCATGGGGCATGGAGCATGGGGCAGAGAGCAGGCTTAAAGCTTAGAGCTTAGAGCCTAGAGCAATAGTAGTAAATAAAACATTAACCTTAACCTTTTAAAACCTTTATTATGAAAAATTTTAGATTTGAGGATTTTACAATTTGGCAGGAAAGCATCAAAATTGCTGATTTGCTTTTTGATATTGCGGATATAGCAAGTAGTAAAAAATTTTATCGATTTGCAGAACAGTTGCGTGGTGCCGCATTAAGTATTTCCAATAATATTGCTGAGGGCAGCAGTTCTTTTTCAGATAAAGATTTTGCTAATTATTTGGTTATAGCCAGAAAATCAATATTTGAATGTGCTAATATATTGACAATATTTGAGCGCAGAAATCTCATCGAAAATAAAATAAGAGAGGATTTGTTTTCCAGATTGTTTATAATAAGTTCACAAATTACAAATTTCAGAAAAACTCTTTTAAAAATTTAACACTATGCACCATGCACCATGCCCCCTGCTCCATGCCCTATGCCTTTAAAGTATAACCAATAAACATAACCAATGTCTTTTAAGCTTATTTCCGATTTTAAACCTACAGGCGATCAGCCTGAAGCTATTGATCAATTGGCCAAAGGCATTGAGTCGAATATACCATATCAGACACTACTGGGTGTTACAGGCTCAGGTAAAACATTTACAATCGCCAATGTTATTGAAAAGACCCAACGCCCTACCCTTGTGCTGAGCCACAATAAAACTCTTGCGGCTCAGCTTTACGGCGAGTTCAAATATTTCTTCCCAGACAATGCTGTTGAATATTTTGTTTCATATTATGACTATTACCAACCTGAAGCATACCTCCCAACAACAAACACATACATTGAAAAAGACCTTTCAATAAATGACGAAATAGAAAAGTTGCGACTAAGTGCATCAAGCGCTCTTTTGTCAGGCCGAAGGGATGTTATTGTGGTCAGTTCAGTATCATGTATTTATGGTATTGGCAACCCTGATGATTTTAATTCAAACACTATCAGGCTTCACACAAAACAAAAAATTAGCCGCAACAAGTTATTACACAGGCTCGTTCAAAGTCTTCACCAACGAACTCATACCGAATTCAAAAGAGGCAGTTTCAGAGTAAGAGGCGACACTGTAGATGTTTTTCCGGCATATTCAGATAATGCCTTCAGGGTTATTTTCTGGGGTGATGAAATTGAATCACTTGAAACAATAAACCCTCTGACAGGTCAACGTTTGGACACCTATAAAGAAATCGTTATCTACCCTGCTAATATTTTTGTTACCTCCAAAGACCAGATGCAGTCTGCCATACGTCAGATTCAGGACGACCTTGTCAAACAAATTGAATACTTTACTGATATCGGAGCTAATTCGGAAGCTAAAAGGCTTGAAGACAGGGTTAATTATGACCTTGAGATGCTTCGCGAACTGGGATACTGCTCAGGTATTGAAAATTATTCGCGCTATTTCGACAACCGCAAGCCCGGAGCAAGGCCTTTCTGCCTTCTAGACTATTTTCCGGATGATTTTATTATGGTTATTGACGAAAGTCACGTTACAATACCACAGATACACGCCATGTACGGTGGTGATTTTTCACGGAAAAAAAATTTGGTTGAATATGGTTTCAGGCTACCGGCAGCGCTAGATAACAGGCCTTTAAAATTTGAAGAATTTGAACAAATAGTTAACCAGGTTATTTTTGTAAGTGCCACACCAGCAGATTATGAGTTGCAAAAAAGCGAAGGCGTTGTAGTAGAACAGCTTATCAGGCCAACCGGACTGCTGGAGCCGCCTATAGAAGTCAGATCAAGCACAAACCAGATTGACGACCTGCTTGAAGAAATAAACCTGAGAGTATCATCAAATGAACGGGTTTTGGTAACCACTCTTACCAAGCGAATGACAGAGGAACTGGCAAAATATCTTCTAAAGGCTGACATCAAATGCAAATATATCCACTCGGATATTGATACTGTTGAACGTGTGGAAATATTGCGTGATTTACGTTTGGGAAACATAGATGTACTTGTCGGCGTTAACCTGCTCAGAGAAGGGTTGGATCTGCCTGAGGTATCTTTAGTAGCAATACTTGATGCCGACAAGGAAGGCTTCCTGCGCTCTGAAAGGTCATTAATACAAACATCCGGCAGGGCTGCAAGAAACCTGAACAGCAGAGTGATAATGTATGCCGATAAAATCACACGTTCTATGAAGATCGCAATAGACGAGACAAACCGCAAAAGAGAAAAACAACTTGCTTATAACGAAAAGCACAACATTACTCCGGCACAAATCCAAAAGTCGGTAGAAGCCATCCACGGCCAAACATCTGTAGCTGATACCAGGCAAAAGCAACCTAGGGCATACACTGAAAATGAAGAAATAAACATAGCCGCCGATCCGGTAATTAACTATATGAGCAAAAAAGAATTGCAAAATGCTATAACAAAAACTAAAAAAGAAATGGAAAAAGCAGCGAAAGAGCTTGACTTTCTTACTGCAGCAAGGTTGAGGGATGAGTTGTTTAAGCTGGAGGAAAAGCTAAGTGACGGGTAATGTGATAATGTGCCAATGTGATAATGTGCCAATGTGATAATGCACCAATGCGTTAATGTGTGAATGTGACAATGTGCCAATGTGCCAATTTGTTAATGTGATAATGTGTTAATCTGATAATGTGATAGTGTAAAATTTAGTTATTCTGGAATTACAGTGAATATGGATTACAGGAAATAAATCCGCAACAATCCGCATAATCCGTGTTATCCGTGTTCTATTTGAAAGCTATTAATAATAAAAAGAATCATGCTAAAAGAAATTATAAAAAAACACCAAAGCAGTTTCCATCCAATCTTCATACCGGAGCTCACCAATGAAAACACCCTGGTAATGGATTTTTCAAACTCCAACGCAAAACTCAAATCAATTGATATTGAAGACACCTCAAAAATGACAGAATATATTTCGAATACAATCAAAGCAAATAACTGTTTGTACGGTTACGGTGGTTATCTTGAAGACCGTGATGTATATAAGCGCAGCCCTCTTTTTGCCGATGGTGATCAACACCGCACTATTCACCTGGGAGTTGATGTCTGGACTCCGGCAGATACACCTTTTTACTTTCCACTTGATGGTAAAATTCATAGCTTTAATAATAATGAGACCTATGGCGATTACGGGCCTACTATCATTACAGAACATGTACTTGATGACACAAAGTTTTATCTGTTGTTTGGCCACCTTTCAATGGATTCAATTAAAAACCTAAAGCCCGGGCAACCAATCAAAGCCGGCGAGCAAGGAGGAAAAGTAGGCAACCCTGAAGAAAACGGCAATTGGCCTCCTCACATTCATTTCCAGGTTATCAGCAACCTTATGGACAAAAAAGGAGACTTCCCGGGAACGGCATCCCCAGGGAAATTTGATGAGTTCAAAACTATATGCCATGATCCGGAGGTGTTTTTTTTTAATGCATAATAAAATAGTTTTTTTAAACCATATAAGAAATATAAGAACATATAAGTGTACGGCTTGATAAGCCTGATAATGATAATACAAAAATCTTATATGACCTTATATGCCTTATATGGTTAAATTTTTTCCTTGTAAATCGTTAAATAAAATTTTAGTTTTGCAACCTCAACATAAACGCTAACTAAATTTTTAAACAGGTGGACGTATTCAACAAAGCAACAGATAATTTAGGGCCATTAGGCCAGTATGCCAGCAGGATACATGGATATTTTGCTTTTCCCAAGCTTGAGGGAGAGATCTCAACAAGGATGAAATTCCGAGGCAGTGAGAAGCTTGTTTGGAGTTTAAACAACTATTTGGGCCTTGCCAATCACCCTGAAGTAAGAAAGACCGATGCAGATGCAGCTGCCAAATATGGGCTGGCCTACCCAATGGGAGCGCGCATGATGTCAGGCCAAACCGACCAGCATGAACAGCTTGAACAAGAGCTTGCTGAATTTGTTGGTAAAGAAGCCGGTTATCTGCTTAATTACGGCTACCAGGGTATGGTGTCAATAATTGATTCACTTGTTGACCGCAACGATGTAATCGTATATGACTCCGAATCACATGCCTGCATTGTTGACGGAGTAAGATTGCACCTTGGTAAACGTTTTGTATATCCGCACAATGATATCGAAAACCTGCAAAAGCAGCTTGAGCGGGCAACAAAGCTAACGGCACAAACCGGAGGTGGCATAATGGTGATCACCGAAGGGGTTTTTGGTATGTCGGGAGATCTTGGGAAGCTTGATGAAATTGCAGCCTTGAAGAAAAAATTCAATTTCAGGCTAGTAGTTGATGACGCTCATGGATTTGGTGTGATGGGAAAAACCGGTGCAGGTGCAGCAGAGCATTTTGGAGTAACTGATGAAGTAGATGTATATTTCGGCACTTTTGCCAAGGCAATGGCATCAATAGGCGCCTTTGTTGCTTCAACACCGGAGGTGATAAGATACCTTGCATATAACATGCG
>SLSZ01000134.1 GCA_007130125.1 Bacteroidales bacterium
AACCAGGCACCCCGGGAGTAGAGGAGTCTCCCTATCCATGGACGGGTCAATACTATCAAGATATTCCGGTTGAACTGGAAGCTGTCGCCGCACCCGGATATGCATTTTCTCACTGGGAAGGTGCATCAGATTCTGACTCAACCAGTATTACAATATCCCAAAATGAGGATTTTAGCCTTACAGCCCACTTTCATAAAACTGACGACCCGGAATTGATTCATTTCTGGGTTTTTGACACTTCATTAGAAAATAACACACCGCTTGAAGAAATAGAAAACACATACCATGCTTTAAATCCTGCAACGATCTATTTTCAATCGGCATTGGACGGTTATCCTTTCTACCCGGACCATCCCGACTGGAGAAAGGCATCCATGGAACGACGAAACCTGCCCACCGGCCTGAATTACCGCCCCGAAGAAAATGACGGCATTGCCTATGAAGATGCAAATATGAGAGGATTGCAGATCAGGGAGCCTTTTACAGGCGATGCAGGCGAAAATACCTTGATCTTTCATCTGCCTTCAAACGGATATGAAAACCTTATATTCAGATTTGCGGCTGTAGATGAAGGAGCAGCAGATGTAATTATCGCTGATTACTCAGTAAATGATGACTGGACTTCCTCAGGGATGGGAACAACAGAATTTGAACTGGAAGAGGAATACAATCTCATTGAAATTAATTTTAGTGATATTGAAGAAGTTAACGACAATGCCGGGTTTAAAATACGATTAAGATTCTTAGAAAATGGAATGGAAACAGATGAAATAGCCAGGGTTACTTTCAATAATATAAGCCTTGAAGGCAACAGGCTTGATGATATAATTGAGCCCCCTCAAATAGTGGATACTTTAACATTAAAAAAGGCTATTGAAAATGGTGATAAAATATCTATTGACCTAAACGATGTTTTTGAAAGTCCCGAAGGTGAACCGCTAACCTATAGCGCTAGTAGTTCGCGACCCGAATTTGTTGAAACAAACCTTTATGCAAATGTAGTTGAATTAACTCCACTCAAAAGAGGAGATGCACAAATTACAATCAGTGCCAATGATGGTATTAACCCTGATGTGGAACATAGCTTCCGGGTGTTGGTTTACCCTGAGGCATTCAATCTTAATGAGGGCAACTATGAGTTTTCCTATTGGGATGAGAACAATCCTGAGCTTACATATCCCGATAATATGTTGTTTTTACAATCTGACACCGACGATCCGGGCTTAAGGTATCCTTTGCTATATCCTTATCATATTGAACATGATGATTACCACGCAAATGACAGCGAAACCATAGGTTATCCATACAATAATACCGGGCGCTCAAGAATAAACGGTCTGAACGCGGAAGGTATTTCTTTTATTAATACAGGCAGAGGAAGAGACCTTGGCGGGGCATTACTGGCAATTAATACAACCGGCAAGGAGCATATTAACTTAAAATGGACTGGCGGAACAATACTTCAAAATAACAGGGTTTACGGCATTCAATTGCAATATCGCATTGGTAAGGAAGGTGAGTTTACAGATTTGATATATTATAACCAGATGTCTCAATATATAACCCGCGAAAGTGGCCATACCAAAGTGCTTTCTACTATTAAACTTCCCGAAGAATTAATGAATCAGGAATATGTTCAGTTGCTTTGGAGGTATTACCATATTGCAGGCGATGATGGCCCAAGAGCTCAGCTGCGCCTTGATGAGATTACTATCGGAACCAATTTTACATCAGACGAGGCTTTTATCAAATCCTTTGATTTTAAAGAAGATGTATTGGATGTCTTAGTTATTGACAACCAGGATTTTAAAATAACTGCAACACTTTATGATTTAGCTGATATAACTGCACTTACTCCAATAATTACCATCTCCGGCAGAGCACTTATAAGACCAAGACCAGGTGTGGATGGCAATTATTCACCAATGGATTTCAGTGAACCGGTAGAGTTTACTGTATTATCAGAAAGCGGCCTTGTTGAAAACACCTACGCCGTAATTGTAGAGAATGGTTTAAATATAAACGAACAAAAAACAGACAATATAAACATATTTCCAAATCCTGCCATTAATGAGATAAATATATCGGCTGAAGATATTATAAAAAGAGTAGATATCATTGATATAACCGGGAGAATTATTTACACTCACAATGAAAGAAATAGTGAAATTAAAATGCCGGTTCATAATTTCGATAATGGCATTTACTTTTTGCGAATATTTATCAAAGAAGATGTTTATAACAGGAAGGTTCTAATAACAAATTGATTGTAACCCTTTGTGCTGGGGTTTTTAATGACATTCTTTTTGAGGTCCTTTCATATGCTTGTTATGAAACTATTCCCTGTTAAACATCTATATCGCGATTCAAATAGTCATCCAGGTCCTGGTGTTTAAGATCGTATTTTTCATTAAAAAGTTTTGAAGATACCATAAAGTCGGCTGTAGAACGGTTGCATGCTGTTGGTAAATTATAAAGCACAGATATTCTAAGCAAAGCCTTTACATCAACATCATGAGGTTGTGGTTGCATAGGATCCCAAAAAAACACCAGCAAGTCTACCAATCCGTCAACAATCATAGCCCCAAGCTGCTGATCACCACCTAAAGGACCGGATTTAAGCTTTTTAATATTGATGTTTTTACTTGTTTTTGAATTACTGTTATCTAAAAAAAACTTTTCTATTAATTTACCGGTAGTTCCGGTACATATAATATTATGATTAAGAAGGTTATCGCGATTGTATTCAACCCACTCAAGCATATCCTTTTTGCGGTTGTCGTGAGCAACTAATGCTATATTTTTTGATTTTTCCATATGTAGAATGATATTTATTAAGTATAGTAAGCACACAATATCAAAGGCAGAAAACCTGAATGTAAACAGATGTTATTATTATAAAGGGCAAACGTGTAAAAAGAAAAATCATGGCAAAATTTGATGCTTTTGCGCAAGGCTTTTTAGCATCCAGCTATTATTCTGCAATAACAAGAAAATACTTCTTCTTTCCTCTTTGGACCAAAACATATTTTGAATTAAGCAGGTTTTCATCCGAAAGAGAATATGCCTCGTCAACTTTTTGTTTGTTGATACTAATGCTTCCTTCTTTAAGGGCTCTGCGAGCTTCTCCCTTTGAATGCAGGATTCCTGTTTTTTCTGACAGGAAATCAATCACCGGCACAGATTGTTCAAGTTCAGTTTTAGATATGTTGTGTTGCGGCACTCCTTCAAACACAGATAGCAAAACTTCCTCGGGTAACTTTACTAATGTTTCTGTGGTTCCTTTTCCAAACAATATTTCAGAAGCTTCGACAGCAGTTTTGTATTCATCTTCTCCATGTACCCTGATCGTAATGTCTTTTGCGAGGGTTTTTTGCAACAGTCGTTGGTGCGGTGCTTTTTTATGCTCTTCAATAAAGCTTTCGATTTCTTCTTTCGAAAACAGTGTGAATATTTTGATGTATCTCGCCACATCTTCATCGCTGCAGTTAAGCCAGAACTGGTAGAAGCTATATGGTGAAGTGTATTTTGCATCCAGCCATACATTGCCTTGCTCGGTTTTGCCGAACTTACCTCCGTCGGCTTTGGTAATCAGCGGGCAGGTAATAGCGAAAGCCTCTCCACCTGTAATTCTTCTGATCAGTTCCGTGCCGGCGGTAATGTTGCCCCACTGGTCGGAGCCACCCATCTGCAGCTTACAGTTTTTGTTTTGATACAGGTACAGAAAGTCATAAGCCTGTATGAGCTGATAAGAAAACTCTGTAAAGGAGATTCCTGTTTCGAGGCGGTTTTTAACGGAGTCCTTTGAAATCATGTAATTCACGGTAAGATGCTTGCCAACTTTGCGCAGGAACTCAAGGAAAGAAAAATCTTTCATCCAGTCGTAGTTGTTAACTATTTCAGCTTTGTTTTTCGGAGATTCAAAATCCAGGAACTTCAATAATTGTTTTTGTATAGCTTTTTCGTTGTGCCTGAGTTCTTCCACCGACAGCAGGTTGCGTTCTTCCGATTTACCGCTGGGGTCGCCGATCATACCTGTGGCACCACCTATCAGCGGCAGAGGCTTATGACCTGCCATCTGGAGATGTTTGAGCATCATAATGGACACCAAATGGCCGATATGTAATGAATCTGCTGTAGGGTCAATACCCACGTAAGCCGTTGTCATTTCTTTTTCAAGCTGCTCTTCCGCACCAGGCATGATGTCGTGAAGCATGCCGCGCCATTTTAGTTGTTGGATGAATGTCATGTCTGTCTTTGGTGTTTGATTATAGTGTGCAAATGTACTAACAAAATGGTTTTGAACATAGGGCAATCGTATGATATTTATCATTAGTTATTGGGTAATGGCATAGAGCTTATGGTTACTTTATTCGTTCACACTTGACTTCCTTTGATTTGCGAGGATAGAAGAAGAGAAAGCCTGTAATAGTAATAATATCTCGAAAGGGATAGTAGGGTAGACGTAAAAAGAACTCATACCATGGGCGATGTTTTTGAACAAGAGATTTTGCAATAATTGCTAAAAAGTATATAGTAAAAACGTACGGAACCCCAAACAGAGCAAAAGCCAAAAAACAGAATAAAAGGGTAATTAAACTATATTCCCTTCTTAATAATTGCGGCCACAAATATTTATTAAAGAAGTGTTTCCTGTAGAGCAGACCTCTTACATATAGCTGGTCGGGCAACATTTTCCATAACCTGCGGGGATGGTTGTAGTCAACAGTGTTGTGTTTTGCTATAACTTCTTGCAGGCGTTTTAACAAGATGCCTTTTTTTGCTGCGGAAAAGATGAAGTCAAAATCCTGCGCTTTTTTAAACCGCTCATCCATCCCGCCAACTTGTTGCCATTTTTCCTTTTCAATTATAAAAGTTCCATTGCCTAGAGGAACAGTTGTTATTACATATGGTTTTTTATAGTAGTTTATTCTTTTTTTGTTTTGATAATCATATATGAAATGGCCAGTTATGAAAGGATATAACATTTTGTTATTCTGATAGACGTTGTCAATAAAAACAGGAAAAACTTCCATATCTCCGTCAATAAAGAACAGTAGGTTGTATTTTGCTCTTTCGGCACCAGTGTTTCTTGCAGACGCAGCGCTTTCACCTGATGTGATTTTATAGACCTTTACTTCAGGGAATTTTAAAACCAGTTCTAAGGAATTATCATCAGAATTTGAATCAACGTAGATAATCTCGTAATTTTTTATTGAAGATTTTTTCACAAGAATATAAACACTGTTCAGGCAGTTTTTTATGTTTTTGCTTTCGTTTTTTCCTATAATAATGAAAGATATCATAAGCAAATCAGTTGATCAAATCCGTATATATTGAGTTCAGGTAATTAGAAAACCGTATTATGTTGTGCTCTCTGGCAACGAGTTCAGAAGCCTTTTGCCCCATTGTTTTTAGTTTTTCAGGATTTTTAAGCAAATAGATGATCTGTCTGGATATATCAGCTGGATTCGGGTCAACAAGCAGGCCGGTTTCGTTGTGTTTTATAAGCTTGCCTGTTTCACCAAAGTTTGTTGCAACAATTCCGTTTTGAGCGTACATAGCTTGCAGCAAGGACTGGCTGGGATAATTATCAATATTTTGTAAAGAGCAAAAAATAAGTGATTTGGAAAGAACTTCAGATTGGTTAAAACAATAGTCTATCTTAATAAAATCATCAATATTATATAACTTTATCCGATTTTCCAGGCTATTTTTTAATGGGCCAGTGCCTAATATTAAAAACTTTACTCCATACGAACCGGAATTTATTACTAACCTAGCTGCCTCAACAAATAAAAGAGGGTTCTTTTGATCTATTAACCTCCCGCTGAAGACAATTACTTTTTCTTTTTTATGAGATACATTAAAAGGCTTTACAAAGCTACATTTTGTAATTACGGTTTTATCAGGATTGATTTTGAAACCTGTTTTTTTGAGGGCCTTCAGATAAGATACTCCTAATACATCTATCATGTCAGATTTTTTTAACGAAAGATATTGCGAGGAGTAAAGGTAAAACAAACCTGTTTTATGATAAGAGGGGTTTAATGACAAATACGTGGACACCAAAAAAATTCCGGGCATAAATGTTTTTACTATGCCGGATGGCGGAGAACCCTCCGTAACAGGATGAATTACATCTATTTTTTTTCTTATTACAAAAACAAGAAGAAAAAAAACATTATAAACAAAATGTATCCAACGTATAAGCCTGATAATGATTTTTTTTATTAACCCAAGTTTTATGTGTTTATTCTCTTGTGAATATAATAAAAAAGATTTTGCATAGCGTTTTTTTAGAAGTTTCTGATAAAACACAGGGCAATTAATTATAATGTTTTTCTTTGATTCCTCTAGCAATCCATGTTTGCACAAAGCTGCTAATCTTTTGCCAGAGACAAAAAGAAAGTACTCATAATCTTTAGAGTTGTCTAGCAGGAAGTTAAAGGCATTGACAAAGCGGCTTTCAGCTCCACCAATTGAATATCCACCGGTTAAGACAAATGCTATTCTTTTCTTACCTTTGTTTTTTGACATAACTTCTTTTTGCTTTGTAATTCGTAAAGTTATACAGCAATTTTGAAAACAGATGTATAAAGGTTTTAAAAAACTTGTTTGGATATTATTGCATTCTTTTGGAAGATTAGAATGGTTTTTTGTGAAAAGAATATTTCTTCGTAAAAAACCGTTATATCCTCCCGTCTTTATTATTGGTTTGCCGAGGTCAGGAACCACTTTGTTTTACCAGCTAATCACCAATTATTACGACGTTGCATATATTACTAACTTTGAAAACAAACATTACAAGTCACCTATTATTGCATATTTTTTGTCTAAAGTATTAAAAAAAAATAAAAAACATAATAGTTTTACCTCTAAGTATGGGTATTCTTCGTCAGCTTTTGCTCCAAGCGAGGCAGGAAAAGTTTGGTCAAAGTGGTTTGATAAAAAGCAGGCTTATGTCCAGTTGGATAGCTTTTCACATAAATCAAGAACTAACTTTTACACCTTTATCACAGCATGGACAAATATTGCCAAAAAGCCTTTAGTGATAAAAAATTTAAGATTTGGTCAACGTATTAAACTTATAAAAGAGTTGTTTCCCAATTCATTATTTATAATTGTTAAAAGAAACCCCTTTTTTACTTTACAATCAGTGTATTTATCAAGAAACAATATGGTAGAAGACCTTAAGGACTGGTGCACTAATAATAAAGGGTTGTGCTCTGAAGACAAGTTAATATTAGCCTATAATATTCTAAATCAGATAAAAGAAACTTTTGATAAAGATTTAAAGCTTTTTACGAAAGACAGAATTTTGGAATTAAATTATGAAGATCTTTGCGATAATCCACAAGAAACGGCAATGGAGATAAAAGCTCTTTTTACAAAGCATAATTTAAGAATTACTTTTGATGAATTACCGCAGGATATTGAAATTAAATGCAGCAACAAAGTTAGAGTTTCCGGCACATTAGCCGAAAGGCTAAATAAAATTATAAGCAACGATGGATAATAAAGAGTTTTATCGTGATAATTGTCCTGAATGGGTTCCCTTGTTCAGCCATCCGTTATGGCTTGATTTTGTTTGTCGAGATTATTGGGATGTGTCTTTAGTGCTGCAAAACAATAATATAAAAGCCTGCATGCCTTATATGGTCAATAATTTTGAACGACCGACAAAAATCATCATGCCTAAACATACTAAATTCCTGGGGCCCTACTTTAAAATTGAAAAGGACAAGACAACATCTTATATAACAGAAGAAAACAGACTTTTAAGAGAATTAGAAAGCCAATTGCCACCAGTTAAATATTATAGACAATCATGGCATCCACAATTTTTTAATTGTATGCCATTTTTAACGAATAAATACCAAGCTAAAGTAAAATATTGTTATATATTAAAGAATAATAAAACGTATGAAGAGGCTTGGAGCATGCTTGATAAAGATGCTAGAAGACTAATAAGAAAAGCCATAAACAACGATACAATAATTACTTATAATAACGACCCGGAAGAGTTTTTTTCTATTTCTAATGATATCTATAAAAGACAAAACATTCCTAATCCCTATGATTTCTCGTTTTTAAAAAAGTTAAGCCTGTTTATTGAAAAACACAAATGCGGAACTATGGCTTTTGCTACAGTCAAAAACAAACCTAAAGATGCATGTTTGTTGGTGCTTTATGACAACAGATCATATTATTTATTTGCTGGTGGTGCGGGTGTTGATTCCAGGGGGTCAGGAGCAGTTTCTTTAATGATTTGGGAATTTGTAAAAAAAGCAGTTAAATATAACACAGAGTTTAATTTTTTGGGTAGCTCAATTCAATCAAAAGAACAATTTATTCGCTCTTTTGGAGGAGAGCTTGTTCCTTATTTGGATATATTTAGAGAAAACACATTGACCAAAAGGGTTTTAAGATATTTTAGAATTAAACTTTGAATTATGTCAAAAAAAAACACACATCATTTGTGGAATCTGTTTTTAAACAATATTTATCCTGACAAGCAATACAGGCCTGTTTCGCTATATGACATACAAACACCTGAAGTTTCAGAATTCTTATTAATAAATGGGTTTCGCCCAAAGTATCCTGGTGGTCGGCGTTTTGCTGTGCTAATTTCACATGATGTAGACTTTTTGAATCAACCCTTTTCTTATTGGAGCATATCAAAGAAAACTATAAAGAACGCATTGCATTTAAAATGGAAGAGATCTTATAATTTGTTTAAAGACCTGGTTGCGTATACAAATCGTAATAGTTATGAACTTAATCGTTTGTTAGATTTTTTATCAGAAAGAGAGCTTAAATCAACTTTTTATTTTCTTGCACTGGATAAGCATGATAGTGAATTCCAATATCAAATAGAGGAACAGGAAGCAACGCTTCAACGATTGCTGGATAATGGCTATGAGATAGGGCTGCATGGCAGTCAAAATGCTTGTTATTCTTATGACAGGATTGCAAAAGAAAGAGACAAAATTAATTCTGTTTTGGGTTTTAGACCTAAAGGATATCGAAATCATTTATTGAACTTTGATGTATTTAATACCTGGAAATATTTGGAAAAGGCGGGGTTTTTGTATGATACAAGTCTTGGTTTTAATAACAATATTGGTTTTAGAAATGGAATGGCATATCCTTATAATCCTTATTGTGAATTGGATAAAAGATTTTTAGAAATATTAGAAATTCCACTTAACATCATGGATGTTGTTTTTACAAAACAGTTAAAATATAACATTAATGATTCATATAAGGCAGCTATAAAATTAATAGATACTGTAATTAAACAAGGGGGAGTACTAACATTATTATGGCATCATAATCTTTTCACAGGAGACAAAAAGAAACTTTTGGGTTTATTGTTTGAGTATATAGAATATCATGGCGGATGGGTTACAACTTACCAGGAGTTGACAAGCTATTGGTTAAGAAACAACTTTAATAAAAAAGTTAACGATATGATAAATACTCTTCTTAAGCCAGATTGTTAAGGTTCTGTTCTGACTCCCCTGAAGCCGTATCCTCGTCCATAGTGGGCTACTTCATCATTAATAAACATTCTGAAGCTAATGATGCTTCCAATCAAAGGGTTTGGGTACATGCATGGCTTTTGTCCTGCTCCCGCCAGGCTAGAAGAGTTATTGCCAGGCCAATTAGGAATATTATTTGAACCTTCAGAAGTCAACTCTCCAGTTCCATGTTGTCCATCAAAACTTCTGCCTTCAATTGAACCTACTGAAATAATTTGTTCACTTAGGTTGCCTCCCATGTCCATAACACCATAGTATGAGGCTCCGGCCTTTATTCTATCGCTGTCAGAAGTTGCAAATATTCCAACTCTTACTGGCCCGCTTATGTTTACATCATTGCCTGCTAAATGGCAGTTCGCGTCTGAATTAGTTGGCAACTCATTAGAAGATCCACTGTTATTTACTCCTTCTATAACTACAATATTTAAGTCGTCATCTGTGTCGACACCCCAAGGCAATTCATTTACAATAGGATACCCGGTTCCCCTTGCAGCTTTTTCATATTCAAGCTCTGTCATTGGTCTTAAGCCTGCCCAGTCAGCATAAGCAGCACCATCAGCAAAACTTAAAAAGTTGCTGGGGAGATGCTGACCGTCATCATCTTGGTTAGGCGTGCCGTCATCATTAAGGTCATTGTAAAAAACTAAAGGTTCATTTGCTTCAAATTCAGCATCAACCCGAATACCGTTTCTGCTTTGCGGTGTTCCGTCAACATCACCCCAAAAAACATAACGGTTTGCAAAAGAAGTGGCTGTTGGTGAAATATTTGCCCTTACTCTTTCTCTTTGTTGTTGGCGTGTTAATGTATTCAAAAAATCCACATATTGTTTTTGAGTAATATTATACTTCATACAATAAAAAGCATTAAACCCTTTTGGATAAGATGCGGGTAGAAGTTGTTCGTTAGCAGGATCATCCGTGTTAAAATCATCTCCATTGTCATCGCCAGTATTACCTAAATTACCCCCTGTTGTGCCGCCAAGGGTTATTTCATCCTCGCTTTCAATATAATAAGGGTCAGTGGTTCCGATAGTGTAGAAAGTGCTAAAGCTTACTTCTGTATTCCCATCCCCCACATAAAACGCCCCTTCCGGCACATAAACCATCTCTATTGCATAAACATTTACAATGATCTCATCCAGGTCATCCAGGTCGTTGTCGTCTTTATACCTCCATCGTATTACGACATCTTCCCAGTTTATAGTGCCTGTGCCATCACTGTCGCGTTGTATAAAAAACCCAACCTGGTCATCAGGCATAATGATTTCCGAGCCGGCAGGAGCAGAATAATCGGAATCATGTATTATTACGTGTCCCCAGGGCTCATCGCCATATTGATATTTGGCAAAAACCCAGGCAGCATCATGGTTCGTGGAATTACGCCAGGAGTTTTCCCAGGAAATATCGAAAGAAATTTCAATATACTCAGATCCGGGTGTAGTATTATGATTCTTTAACGCTACATTATTTACTTCGATATTGTTTGCTGTTAAAAGCACCGGAAACGAAACAAAAAGTATAGCAGTCAGAAGGTTTTTTATGCATTTCATAGCAGAAAAGTTTTGGTTACATTACAAAAATATGGTTTTTTATCGTAAAGAACATTAAAAAAATAACATAATCAGTTTTTCAATCATATAAAATCACTGACTTTCGGCTAAAAACCTATTAAATTTTACGGATTTTTCTTTTAAAAGGTTATAATCGCCGATATCTGAAACCATTCCGTTTTCCAAAAACACAACAAATGTGCATTTTTTCATTAATTGAATACGGTGGGTAACGAATAAAAAAGATTTATCTGTTTGTTTGTTTACAAAACTGTTGATAAACAACCTTTCGGTTCCAACATCAAGGGCCGATGTTGATTCATCAAAAATGTAAAATTCCGGATTAGCATATATTGCCCTTGCTATTCCAATTCTTTGAATTTGGCCTGCTGATAGCCGAACACCTTTTTCTCCGGTCATTGTCAACAAACCCTCGGGTAAGCTCCCAATAAAATCACCTAACTGTGCGTTTTCAACCGCAAACAACAACCGGTCTTTATCTATAAAATCATTTGCAGAGGAAAAAGTTATGTTTTGCTCTATTGTATCATCAAGAAGAAAAGGGTTTTGTGGAGTGTAGCTGATTTTGTTTTTGATAATATCTTTTTGTTTTAAAAAGTCATGTTTGCCAGCTTTAATTGATCCTTTTTCCGGTGGAAATATTCCTGCAATGAGATCTGTAATAGTGCTTTTCCCAGCACCTGTTTTGCCTGTAATGCCAACAATTGCACCTTTGGGAATCTCAAATGATATGTCATATAATATTTTTTGATTTCTGCCGGGATAGGAGAATTCTATGTTATTTAGTTTGATTGGGAAAATACTATCAGCATTGGATTCATAAATGCTTTTCGGTTTTGGTTTTTGCGCAGAAAATGAGGGGTCATTCAAATCGTTTATTATCATATTTACAGACGCCTGGTTGTATTTTAACATGCTAATATTTAAAATGGAGTTTTTGAACACGGGCAACAAGCGTATTGCTGTTGCGGCAAAAAGAGCTATCAGTGGCATAATTTGCGACGGCTCTTTGTTTTGAAATGTCAGAAAAAGGGTTATTAACAGAATTCCGGCGACAGCCATTATTTCAATAAAAGGGCGAATTTTAAAAGCTGCCATAAAACGGTGTTGCATGGCTGCAGCTGTGTTTTCAGAGCTGACTTGAAGTGCCTGTGCGAACTGGTTAAGTTTATTGTAAAAAACAATCTCTTTCAACCCGCCAAAGGCTTCAGTAACAATTTTATGACGCTTTTTTCTGTGGTGAAACTCTTCTCTGCCGAAATATTTGAGTTTTTTTTGATAAAGGAAAAAAAACAAATATCCACCTAATAACAAGAAAAAGGCTGACAGGATAGTTATCCAAAAGTTCACAAAAAGTAAAAATGTAAAAACCAATACAAGGAAAATAAAATCAGAAAACAGGTTGCTAAAAGGTATTAAAAACTGATTAAAGACTACGAAGACTTCGCTGTTGAGGTTTCTGAGGTATTCTGATGAATTTCGGCCATAAGTAATTAGAAATGGAGCTGAAAGATATTTTTCGAACAATAATTTACTTATCCTGGTTTGTTCTTTGTAAAAAACTTTAAGCTTTGCTTTTTGAACTTTTATTACAAAAATGTTTTTTAATACAAAAACAGAAATTATAAATAAGGAGAAGAATAGTAAAGATGTATCAGGAGATTTCTGAAAAAAAGTTATAACGAAATTTGGAACAAACCACCTGCCTTCTAACACCTCCGGTGAAAACAATAAATATAAGAAAGCAGGGATTGAACCCAAACCTATAATTTCGAACAAAGATCCCGGAATAGATAAAAGCGATAGCCCTATTATGCTTTTTCGTCTGCGAGGTGCTAATAGTGCATAGCTTTTTTTTAAAACCTTAGTGTTAAATAACATGGAGTTTTCCCAGACCGGATTTTAAAAAGATTTTGATTTGAATTAAATATAAAGGTATAAAAGTTTTTTGATTTATGCTCAAGATTGCATATATAAACCCGGCAGTATTGCAAGATTAATATTACAATAGAGGAAATTGGTGTTGGAAGTTTAAGATTGCAAAAAAAAGCCGCTACCTTTCAGGGCAGCGGCTTTTCTATAATTTTACAAACCAAACTCAATTACTGTCCCAGCGCCAGTCTTTTAAATTCTGTTACAGTAAGGTCTTTATCATCTTCGGTTATCATTTGTTTAACTGACTTTTTGCTGTCTTTGATAAAGTCCTGGTTTAGTAGTGTGTTTTCTTTGTAGAACTTATTTAGTTTACCCATTGCTATTTTTTCCAGCAGCTCTTCGGGTTTTCCTTCCTGGCGAGCCTGGTCTTTTCCAACTTCAAGCTCCCTGTCAATAACATCCTGTGGCACGCTATCTTTATCTAATGATACGGGAGACATAGCTGCTATTTGCATTACAACATCTTTTCCGATTTCGTCGATGCGGCTTGTATCTTTTTTGTTCATTGCAGCTATCGAAGCTACTTTGTTGTTAGAGTGTGTATATGCATAAGTTTTTTCACCTTTCACTGTTTCGTAGCAGCTGAGCTCAAGCTTTTCGCCTGTCTTGCCAATCATGTCGGTAACATTTTCTTCAACGGTACGTCCGTTCATATCGGCTTTTTTAAGCTCATCCAGAGTTGCAGGTGCTTTTTCTATTGCCACATCAAGAATGCTTTTTGCCAGGGAAATTACCTCATCATTTTTAGCAACAAAGTCGGTTTCGCTATTGAGCATGATAGTAGCAGCAAATGTTGCATCTTTATTTGTTTTTGCCAGCACCACACCTTCATTAGCTTGTCTGTCAGCTCTTTTGCTAGCTACTTTCTGTCCTTTTTTACGCAATATATCAACAGCCTTGTCAAAATCACCGTTTGATTCTGTCAGGGCTTTTTTGCAATCCATCATTCCGGCGCCTGTTGATTGGCGCAATTTATTAACTTCCGCAGCTGTTATCTTTGTCATAATATCAGTATCTGTTTTTCAAGTTATATTAATAAATACTCTTCTTCCTTGTTATTTTTTTGTTGTTGCTTTTTTGGCTGATCCCCTGGGGCTTTTTAGTCCCTTTTTCTTATCATCTGTGCTTTCATCTTCCTTGAGAGCTTTTTTCCCTGCTTTTGCTTTTTTTGCTTCTATTTCATCGTCATCGTCTATAAGATCAGGGATGTCATACTCCTCATCCGTAACACCTTCAGTTTTTTTGTCGGCCTCTTCTTTTTCTGCTTTTTCTTCTTCTTCAGCGGCCTTATCCTTTTCATATTTTCTTTCTTCCATACCTTCCTGTATTGCTTCGACCATTTTTTTGACTATTGCGTGAATAGCTTT
The DNA here is from genome assembly GCA_007130125.1 of Bacteroidales bacterium. GTDB lineage: Bacteria > Bacteroidota > Bacteroidia > Bacteroidales > UBA7960 > PUKZ01. The sequence continues at coordinate 14,422 of SLSZ01000134.1, forward strand.
TGATGCATCGTCGTTTGCAGGAATAGGGAAGTCAACACTGTTTGGGTTGGAGTTTGTGTCAACAATTGCAAATGTTGGGATATTAAGTTTTTTAGCTTCCGCGACTGCGATATGTTCTTTGGTGATATCAACTATAAACAGTGCTGCAGGAAGCCTGTTCAGGTCAGCGATGCTTCCGAGAAGTTTTTCCAGCTTAGCTCTTTCTCGTGTTATGTGCAGCCTTTCTTTTTTGTTCATATTGTCGAAAGTGCCATCTGTAGCCATTTTATCAATAGCAGACATTTTCTTAACGGCTCTGCGTATTGTGGCGAAGTTTGTGAGCATACCGCCGGGCCATCTTTCGGTAACATAAGGCATGTTAATTGGCTTGACCAATTGTTCGACAACGTCTTTTGCCTGCTTTTTTGTTGCAACGAACAATATTTTTTTGCCTGATCTTGCTATTTGCTTCATAGCAGCAGCTGCTTCGTCAACTTTAGCAATAGTTTTATTAAGATCTATAATGTGTATGCCGTTGCGCTCCATAAAAATATATGGGGCCATATTTGGGTTCCATTTCCTTTTCAAGTGACCGAAATGCACACCTGCATCTAATAACTCTTGATAATTTGTTCTTGCCATATTAATATTATAAGTTTTCCTGTACAAAAATTTTTAGCGTTTGCTGAACTGGAATTTCTTCCTTGCTTTCTTTTGACCCGGTTTTTTTCTTTCAACCATTCTCGGGTCTCTTCTGAGCAGCCCTTTTTCTTTAAGCGCCGGCCTCAGTTCGCTGTTTGATTCGTTAAGCGCCCTGGAAACGGCTAAGCTTAACGCTTCGGCCTGACCTTTAATACCACCACCTGTAAGGTTGGCTTTTATATCAAACTTGTCTGCGTTGTTTGTAAGTTCTAACGGCTGGGTAACAACATACCTTAGTGTACCCACAGGGAAGTATTCTTTATAATCCTTGTTGTTTACCGTTATGCTCCCTTTTCCGGGCTTAAGATAGACTCTTGCAATCGCAGTTTTTCTTCTGCCTATTGTATTTATAACTTCCATTGTTATTTTATTGAATTAAGATTGATTTTTTTTGGTTTTTGAGCTTCATGTGGATGTTTGTTGTCAGCATATACATTCAGATTGCGAAAAAGCTCTGCGCCAAGCTTGTTTTTTGGCAACATTCCTTTTACAGCTTTTTCAACTATGAAGGTCGGCTTTTTGTTCATTATTTGTTTGACCGAGTAAGATCTTTGCCCACCGGGGTATCCCGTGTGCCTGATATATTCTTTCTGGTCTTCTTTTTTACCTGAAAGAATGAATTTGTCGGCATTAATAATGATAACATTATCGCCGCAATCAACATGTGGTGTAAAGTTGGTCTTGTGCTTGCCTCTTAAAAGCTTTGCCACTTTTGATGCCAGCCTGCCAAGCACCACATTTTCTGCGTCTACTAATAACCACTCTTTGTTTACTGTGTTCTTGTTTGCAGAAACCGTCTTGTAACTCAATGTATCCATTGTATAATTTTATCTAATTTGCTGAATCATAAAAATATAAAAACTATAAGCCCCTTATTAATTTAGGGGCTGCAAAGGTAAAACTATTATTTGTTTCCAGCAAATTTATTAACAAATAATTGTTGATAAGTTTGATAGAAACCGATAAAAGGCTTATTCCTGCCAAAAATTAAGGTGCAAAGATAAAAAATTTTTTGTTTTGGTATTAAGGAGATGCTAAAAAAAACTTGTTTTGGCTAAATCGGGCTAAATATTATTTTGAGGTGCTGTTTATAATAAAACATCTTAATATTTAAAAAAAGCCTGTTTTAATTAATATTTAAGAGGGTTTGGTATATGCTTTATTAAAGATATTGTTGTGATATTTTACAACTTAACTCCATTAGGAGCAATTAGAGTGTGATTAAATAAGTAATACAGGGTTCTTTTGTTCATTGGATGTCATTTCATTTTCGAAAAGTTATTCCGGAAATTGTATTTTTGCAAATCTACACAATTTAAAAATGACAAATTTATTTTATTCTTATTTAAAAAAACTTTCAGTAAGTGCTTTGGTGGCACTTTGTTTTTTTACGGTTGATGCCGGTGCCGGCACGAGTACACCAGTTCTTTCTGAAAGTGCTGAAGTTACCATGCTGACCTCTTCTCCCGGCGAAGAGCTGTATTCAATTTTCGGACACAGCGCACTTCGTGTTGATGATCCGGAGAACAACATTGACAAGGTTTATAATTATGGTACGTTTGACTTTGACACACCAAACTTTTATTTGAAGTTTGCACGTGGGCAACTGATGTATATGTTGTCTGTTACCTCATACAGGCTTTATGAGCTGGAGTACCGCATGGAAGGACGTGCTGTCTACGAGCAGGTTTTGGATCTCAGCAAACAGGAAAAGCAAAGGATATTTGAATTTTTGGAGGAAAATGCACTCCCGGAAAACAGGTATTACCAGTATGACTTTTTTTATGATAATTGCGCAACACGTATAAGGGATATAATAGATGACCTTTTTCTAGTTCAATGGTATGAGGACTCTTATGAAACAACTTCTAGGACGTTCCGCGATTTGCTGGAACCTTACCTTGAAAAGATGCCGTGGAACAAATTTGGAATAGACATAGTCCTTGGTTTGCCTAGCGATAAGGTTGCCACACCATACGAATATATGTTTTTACCCGATGAAATGTATCTTGCTTTTGCTTCGGCAAGAATGGCTGATGGCAGCCCGTTGGTCAGCGAGCACAGAGTACTGCTTGAAGAAGAGCTTGTCCGTCAACCACCTCATCCTCTGACTCCCGTTTTAGTATGTTGGCTGGTGTTTGCGTTAGGACTTTTTAGCATGGTAAAAAGGAGGGTTACAAGAATATTCGATATGATATTTTTCTCCCTGCTGTGCATAAACGGACTTACCATCATGTTCCTTTGGTTTGCCTCCGAGCATGTTGCAACCAACAGCAACATGAACCTTTTATGGTCGTTGCCTACACATGTTTATTTTTTCTATCAATATCATTTTAAAAAGCTAAACAATTTTTCAAGGTTGTATTTCAGGATCACTTTAGTCATATCGGCTTTATTTATATTCCTTTGGCAGTGGATCCCGCAGGATTTGAACACAGCTTTTTTCCCGTTGATTTTGCTTGTGTTTATTAAAACTATTTCACCGGCACTGAATGTTGATCTAACCGGTATGATTAACACTGTTTTCTCTGGGAAGAAGACAAAGGGCCGGCTATCATGAGATGCAGGCAGGGGCATTAAGAGCCCATTTTTTAAAGAACGCTTAAATATCTTTTAAGGATTTTGCTACCAGGGGTTTGTTAAACAGTAAATTTTCAGGTTTTTTCTTAATTAAAAAACAGATGCTTTAAAAATTATTAAATTTGCATACATAAAAAAACAATAACACAACTTGGAAGATACATCTGAATTACTTTTATACCTGTTGTTAAGCACCACGTCTTTTATTAACGAATTATCCATAGAGGTTGTAACAGGCTTGGTTTTAATAGTAGTGCTTTTGTTTTTTTCGGCAATGGTTTCAGGCTCTGAGGTAGCGTTTTTTTCATTGAAAACAAAGCATCTTGATCGTTTGCGCGAGAAAAACACCCGTAATTCACGGATGAAGCTCAACCTTTTGGAGCGCCCCAAGAGCTTGCTTGCAACAATACTGATAGCAAACAACTTTCTGAATATTGCAATAATTATTCTGTCTACTTTTGTGAGCCGCACGATGTTTGACTTTACTCTTCATCCCTTACTAGGGTTTATTTTACAGGTCATTGTTATAACTTTCATTATTCTTTTGTTTGCTGAAGTGTTGCCAAAGATCTATGCAGCGCAGTACCCTATGCGTTTTGCCAGCATTATGGCTCCGCCTTTGGTGTTTTGCCGGAAGATATTTTATCCGTTTAGCTCATTGCTTGTGAAATCAACCAATTTTATTGACAAGAAGCTTGCTAATAAAAATCAAAGTATAAGCATGCAAGAGCTTTCACATGCACTTGAAATAGCTTCTGATGAAAAAACCACCGAGGAAGACAAAAAGATACTACAGGGTATAGTACAGTTTGGCAACATTTATGCCCGCGAGATAATGAAGCCGCGGCTGGATGTGGTTTCTGTGGAAGTAAACATTCCTTTTAATGAGTTGCTGAAAATTATTTCAGGAGCAGGTTATAGCAGAATCCCTGTTTATAAGGAAAATTTCGATAAAGTAACAGGCATATTATATATCAAAGATCTGTTGCCATACCTGGAGAGTGAAGATAAAAACTTTAAATGGCAGAAGCTTGTACGTAACAGCTTTTTTGTTCCTGAAAGTAAAAAGATCAGCGACCTTTTAAAAGAATTCCAGGAAAAGAAAATCCACCTTGCCGTTGTTGTTGATGAGTATGGAGGAACATCAGGAATAATTACCCTGGAAGACATAATAGAAGAAATTGTCGGAGAAATTACTGATGAATTTGATATAGAGGAAACCATTTTCTCAAAAATTGATGAGTCGAATTACGTCTTTGAAGGGAAAACTTTACTCAATGATTTTTGCAAAATAACAGGAATAAAGAGTGAATCTATTGAAAGTATAAAAGGCGAAGCAGATACCCTGGCAGGTTTGATCCTGGAGATAAAAAAAGAGCTCCCAAAACAGGGCGACAGTATCAATTTTAAAAACATGGAGTTTATTATTGACTCCGTTGATCAACGAAGGATAAAGAGTATTAAGGTAAGATTGAAAAAGTAATTATTTTAAGGCAATAAATGGCATTACTTTGTGGTTATTTAACTGCAATTTAATTTTGCCTGCACCCGGAAATGATGGTGTGAAAATAAGTGTTTTAACAACTATTGTAAATTTATAAAATGCATAAGCAGTTATTCATCATAATATGTTTGATCTTCAGTTTGACACTGACGTTCTTGTCGTGTGATTCTGACTACAGTCCGAAGCGACGTGGTTTTTTCAGAATTGATTTGCCTGAAAAAGAGTATGTTTCTTTTGATACCACCTATCCTTATACTTTTGAGTATCCTTTGTATGGCGAGGTTGTACCTGATGAAAGTGATTATGCAGAGCCTTATTGGGCTGACCTGAATTTCCCTGATTTTTCCGCAACCCTGCACCTTACATACAAGGATGTTTCTGGCAAGATCGGCAATCTGCACACATATGCTGAGGATGCCAGAAGCTTTACCAACAAACAGATACCAAAAGCTACAGCTATTAATGAAGAGGTTGTAATGATCCAGGACAATAAGGTTTATGGAATGGTATATTTTATTGAAGGGTCAGAAGTGGCTTCTACAGTGCAGTTTTATGTAACCGACAGCCTTGATAATTTTCTAAGGGGGGCATTATATTTTAATGTTACACCCAACAATGACAGCCTTGCCCCGGTTATTGACTTTTTGAAAGAAGATGTCGATCACCTTGTAAAAACTCTCCGCTGGCAGTAGATAGTGTGTTGCGTAAAGGCCGGTTTCTTTGTGCCAGTTATGTCAGCATATTTTTTACTGTACTTATTTCAACAAAAGATGGCCCTGCTTTTTTCCCGAAGTTGCCTGCCAGGACAGCTACCATATCTTTCTTTTTGATTTCTTTAGCTTCCAGGAGGTTGTTAAGGGTTGTGCGTATAAATTCTTTTTTTGAAGTTTCTACATCCATAAAGTCGGCTTGCACACCAAAGCTAAGAGCAAGCTCTCTCATAACTCTTTTTTCGTAGCACTGGGCGTAAATAGGCACCGGCCCCCGAAAGGCAGCAAGATAGCGTGCCGTTTTGCCTGTATCGGTATCAGTTATTATGGCTTTGGTTTTAAGCTTATCGTAAGCATTTACAGCTGTTTTTGAAAGGAAAACGGAGACCTCATTATCATGAGGCAAGACCTCATGTTCGCGTATGAATGGAATATTCGCCTCGGCTTCGATGATTGTTTTGCTCATGATCTGCACTGCTTCGACAGGATATTTGCCATAGGCTGTTTCTCCGCTCAGCATTATTGCATCAGTGCCTGTAAATACTGCATTTGCAATGTCGGTAACTTCGGCCCTGGTAGGCCGGGGACTTTTTATCATGCTATGCAAAACCTGGGTAGCTATTATTACAGCTTTTTTGTTGCGCATGCATTTTTTTACAAGGTTTCTCTGGATAACGGGAATTTTTTCAGCAGGAACTTCAATGGCCAAATCTCCACGTGCGATCATTATTCCATAAACATTTTCCAGGATCTCATCTATATTGTTAATGCCCTGCTGGTTTTCTATCTTGGCTATAATTTTGATCTTGCTTTTATAGCGGTTAAGTATTTCTTGTATTTCCAGCACGTCTTCTTTGGAGCGCACAAAAGAATGTGCAATGAAGGCTATATCGTTTTTCACGGCAAAGTCTATATAATCACGGTCTTTTTCCGAAAGAGCCGGCAGCCTCACAGGCACACCCGGTATGTTAACGCTTTTACGGGGTTTGATAGTGCCGCTGTTTTCAACTCTGCATAAAAGGTGAGAAGAATGTTTTGCAACCACTACCATTTCAATATCACCGTCGTCAATAAGTATTTTGCCACCCTTCTTAATGTCTTTGCAAATATCTTTATAAGTAACAAAAAGAGAATCTTTGCCGGACCGCTTATTTGGGTCACCAACGACGCGAAGAATATCGTTTTGTTTCACTTCAAGATCTTCCCCCAAAGCAGTTCGTATTTCAGGACCTTTGGTGTCAAGCATAAAAGGGATTTTATGGCTAATTTCCCTGACATTTTTTATTACAGTTAATGTTTCTTCCGGCCCCTGATGTGCGGTATTGAGCCTTACGACATTTACCCCTGCTTTAAAAAGCTTTTCCAAAAAGGCAACTTCGCATTTAAGGTCTGATATTGTTGCTACAATTTTAGTTAATTTGTTCATTTTTGCTTATTGTAACGGTTAATTTTGAAATAGTAACAGACAATAGTTTTTTAAGACGGATAATGTTTTTATAACATTAAAATGCCTGCTGTGTTAAAATTATTGTTTTTGAATGTTTTCTTCTTCAATAACAGATAGTATATCGTTATACCTTTCCGTGTAGTTTAATAATTCAACAGCTTTTTCTATGTTTTTGTCTTCTGATAAAGAAGCCTCAACACGGCCACGCTGGTAATAGTATCTGGGTACTATCTCTATAAGAAGCAAATACCTGATTTCGTCCTGAAATGTTTCAAGGTCTTCTTCTTTTGCAGCTTTTATTTGGTTTTGAAGTTCAGACATATGGTCTTTAAAGTCTTCGTAGTATTTATCTTTTTCAAGAGCTTTTTTAAGTTCTGCCAGTTTTCTTTCACTATCGGTTTTATAATCATAGTCTTTATCTGAGATATATTCCAGGAATTGAAGATATATTTCATCGGTTATTTTAAAGTTTTTTGCCTCTGCTATTTCAGGGTTCTCACGGTGAAACTTGGTTGCAAAGTCGAATATCAGGAAGTTTCTTAGCAAAGCTTGTGATATATTGCTATATTTTTTAGGATCGACTTTTATATCAGGTTCTATTCCGCCACCGTCATATACCACTCTTCCGTTTTTTGTTTCAAAAGATGTTTTAAGGGAATCGGGTATTCTTGAAACACTACCATCCTCGTGTCTGATTGCATAATCTATAGCCTGAATACTTCTACCGCTTGGTATCAGGTATCTTGCTACAGTCACTTTAAGTTGAGTATTATAGCTAAGAGGAACGACGTTTTGTACCAATCCTTTTCCAAAAGTTCTTTCTCCTATTATAACCCCTCTGTCATAATCTTGTATAGCGCCTGCCACGATTTCCGAGGCTGAAGCACTTTGTCTGTTGACCAATACAGCCAGCGGGATATCGAGGTCAACCGGGTTGTTAAGAGTGTGGTGTGTTGTGTTACGATCTTCGAGGCGGCCTTCTGTACTAACAATCTTTTTGTTCCTGTCAATAAAAAGGTTTGTAATGTTTACAGCTTCGTTAAGAAGGCCTCCTCCGTTATCCCTTAAGTCTAGTATGAAGTATTCTATATCATGTTCGTCCCGCAGTTCATTGAAAGCATCACGAACTTCTCTTCCGGCGTTTTGAGTGAACCCGGTAAGTTTGATATATCCTGTTTTGTTGTCTAATACACCATAATAGGGGATGTTGTCTATTTTAATTATCTCCCGTTTTAGACTTACTTTAAAAGGGTCTTTTTCTTCCTTTCGTTGGATTAACAATTCAACGGTAGTGCCGGCCTGCCCCTTGAGCAACTCTGCGATTTCTTCCGAGTCGTAATCTTCTGTTGACCTGCCGTTGACCTGCAATATCACATCTCCGGCTTTCAAACCTGCCTCCTGGGCCGGGAAACCTTCATATGGCTCTGTGATAACTATCTGTGAGTTGCGAGTTCCTACTAACGCACCTACACCACCATATTGGCCGGTAGTCATAAACCGGTAATCTTCAACCTCAGACTCAGATATAAAGTTGGTGTAAGGGTCAAGTGTAGCAAGCATTTCGTTTATGCTGGTCTGAATCAGTTCTGAAGGATCTATTTCTTCAATATAGTTTACATAAAGCTCCCTGAAAAGTGTTGCATAAATATCCAGGTTTTTAGCTATTTCAAAATTCTTGCTGGCAAAACCACCTGACACTAGCAAGACTACAATAAGAGAGATGGATATAGCACCCTTTTTTATATGGTTTTTCAGACGTGAGATTGTTTTCATTGTTAGCAATTTTTTGAGTTTTATATTTTTAAATATGAGATATTGATTCAATAAGCATTGTCTGTTATTAAGCACTGTTATTTTTAAGGCACAGGGTCAAACCCCGACCCGCCCCAGGGATTACAGGATGCAAACCTTCGCACGGTGAGCCACCCGCCTTTTAAAAAACCATACTTGCTGATGGCTTCAACCCCATATTGCGAACATGTTGGCTGATACCTACAAGATGGCATTAGATAAGGCGAAATAGCTCCCTGATAAAATTTTATTAAAATAATTAGAAAAAGCGCCGGTATTTTTTTTAAACGGTTCATTTGTCTTCAATGCTCGGGTTTGCGGTTATTTTTTTCTTAATCTCTTTAATTATATTTTGTAAAGATACAACTAAATGTTTTTCTATGTTCTCTTGCTTGGGCGGTTGAGTACCAATATAGTTAAAAGCGACCAAACATAACAAGCCTTTTTCCTTAAGAAACGAATAAAAGGAAGATTTGTTTTTTCGGTAGGCTTCTTTGACCAGCCGTTTTATATGATTTCTATCAGAAGCATTTTTAACATTTTTTTTTGAAACAGTAAAAATTGCTTTTGCAGGGAATATAAAAACTGCTGATTGTGGCAAAACGTTTCCTGAAATATCATAATGAATTTTTTTAAACCCTGGCTTGTTGTTTTCCAATGGAGCAGCAGCAAAGGTGCTTGGCGAGTTTTTATAAAGGAAATCATTTTTTGAAAAAACATACCAGTAAACCATAAATGGATATGTTTTGAAAGAGCATCCATTGTTAAAAAGAAGCTTTTTCAGCTTGTGGTTGTTCAGCCTTTCACTTTTTCTTAATTGACACATTGCAGCCATTTTAGAATGTTTAAGAGTAAATAAAGGACAGGTATTACTGCTGAAGCTGCACAAAAAAATTATTTGTGGTTTTTCAAATACTCCTCTATAGCCATCGTCATGGATGGGGCTGTTTTGGTGGGTGCGCAGATGTTTAACTCCAGCCCGGCTTCTTTAACTGCTTCAGCTGTTACGTTTCCAAAAGCTGCAATTAACTTTTTCCCTTGCTTAAAATCCGGAAAATTCTCTTTCAGTGACTTTATTCCAAATGGGCTGAAAAATACAAGCAAGTCATAATTATCAATGTCAAAATCAGAAAGGTCTTCTGAAACGGTACGATAAATTGGAGCAGAGACAAATTTTATCTTGTTTTGAGTTAGGAGTTTAGGAATATCCTTTTTATGATTTTCGGCACAAGGGAAGATAAACTTCTCTCCTTTTTGTTTTTTTATGATCTCAAGCAGATCCTCAAAGTTATTCTTTCCAAAAAAGATTTTCCGCTTCCTGTATTGAATATATTTTTGCAAATAAAGAGCAATTGCTTCCGAGGTGCAAAAATACTTCATAGAGTCATCAATCGTTACGCGCAACTCTTCACAAAGCCCGAAGAAATGGTCAACAGCATTTTTGGAAGTGAAAATAATAGCTGTATAATCAGGAATATTAATTCTTTGCTTACGAAACTCTTTAGCACCAATTCTTTCAATCCTTATGAATTTACGAAAAGTTAAGTCAAGGTTAAACTGTTCAACAAGATCATTAAAGGGAGACTTTTCGCTGTTTTCAGGCTCCGGTTGTGAAATCAATACTTTTTTTATTTTCACGATTTATAACGTTTTTGTTTAAATATTTCAAAATGTGTTATGTATAGCAATAGAACTTATGTTGTTTTGTTTATTATGTAGAGATGCTTAAAACTACTGCCATGACTTGATTAAGATCTGTTATTGTGTTTAAATAATCAAATGAAAACTTAAAAATTAATAATAAAGGAACAATTTCAACGCCACAAAGGTACAAAATTAAATAATACCCTGAAAAATGAGTTGTGTTATGGCCAATAAGCACTCCTCTTGCTAATTTTAACAGATTTGCCAGAATCAGAATACCCCATGAAGTATACAAAATAATATCGGAAGGCACAAAAGTTTGAATAAAAACTAATGGCAGCAAAATTATGCCAATTATCATGTTGAATATCAGGATGTTCTTAAAATATGCAATAGCTGCATAAACTGCTTTAAAAACCCAGCCCAGGAAATGAAGAACAAAATATTTTACGGTAAAGAAAACCGTTAAAACTAATATTGTTATAAATACAATTTTTAAAGGATTAGATAAATAAAAACTTTCCAGAACGGACAAATGGTCAAAGGTCTGATAAGCAAGCATTGAGAGCACGATAAGAAAATTTGCAAATAACAAAAAAGATAATCGTTCATTAAACAGACTACCCTCGCGCTCCATCTGGTTAAAATAGCGAGTAACTATAGAAGCAGAGAGTATTTGTTTGAAACGTCCATAAAACCGGTATTTTGTTATAGCAACACAAAAGATGCTTAATATTAATAAAGGTAAAGCCCAGTCGGCACTTTCGGGTTTTTCTCTTTCCCTGATTGGATTTTGTGGTTGAAGTTGATGTTCTCCAAAATAATTAACCGCGGGTTCAGTTGTTTCAAAAACACTATCGGTTGTTTCGAAAAACTGCGGATCAGCTTCAACGGTAAACAATGAATCCGGATGTATTCTTTTTGGAGGAGATACGGCAGGTGTTGGCTGCTCGGGCTCTTCAGTGATCTGCTCTTCTCCCGTTGGTTCCGGGGCAGCAATGGTGTCCTGCTTTGAAGCTGGAATCTCTTCATGGTCAATGGAAATTGTGTCTGTTACTTCATTAACCGCAGGAGGTTCTTCATGTATTACCGGTGCAATAGTATCAGCCTGATTATACGATGGATCTTGATTGATTTGAGAAACGTTATTTGAAGTATCTCTCTTTGCAAATTTATGGGGGTGTATAATTACAGAGCTGGAATGAGTAGGCAAGTATTCATAATTGTTTGATACAATTTCACCGGATGTCCCTGTTGTGAAAATGTTGCTGGAATTATCAAGGGTGGCAGAAAATGCATCAAACTTGTTCATAACCATACGGTAATTGAAAATTTTTGCAAAATTACCTATAAAATAAGATCACAGACAAATAAATTTTAATAATAA